>JBEKTJ010000015.1:0-55996 GCA_049516155.1 Bryobacteraceae bacterium
CTGCGTCGCCGCAATCGACGACAGAACCCCCATCAGGCACTTGTCGACTTCCTCCCACGCGTAGTTCGCTCTAACGAACGCTTCTCCTTGTACTCCCAGTGCGCACGCGAGGGCATCGTTGTTCAAAAGGCAATTCACGGCTTCGCGGAATTCCCCGTAGCTCGTATACCACAAGCCGCCGTTACTGCGGATACACTGGCCCCGCAACACCGCGCAATCGCCATTGACCAGAACAGGTTTTCCGAGCAGCCAGGCCTCCAGCGCCGCGATACACAGACTCTCATAAGGCGACGGCGCCACCATAAACCGGCATTCGCGAATCGCCCAATATTTCGTGGCTTCGGGGACGAAACCGCTCAGGACGATCCGCGGATGGCCGGAAACAGGCATGACCGCTTTCCCCACCATCAGCAGCTTCAAATCGGTTCCGGGAAATTCCGCCAAATAGCGTTCGAAAAATTCAATCAAAATCCGGCAGCCCTTGGATTCGTCAATCCGGCCGACGTACAGGATGAACGGTGAATTCCCCAGCCGCTCCCGCAACGCCTCCCAGCGAGGGTCCGGGGATGGGTCGGGTATCGGATCGATTCCGGAGCCCAGCACGTCCCCTTTCAGGTCGATATCGAAAAAGCGTCTCCTCAAAAAAGCGAGCTCTTCGGGAGTGAGGCACAACAGATGCCGCGCTTTCCGAAATACCGTATCGAAAATATCGAGATAGATCGGCAGCTCGTCGTGCGCGGTCGGGATCAGAACCGCACGGTCCGCAACAAGCGGCAATCCGAAATATGTCGTTGCGTAGAGGTACGTCTGAAATAGGAAGACGTCATAGGCCGAGCGATTCTGTTTCAGATAGGTGAGTAGCGGAGTCGAGTAGGGTCCTTGCAACTCCATCCAGCGAAGCGCATCGGCTTCGGTGTGGGGCTTCAAAAAAACCGTCTGGGATGCCGCGTCGAATTGTGCGGGCATGCGCGGCTGGTCCACCCCAAATCGCCGGACGCACACGCCGTTGATAGTCTCGGCGCCTTCGGGATATTCGTCTTTCCACGTCACGTAATCAATCGCACGCGTGGTCAGTACGTCAACGTCGTTATTGCGGGCTAAGCGCTCGGCGAGCCCCCGGCAATGAGTTTCCGAGCCGCCGTTCACTTCGACGCCGTAGCGTTGGACTACATATCCGATTCGGAGGCGGTTCATTTATCCTGAGTTACCTCCGCTAATCCCGCTATGATATCAAACAGCGTACTTCGTAGCACACCAGGGCTGAACACCTCTTGGTAGCGCTTGCGGCCCAAGTCTCCGAACCGGGTTGCCAAACTGGTGTCGTTAACCAGCTCCGAAATACAGGTGGCGCAGTGCATCTCATCCCAATGCTCTAGAACAAATCCACAGCCGCCGATCGTCTCGGGAACTGCGGTTTGCCCCCAGGCCACAATGGGGACGCGGAAGTACATGGCTTCCACCAGCGGCACACAGAAACCCTCGTGCTCGCTGGTGCAGAGGAATACATCAGCGGCAACGTACAGGCTTTTGAGCTGGCTGCCGGTAACGGAACCTGTAAATACGACCTGATCGGCAACTCCGAGACGTGCCGCCAACCGCCGCAAGTAATCGACATAGTTCCGCAGGCGGTCGTCGATACCGCCACAGAATATCAATCGGGACCGCGTATTGAATTGGCGGTATACGGCAAATGCGCGAATGGCGCGCGCATGCCCCTTGTTGGGCTTGACGCCGCCAACAAAGAGGATATTGGCCACCTCGCCGGAATAGCGCTGAATGGTTGGAATGTCGAAAGGTTCGCGTCCCAGTTCTTCGGTCGCGTGCAGCGGGGCTAGCACGCGGCAGTTCGCCGCGGGTGCGCCCAATGCAATCATTTCGTCGCAATTGAACGTGGAGTCGCCGAGAACGAGAGTGTTGCGGAGGCGGGCCAGACGCCGTTGTGGTAGCGAAGGAATATGCAATTCTTCGTTTTGGACAGAATCTCCTCCCCGGATACCCATCCCGTAGAGTGATGATAGATCAGAATATCTTCGGAGGATTGCCAGAAGTCCCCCGGAGCGGCTGAAAGCGGTTCCGCGATACCGGCACAGCGCGGGTCAATGCCTTCGGCAAATATAGTCGCTGAGTATCCGTTCTGGAGAAGTGCGTCGCGCATTTGGGCGACGTCGGTACCGATCGCATCGTACGGCGCCAGCGCGGGCGTGAGGATACGGATGCGGGGACGTCTATTCACGATTAAACCCGCCGCCCGATGACGGCGTAATCCTGTGGACCGTAGAAATATTCATTGAACCTTCGCGCCAGTTCCGTGCCGTCGAGCACGTGGTACGACTCTGCAAAAGGATGCAGACCCACAATTTCAACGTCACACAGTCCCCGCGCTTCCAGCAAAAACTGTGCGGTAAGACAGGGGACGGGGCGGTGGTGCGTAGGATCGATGTAGAAATTGTTGGAACCAACCAGTACGTTCTGTGGATTGGGCGTCTCAAAGATCGCCAGGCCGCCTGGTTTCAGTACGCGCACGGTCTCGTCGATAAGTTTTATCAAGACATCCAGCGGCAGGTGTTCAATGATGTGAAATCCGGTTACCGCACCAAGCCGGCTATCCGGCAGGCTGCGAAGGTGCTGGAGGGCATCCTCCTCTATCACGCGAAAGCCCTTTTCCCTGCATTGGGCGACGAAGATTTGGTTGGTATCGACCCCATACGCCTCCAGGCCGGTTTCGGTGAGGATTTCAAGCCATTCGCCGCGGCCGCAGCCGAGGTCCAGTATGGGCATGCGCGGGTTACCGATTCGGCCATCCAGTGCATGGCTATCTCCACCGGAAAGCTGGGCTGCTTGAGGCTCACCGGAAACGGCGGCCTTCTTGCGCACCTCTTCCAGTAGAATCGAAATCCGGGCGTGCTGATGGGAATTTTCGGCCCGCAATTGTTGGATGGCGATATCCAATTGGCGGGATCTCTCTGCTATCGACGAACTCATGGCCTCTCGTGCGCCGGTTTCCGCCGCCAGATGGGACGACAACTGCTCGCGTGCCGCAGTCTCGGCCTCCAGACGTTCGCCCAAGTATTCACGCGCGCGCGCTTCCGCATGCAAGGAGTGTTCCAGCTTCGCGCCGCGGTTTTCAAGCTCCAGATGCAAGGCCTGCTCCAGTTTCGCGAAACGTTCCTCGATAATTTGGCAGCGGTTCTCAACTTCCATCAGGACACGCCAAGTGTCTTGGGCGGCGGCCGCCATGCTTCTGAGCGCAGCCACCTGCTGGTCGAAGCCCACCACGACCCCAGCCTGAAAATCGCGGATAGGGGGTGTGTACCAAAACAGCGTGCGGCGAACGGCCTTGACCAGCAGAGATCCAAGTCGTCCGCGAAACGACGGCGGCTGGGGAGGCAGATCCCCGACCAGAGCCTTGCTTAAATGCAGCGAACGGACAGTCGTTTCCAGCGGATTCAGGTCGGGCAACTCCGGATTGGAGGGAAATTCGGGTTCGGCCGGCAGTGGCGGCGGAGTGGAGCGCTGCCGGATGCGCTCCCTGATTTCCTGCATGATGGTCTGGACGTTTATATCGTTAGCCATAGGAATCGAAACGCTACGAAGCCGTTTCCCGAACGTTCACCCGCACCTTGCATCCGTTGGCGCTATCGAGTTCGTCGAACCACGCCACCCACTCTTGAACGAGGCTGAGAGCGAGGTCGTAAGAGCCCGCTGTTGAAGGCGTTGTAAGGCTGATATCCCACTTCAGCGTTCCGCCAGGGGCAAGCGCTTGCGGCAGCCGGAACCGCAAATAGTCCACCTGCGGCTGCGCGCTCCACGCGTCTAGACCCGACCAGCGGTAGCCGAGGTGAATCGGCCGAGGAGGGGCCGTCAGCAGTGTCGCGGGTCCGCAGTTCGTAACCGCGACTTCCACCGTGAGCGCGGCGCCGGTAAGCACTTCACTGGGCGCTTGCGCGGTAACTATGCACCGGCAGTCGTCCGGCGGGAGCGCGTCCATCGGTGTGAAACCCCCTTGCGGGCGGATGTTTCCAACTCTACGGAACATATCCTCGCGATCTTGCGCGGCGACGCGGGTGGCGTTTGTGCGAAATCCGCGGCGTAATCCGCGCAGGAACTTTCGCGGCGCCAGGCTCAGACTAAACAGTTCCACGCAGGGCAGCGTTAGCCGAGCCAGGGGCGCCCAGGTCTTACGGTCCAGAACGGCGATCGCGCCATGGCTGGGATCGGCCGCATGGCGTTCGCCGCTGACCCCAACAAAAATATATCGCTCGGAAACAGCCAGTCCACGGGTCCACCCCCCCATATTCACCTTGCGTACTATGGAACCCGATTCGTCGAGAAACAGGAGGTCGCCCGGGCGGGAGTTGCAAACCATCCATCCCCCGTCGACACGCTGTGGGTCGTGCGGACAACATAGACCGCTTACGATATCGTCTTGGCTCTCTACGTCGAACACGATTCCAGCCGGGGCGTCCAAGTCGCGGCTCCATCCATAATTTTCGTTAAAGCGCCCGAACGCCGATGCGCACAGCCTTCCCTTGTGTATGTGCACGCCGTTCACGTGCCACGCGTCATCGGTACCGGGAGCAGTCCAGGAGCGCTTCACTGTACCGTCGAGACCCAGCCAGAAAATGGTGTTGACAGCGGGACACGGGGTCAGCAGGTATTCCCCATCGTAGATTAGAGAATGCGGATCGTCCAGGCAATCGATCCGGTGATAATTAATCACGCCCAGCTCGTCGTACACGAGGAGTTCCCCAGCGGCCCGGGACTTTTCGTCCGAGCGTGTGCAGAGCAAACGGTAAAGGCGGTCTCCGGCCACGGCGATGCCGCTCGAATACAGAGAATCGAGCTTTTCCCAGGTGTCGCCCTCGATCGCCAAAAGGCAGCCTGCAAATTCCGGACCGTCGCCGGCCGCCAGAAGAATCTCCCCATCAAGAGAGAGACTGTAGTCCAGGCGTTCACACTCCAATCGCTATTTCCTCCTTATCGTATAGGCTGCTCAAACCGGCTGGGCGGAAGGCCGCCTGACGATTGCGAAGATCATTATAGCCAATCGGATGCGAACCCCGAGCGTTGCGGCAATCTGGTAGTATGCGTACGGAGCAGGGCGCTTCCATAGCGGCCCGGCAGAACCGATAAATCCATAATGGACCTTTCGCTGACTCTGGACAATAAACCCGTACATCTGGTGGCTTCCTGCCTTGGGGACGGAGACACGGGCGGCGGCCTGATTTACCATGACGGCAAGAGCTGGATCGGACTCGACGATGTGAGCACGACCGGTCTGTTCGTCTCGAACGATGAGCTGGTACGTATGTTATGGGCGCCGAACCAGGTGGCCAGCGGCACGGTGATTCTGCACTATACGCCTGAAGGATTTGAGCGGCAGGTGGTTATACAAGGGCTGACGGATCCGCACGACGTCCTTTGGGACGGAGAGAATTATGCGGCTGTGTCGTCGTTCCAGGACGCCGTCGTGTGGGCCAGTGTAAATGGCGATATTGTGCGGCGCTACCAGCCGGCGCAGGGAGCGGACTGCTGGCACCTGAATTGCCTGCTCCTCGATGAAGGCGTTTTGTACGCCACCGCTTTCGGCCGCTTTTCGGAACCGCGCGGCTGGGCCGGGCATCAACGCGAAGGCACCGGTATGCTATTCCGGCTCGATACGGGCGAGGATATTCTCACTGAGCTATGCTGCCCGCATACCCCCAGGCGTCAAGCGGAGAACTGGATTGTATGCTGTTCGTCGACCAGTGAATTACGTGCGTTCAACGTAGGAGACCGTGGAACCGTCAAACGTGTACAGTTGCAAGACTGGGTGCGAGGACTGGCCATCGCGGATGAGTTTGTCCTGGTAGGGGAGAGTGTTAACCGGCAGCTCAGTGAAGAGGTACGCGGCGCGACCGTCGCTGTGCTGGACCGCAAGACATGGTATCCGGTGGAAAGGCTGAAGCTCCCCTACCGGGAGGTATACGATCTGGTATTGGTTTCTAGCGAATTGCTTGAAGGCCTCAGGCGGTCCCCAAGTCCACAAATAGTTGCGTCTTGTCCTCCGCAATTCATCCGGCATGCTCCAGCCGCTGTCTAATCGACGCCCCCGGCGCGTCCGGAGAAGTATGCCGAGCGCGACGGGCGCAGCCAAGGCGGCCCACGCCGACGTGCAATGCTGCCGTCCCGAGAAGTTGGGTAAAGATGTCGCAGTTTTGTATTGTCTCGTACACGCGCTAATGGTGGGAGGCGGCTGGCTTGAGGGTCGCTTATAATGGTAAATTCGGTTCGCCGAAGAGACGGTTGAAATTCGGGTAAAGTGGATTCGCCGTTTGACGGCTGGGCTGGGATGCTAATAACTAAATGGGCAAACGCGCGTTGATTACCGGGATCACCGGGCAAGACGGGTCTTATCTTGCCGAGTTCCTTCTTTCGAAAGGGTACGAAGTTCACGGCGCTGTGCGTCGGGTGGCCCTGGAGGATCCTGAGCACCGGCTGGTACGCTTGAACGCCGTACGCGGCCAGGTTACGCTGCATGCCGCCTCGCTCGAAAGCTTCGCGAGCGTATATCAAGTGGTCGCCAAGGTGGCGCCCGACGAATGCTACCATCTGGCGGCGCAGAGCTTCGTCAGCTACTCGTTCGACGACGAGTTCTCAACTCTTAACACCAACATCAACGGCACGCATTTTCTGCTCTCCGCGGTCAGGGACCTGGCTCCTAACTGTCGGTTTTATTTCGCCGGTTCGAGCGAAATGTTTGGCAAAGCGGAGGAGTTGCCGCAAACCGAGCGGACACGCTTCCACCCCCGCTCGAGCTATGGCATTAGCAAGGTGTGCGGCTTCGAGTTGACCCGGAACTATCGTGAAGCGTACGGCCTGCATGGCAGCAGCGGGATCCTGTTCAATCATGAATCCCCGCGGCGCGGTTTCGAATTTGTTACGCGCAAAATCACGGCCGGCGTTGCGCGCATCCTGGCGGGGCAGGGCCAGAAGGTACAGTTAGGGAATCTGGAAGCAAAGCGGGACTGGGGACACGCGCGTGAATACGTGAAAGCAATGTGGCTGATGCTGCAGCAGCCCGATCCGGACGATTATGTGATAGCAACCGGCGAGACCCACTCCGTAAGGGAGTTCGTGGAACTCGCTTTTTCTCACGCCGGCCTGGATTACAGAGACTATGTCGTGACAGATCCGACGCTCTTCCGCCCGGCGGAGGTAAATCTTCTGCTCGGGGACTATGCCAAGGCGCGGACGAAATTGGGATGGACGCCGTGTACGACCTTCGAAGCTTTGGTCCGCGAAATGGTTGAGGCCGATTGCCGGGCACTGGGAGTGGCGCGGGATTTCTTGCCAAGCGAAGCCGGGCAGTGCGCGTAAAGCGGCGCCGCGCTGATGGGTAAGGAAATTCTACAACAGATTCGGGACGAAATGGAGCGGGCATACCGCCCTTCGGAAGGAAGCAGACGTACCGAACGAACCCAAGCGGATGACTCGACGTCGCTTGAAGGCGCGGCGTTGCGGTCGGTCTTATCGGCGTTGCACGCTAGTTATGCGCTGGTAGGCCAGCTACCGCCGGAGCCGCCGACCTTTCGCGGCCGTGTGGGCGCACGCCTGGTCAGACTCGTACAGCGGATGCTTTTTTGGTACACACCCCAGATCGTGCATTTTCAGTATTCCGCCCTCCGCGCGCTGGAAGAGCAGGCCAAGATTCTGCAGCATGCCGAGAGGCGTATCCGCCAGCTCGAAGTCGAACTAGGCGAGGAGCGCGAGAAGAACGAGAATTTATGCCGGGAGTGGGAGGATCTGAAGGCGGCCATGGCCGCCAATGTGGAGAAGCGCGCAGGGTAACTGTCGCCCGGGTCCAGCGAAGCTTGCACGAGGCCGCGGATTGCGAATACTGATTGCCACAGTGCGAGTTCCGTTTGTGCGCGGCGGCGCCGAGGTGCTTGCCGAGGACTTGCGCCGTGTCCTGGTGGAAGCCGGTCATCAGGCTGAAATCGTCGCCATACCGTTCAAGGCGTATCCTCCGGAGCGCATTCTGGATCAAATGCTTGCCTGCCGGCTCCTGGACTTGACGGAAACCGCCGGCAGGTCCGTCGATCGCCTGATAGGGCTGAAATTCCCCGCTTACCTGATACCGCATCCACGCAAGGTAATCTGGATGCTTCACCAACACCGGCAGGCGTACGAGTTGTGGCAACATCCGCTCAACGACTTGCACACTTATGCGAACGGCCTTGACGTGCGGTCGGTGATTCATGCCGCGGATATGAAGCTGCTTCCGCAGAGCCGCGGGCTCTTCACGATTTCGCGCAATGTCGCTCTCCGCTTGAAGACTAGTTGCGGGTTGAACGCCAGGCCGCTCTACCCTCCCCCACGGGATGGAGGCCGCTTCCATACTCGCCCAGCGGAAGACTTTTTGTATTTTCCCAGCCGGATCAACCGGCTCAAGAGGCAGGACCTCGTGTTAAAGGCGCTGGCGCTAACACGCTCTCAGGTACGGATATGCTTTTCCGGTCCGGCCGACGATCGCGGTTTTGAGCGGGAGTGCGCGGATTTGTCACGCAAAGAAGGACTCCAAGAACGCGTCCGTTGGTTGGGTGCGGTGCCCGAAGAGCAGAAGTGCGATCTCTACGCCCGCTGCCTGGGAGTGCTCTTTCCACCGCTGGATGAAGATTACGGCTATATCACGCTGGAAGCCATGCTCGCCCATAAGGCTGTAATCACTTGCGCCGATTCCGGAGGTCCGCTGGAATTCGTCGCGCATCGGGAGACTGGCATTATTGCCGAACCGACGGCGGAATCGCTGGCCACCGCCATGGACGATCTATGGAACCATCGCGATCGGACCAAGGAGTGGGGCGATGCCGGCCGGCAGTGCTATAGCGACCTACGGATCGACTGGGGCAACGTCCTAGAGAATCTCCTGCAATGAAGATCTTGGTCGTTACCTCGGGCGTCCCCTTCATACGCGGCGATGCCGAAATTCTGGCAGGTAATCTTCTGGAAGCGCTCTCCGAGGCAGGCCATGAAGCCGAACTGGCCGATATTCCGTTCAAAGACTACCCGCCGGACCGTATTCCGGATCAAATTCTCGCGTGCCGGCTGTTGGATCTCACGGAAAGCTCCGGCGTTCGAATCGACCGGATTATCGGGCTCAACTTTCCCGCCTACCTGATCCCGCACCCGAATAAAGTCATCTGGCTGATGCACCAGTATCGTACGGCTTACGACCTGTGGGACCAGCCTGCGGCGGGTGGCCTCATGCATTGCCCGGACGGCCCCCTCATTCGAGAAACAATTCGCCGGGCCGATCGCGAACTGATCCCGGAAGCCATAGCAATTTACGCGCAATCGCAAAAAGTGTCGGACAGGCTGCTCCGATATTGCGGAATCGCTTCGGAACCGGTGTACCATCCTCCGGAGAATGCTCTCTTGTTCTACAAATGCCCTTCAGCCGATTACTTATTCTTCCCCGGTCCCATGAACGCCGTAAGTCGGCAGTGGCTAGCAATACAGGCCTTATCACAATGCCGGGAACGCGTGCGCATATGCTTTGCCGGGGAACCCGGCGGCCGTACCCGGCAGGCGGTGCGGAAATACAAGTTGAGCGACCGGATTGAGTGGCTCGGCAGAGTATCCGAGGATCGAAAACGCGATTTATACGCGCAGTGCCTGGGGGTGCTCTTTCCGCCGCTGGACGTAGATTACGGGTACGTGACGCTGGAAGCTATGTTGTCTTCGAAGCCGGTGATCACCTGTGCGGATTCTGGCGGCACGCTGGAATTTGTCTTGGACCGGCAGACGGGAGTAGTGGCACACCCCACTCCCGAGTCGCTGGCGGAAGCCATGGACACGCTATGGGCCGACCGCCGCTGCGGCGCCGCCATGGGCGAAGCCGGCCGCGCGCGTTATCGGGACCTGCATATTTCCTGGGCGAACGTGGTGGAGAAACTGTTGTGCTAAAGATCAATTGGTTCTCACCTCTCTTGCCGGCGCGGAGCGGCGTCGCGCATTATGCGATGCGGGTTCTGCCGGTGCTCGCCAGGAGCCACGATGTGGTTTTATGGACGGACCAGGATCAGGTGTCGACGGAGGTGCATGACATTGCGCGCGTGGCGCGTTACGAACCGGCGGCGCCTCCCTGGCGCGAGGTCAACAACGGCGCGATTTCCATCTATCACCTGGGTAATCACCCGGATCTTCATGCCGGCATCTGGCAGGTCAGCACACAGCAGCCAGGTATTGTCGTGTTGCACGATCTTTGCCTCCATGATTTTTTCTTCACGCTGTCAGGCCGCCACAAGAAGGATCGCGCCGCCTATTGGAATGCCATGGAACGCTGGTACGGCCAGGAGGGCCGGGAGAGTGCCGCGGCGTTCTGCGCAGGCGGCGTCAGCGCCGAAAGCATGCCACAGAACTTCCCGTTGACACGAGAAGCCACCCGCTACGCACTCGGAGCGATTACGCACTGCGGCGGGGCACTCGATGAACTCAATGAAACGCCCGCCTGTCCCACAGCCGCTCTGGAGTTACCGTATGCGGCCGCCGGCGAATCGCGTTATCGCGCACGGCTGGCGGCGCGCGATGGCGTGCCCTGCCCCCCCTATCGACTCGTCGTTTTCGGCTACCTGAATCGGAACCGGCGCATGGGGGCCGTGCTCGAGGCACTGGCGGGGATCGGCGAGCGGGAGGAGTTTCGCCTGGATATCTGCGGGCAGCTATGGGACGAAAGCCACATCCGGACGGAAATCGAACGCCTTGGGTTGAGCTCTATTGTAAGCATACACGGCTTTCTTTCCGACGACCAGGTGGAGCAGAAACTCAGCACCGCCAATCTTGCAATCAATCTTCGATACCCTTCAATGGGAGAGGCGTCGCTCAGTCAATTGCAATTCTGGGACTATAGCCTACCCACCCTGGTCACCCGCACAGGTTGGTACGCATCCCTGCCCGAGGACGCCACCGCATTTGTTCGGCCCGAATCCGAAGTTGCGGACATCCAAGCACATTTACGCGCCTTTTTGGCCGATCCCGGCACTTTTCGCGCCATGGGGGAACGCGGCCGGCGGTCGCTAAAGAACCACGACCCCGAGGAATATGTGAAGGCCATGACACGCTTCGCTGCAGAAGCATTAGGGCTTTCGCCGCGCGTTTCCGCTCTGGCTCTAGCCGGAAGAATCGGACGCGATCTGACAGAGTGGCTGCCAGCCGCCGCGAGCCCGTACCTGTTGGAGCGCGCCAGCAAAGAGATCTGCACGACTTTTGAGCAACGCCGGCGCGGGTGATGCCGGCAATCGAGGTCTGCTCCGGCATCGGGCGGTCCCGACCGAACTCTTGCGTCGCGTTGGCGGCGGCAGCCTGCTAACTTATATGCAGCGGCACAATGCAGCCGCCGAGCATGGCCCGGCCAAGCGCTGCCCTCCAGTATGCCATCACAGGATAGACAGCCTACACCGTTGCCCACCCAGCGGGCGCCCTTCCAATTGCGCGCGCTGGAATATGTAACGGTCTGCGCCATCCTTTGGATGCTGGCCGCAGCCTTGCAGTGGAAAGCGGGAGCCTTTGCGGTGGAGCTTTCAGGAAATCCGGACGAGTCCGCGCACTATATCACCGGCTTGATGATCCGGGACTACATCGCATCAGGCCACCTCACTTGGCCGATGACGTATGCGGAACGCTACTATGCGCACTATCCGAAGGTTGCTTTCGGTATGTGGCCGCCACTCTTTCACATCACCGAGGCCCTCTGGACGCTCATCTTTTCACCCGGAAAAGTATCCGTTCTGTCGCTGATGGCGCTAATTACAGCCGCCACCGGAACCTCTATTTACTACGTGCTACGCCAGAAGTATTGGCGACTGGCGGCATTCGCGGGTGGCGCGCTGTTTGTGCTGACGCCGCTGACACAGGTGTCCACAGCAGCGGTTATGGCGGACGGGCTGGTAGCGCTGCTGGACTTGTGGGCAATGATCTATCTGGTGCGTTATCTCCAAAACGAGAGTACTCGGGCGGCGGTTGTTTTCGGCGTGTGCACGGCGCTGAGCATGGCTACGAAAGCCAATGGAGTGGCCTTGGCACTGCTGCCGATCCTGGCCATTGCGCTTACTGGGCGTTGGCGTTTGTTGCGGGCGCGGGGACTTTACTATGCCGCGGCAATCATCGTCGTATTCGGCGCTCCATGGCCTGTGCTTTCTTACTGGCTAATCGAACGTTCGATGGGTGGCGAAACCGTTACTATTTCAGTAATTGCAGACACCGCGCTGGCTTATATCCGGGTGCTTTGGGCGGCAATGGGGTGGAGCCTGGGCCTTTTCTGCATACTTGGTATGGCTGAGGTTCTCGTGCGGCTCTTCCGGAGTCGCACAGACATCGCCCTGGCCGGATCGCTGGCCTTGCTGATCGGCGTTTGGGCTTACCATAGCTTGATCGGCAATGGAGCCGATCGCTATATGGTGGCCGCGCTGCCGCCAGCCCTTATTCTGACGGTGGCGGGTTTAGAGTGGGCCGCGCGGCGCATTCTGCCGCATGCCGTGCCGTTGCCCGCCCGTGCAGCGGTGCTTGGAGCGCTGGCGATCGGGTTTTTTGCAGCCCAAACGTGGGCGGTGCCGCTCAAACCCTACCAAGGTTTCGACCAGCCCGCGCATTTCTTATTGACGACTCCGAGTTTTGCGGCCGGTAACTTTTTGGTGATTTCCAATGCATGTGGAGAGGGAGCTTTTATCACGGAAGTGGCCATGCACGACCATCGGCCTGGGCATTTGGTGCTGCGTTCGACCAAGGTCATGAGCAGTACGAATTGGTATGGGAATGTTTATCACTTGCGTTACAAGGATTCCAGAGAGATCTGCGACTTTTTGGACCGGGCGCCCATCGATGCCGTGCTCTTGGATACGCGGCCAGTGCAGGTCTTGCTGGACGAGTCGGCCTTTCAGTTGGAAAGGAAGGTAGGAGAGGCCCTCCAGTCCGACCCAAACTGGAAGCTGCGCGACCGTTTCCCAAAGCTTGGCGATGCTGCCCCATGGATCGAATTGTACAGCCGCCTGGGGCCCCAGCCTGCCGGCTCGGTTAAGCTGGATCTGCGCTACACCCTGGGGAAAGATATCGTGACCGATGGCAAAGATAACAAGTAGAGTGCCACGGTTGGACAAGGTCGAGTGGCAGGGCGGCGTATGCCCGATGCTACACTGAATCGACGGGGCGCCAAAGCCGCCACGGACATGACTCCCTTCCATTCACAGCCGCAGCGCGACGTCAACCTTGCGCACCCGGCTGGGCCGGCGGCTGCACGGCGCCCCGCATTTTATCTCACTGTGATCTTTGTATTTGTTGTGTGGGCCCGCTTTCCAGAGATTATGGATATGGTCACGGGGTACGCGTTGCATTCGGCTCGGGTTGTCATGGGTCTGGCGTTCTTGGCGACGCTGCTTTTCGGCGGGGACCTACGTGCCGTTTTCTCCAAGATTGGCCTCGCGCTATTCGCGTTTACCCTTTGGTTGTGTATCTGTGTCCCATTCAGCGTATGGCGCGGCGGCAGCGTCAGAATGCTCCGGGATTTTTGGGCGCTATCGCTTTTCTCCTACGTGATCGTCGCATCCGCGGTGCAGGGACTGGAGCAATGCCGCAAGATCATGTACACTCTCGCGGCGGCAACTGTTTTCATCGAGGCCTTCACTTTGGTAATCGGTCGTGCGCAAGGCGGCCGTATTGCCCTGGTGGGAGGCATTCTTGGCAACGCCAACTATCTGGCGCTTATGCTGCTCATGGGCCTGCCATTCTGTCTCTTTGTCGTGCGCACCAAGTCGGGACTGTCGCCATTGAGATTGGCCTGTCTGCTAATGCTCCTGTGCATTCCCGTAACTATCGCAGCGACTGGGTCGCGCGGGGGTTTGGTAACTCTAGGCATCATGTTTCTGCTGTATTTTATACCGCTGCCCCCCAGTCAGAAATTGGTTGTGGGCATCGTGACAGTGATCCTATCGGTAATCGCAGTCGCTTGGTCGGCTAGCGCTTTGGATCGGTTTAAGACTATCTTCGCGGCGTCCACTCCGGCGTATTTGTCGGATTCGGAGCGATCCGCGGTAGAGTCTATGGATATACGGAAATCCCTGCTGCTCTCCAGTTTGCAATTAACCATGCGGCATCCCTTGCTGGGCGTGGGGCCGGGGATGTTCGCGGTCGCCAACGCCGACTTCATTGAGGAAACTACGGGGCGGCCGGACTGGAATGCGTGGCACGAAACGCACAATACGTTCACGCAACTGTCCTGCGAAGATGGACTGCCTGGATTGTTTTTGTATTGCGTGACGCTGCTGTTGTGTTTTAAGAGCCTGCTCTCGGTCGAAAAACGGGCTCGCCGGGATCCCGCGTTGTCCTCCGTACGGCACCTCTCGTTCGCTCTTCGGCTGGCGCTCATCGCGTTCACGGGTACGGCTGTCTTCGCCAGTAACGGCTATGCGTATTATTTTCCGATGCTGGCGGGTTTGTGCGTGGCCGTGGAGCGGGCTAGCGCGGCGCAATCTTCGTCCCAAGTGGCGACGACACCGGTTACCGCCTCACAGCCGGGTTGGGCTCCCGCGGGCTTCCGGCCGGGGTCGCCCGGCCCCAGCAGAGCTAAGGCTTGGAACAGACCGCCCACCGGATAAGAATGCCTCGACCATCCGCAGCCGTGGCCATGGCTGCCTTGCCGATGGCTTTGGCGGGGCTGTGCCGTGCCGCCATCGGCGATCTGCGCGTGGTCGGCGCCACGGCCACACAGGCGGTCGTCGGATACACGGCGCCCGATCGGAACGCTTGTACCCTTGAGGTGAGCGAGAATAGCTCCCTCTCGCCATTGGTGCATGATGTGGACCCGGCTATCTTCGCAGGCTCCAGCCTCGATAACCGGCCCGGCAACCTCAACAGCGGACAGGCGCGGCTGGCTGTAATCGGCAAACGGTCGGCGGAGTTGGCTACCGCCGGACCCTACGCTGGAGTACGGCATTATTCGCGGGCGCTACAGGCCTACACGCACCATTTTGGACGCATCGTATGCGGTTCGGATTCGGCTACCTTCACGTTCACCACCACAAATATCCCTCTCGGAAATACCTACGGAGATCCCTGGCTGCAAGACCCCACCCATCCCGGAGATCAGCCTTGGCCGGAATCCATCGGCGGCCTTAGCCCGGAGTCTTTCATCGATCCGCTGACGGGAGCCCTGCTGCGGCGAATCGGACTGCGCGGCTTAAACTGGGGCTACTGGTCCAACATGCCTTTTGGGACCGCTTATAACCAAGGTCAAATGCCGTGCGATCCCGCCGGACCGTGGACCGATCCATGTGGCGTTTTGGCCGGCGGCGGCGCCCCTGCCTCGGCCGGCAACAGCACGGCTTGGCTGGTGATCCGCCCTCCAATGACCAATGGCAACGCATGGAATGCCGGCTACGGAGGTGCGAACTATGGTCAAAACTGGACCTTGGATCAACTCGCGGTGACATTCAAGGGTTATGTGAACTCGCCGGCAGCCGCCAACCGGCAGGTAGACGTGTGTCTTTCCCTGAACGGCGGGGCTTCCTGCGCCAGCCGGATTCAGACCCTAACGCTCGGCAGCCAAGCCAACGGCGCGCCCCTAACCGCCGGACAAGCCGATACCACGCGCTTCGGGATCATTCCCTGGCTGCTGGACACCAAGCCGCGGTTTAATGTACAGGAGTCTTCGCCCCACTCGGGCCGAGCCAGCGTAGCCGCCACTCCCGCAGGGACAGTCGCCTGGACCAGCGGGCAGCTTTTCAGTTTGTATTGGACCGACGACGGCAATGGACGCATCCGCCTGTCCACCAAAGACGATGCCTGCATCACACCCCCGGCAGCCACGACTTCGCAAGAGTTTGTCATTTCTTCCTTCCAGGATGGCGGACACCTGGTTGTTTCGGGTTCACCGCCTGCGGGCGGCAATCTGTATTGGTGCGCGAATAACTTCGCCATCATGATCCGGCGGCATCAAGCGCCTACGGATAACTCGACCGCATTCCTGCAAAGCGCGAGCATGACGGCGGTGGAGAGTCCTTCACCAACTTATCCGGACAACGGCGCTGGGACCGCGTGCTTCAATAAGTTGGTTAGCGGGGGATTTTTCTGCTTATACGGTGGCCTGTACTGGATCAACCCAACGACGGGGTCGACCGCTTATTACGGATACCCGGGATCTTCGGGGAAGGACGGAAGCGGCGCCCCCATCGCCAACACCTGGAAAGGCATTCCGTTTCCGGATGGCGAGACCGCGGATATCGACCAGTCGCAATCGGTCTTGACTTTTTATGGCGTCTCGCAAGACCCGGACGGCGGCGGGCCACTGGTCATCCGAGGCGCTTTCGACCCGGCTTCAATTGCACAGCCGGCCGCGCCATACGGCAATGGGTCGCAAATCGGGAACGCCATCGTCAAGAGCACGACAGCATACTCCGTTGTTTATAACAATGGACTGACGTTTACCAATCTGACGGCGCAGACAGGCGCGTCGGAAAGCGTCGTCGATCAGATGGCAAGCTTCGACCCCGCGTTCGATGCCGCCAAGTTTAAGAGCGGCCCAAATGGGTGGAATTGTAGCCCGGGCACGATGTCTAGCGGCGTCTTTTATTTTTTCTGCCTGTCCGTCGGAGGCGATAGCCCAGGGTGGCTATTTGCATTCTCGCCGGGAGATGGAAACCCGGCCCACGCGGGAGCCGCCGGGGGACCGCGAATCGTCGGCGCTATCAACACGTTCAACACGCCGGCAGGGCCTATCTCTACTACGCAGACCGCGGCTACGGGACGCAGTCTGCATGGGGTCACCGATGCCGGCGAGACGGGCTGGGTGCAGCTTCAGATGAATCCATACCCTTCGATCAACATGTCCAATTCGAGCATCCCGGCCGCCAGCGCGGCATGCTCCAGCCTGGGTATCGGCGGAGGCGGCCAGTGCATCCGGATCGATATCAACAGCTACACTGCCGCCGGCGTGACCGGATACGAGCCTTACTTGGCAGGGCCCTATCGCCAGGCGCAGTTTACCGGCGCGCCCGGCGAGTTGCGCATCACACAACTGGGAGATACTGCCTGTGTAGCAGCCAGAACCGTTGCGAACTGCGGCTGGTCTTCGCGTGCAAATGAATTGATGACGTTGGCGCAGAAGAACGCCGATGGCCACTGGATATTCCGGCGAAACAGTTACGGCGCCCAAATGGCCATCCCCAGCGGTCCTGTGACCCTGTGGTGGATCGCAAATCAATGGAGCGTCCCTCCTGGCGGCACCACGGCGAACGGTTCTTTGGCAGTGTATTGGAACGCGCTTGCCGGATGCGGCGGCGCGCCGGACCCGCATGGAAACTGCATGATGCAGGACCGCAACAATACCAGTGGGCATGGCGAATGGCGGGACGGCGGCGAAGCAGTAGCCACCAATGTGCCCGCATGGGCCAAACCGATTACGGGGTGGCCGACGGACTACCAGACCGCCGTAGGGCCTGTTCCCAAAATCCTGGAGCTGCCATTTGCCAACGTAACGCCCGGCCAGGCGGCCGGGGTGAACTACACCAGCGCCAATCCGCCTTTTGCGGGAGTGTTCGGCGTGCCTTGGGGCTTTGATGCAGGCGCCCATCCGAATGCCGCGGGCGCGAATGCTTCAACCCCCGAAGCGATTCGTGCGTTCGATAACACTCCAGTCCAGGGCGGATCTTTCGACCCGGCTTTCACACCGGTGAAGGGGCAGCTTTACGTAGCGACGCCCGGCTCGGTGGCCAGCCCGGACGATATCTTCGGCTCGGGGGGCGTGGCATCGATCAATCGTAAGCTGATGGCCACCGGCGCAAGCTGTGGATCGCATCCCTTGATCGACCTGAGCGGGCCGGGATCCAGTATCGCCACGGACGCGCCGGGGTGGTACACGTACTGCGTTGCACGGGTCAAAGGCGAATGCGTCTCCAGCAGCACTGTGGGGCAGGTCTACGTGAATTGTCCGGGCGTGGTTTGGGACCATTGCGCGGGCAGCGGCATTCACGGCGGCACTCCATTGGGTGCGGGCAACGACATCTGCGTGGCGAACGTCGGCGCGGCGGCGAATACCATCCGGCAGTTCACTTTGGACCGTACCGACTTTGCGGGCGCCTTCACCCGTACGCTGGTGAGCGCCACGTCCCGGTTACGTATGGTCACCGGTTTTGAAAACAACCGGCTGTTGCCGGACAATTCATGGTTGCTGTTCCGCGCCGAATGGCTCAATTACGACCGGGAAGAGATGTGGATGGCGAAAATACCGCCATACCCCACGGCAGATGCAATCAACCGCGGGGCCTTCGTGCCCGTAGCCTTCAATTTGAAGCCGCCGGCGGGCGTCAGCGTCGACAATGCGGTCGTCGAGTTCGGTTATGCGGAGTACTCCGGGAATTGTACCAGCCGCCACGATCCGTGCGTGGCGGACTCGGCTGCGATCGGGGCGCCGCCCTTCCGGTTTGCGAGCGAGAATCCCGCTGGGATACCCTGTTCTTCCGCCTGTACGATTACCATTCCGGCGATCTCACAGCGGGTACTCTATTATCAAGTGAAGTATCGGGATAAAGCCAACCGCACACTGAGCGCCGGTCCTTCTCAGGCGGCCGTGGTGCCGTAGAGTTTAACCGCGATTCACATGTCATACTAGGGACGTGAATGCGTCCACTAGTGAAACCCGGATTGCCGTACTAGGGCTGGGATATGTCGGGTCAGTCACGGCTGCCTGCCTCGCGCATCTGGGTCACTACGTAACCGGCGTCGACCGGGATGAGTACAAGGTCGAGAGCATTGAGACTGGGCGAGCCCCTTTTTACGAGCCGGGCCTAGCGGAGCTGATCGAGGAAGGCCGCGCCAACGGCCGTCTATCGGCAACCACGTTGCTTGAATCGGCCGTGCAGCAAGCGGATATTGCTCTGATTTGCGTGGGCACACCCTCCGAAAGGAACGGAAACCTGGGTCTCGATCAACTGCGGCGCGTCTGCCGCCAGATCGCCGACGCGTGGAAGAGCCAAAGCCGCCAGTTGATTGTGGCGGTGCGCAGCACGGTTTTCCCGGGTACATGCGAGGAATTAAGCGCAGACTGTCTAGGCGGTACGGACCGCTTTGCGGTCGTATCGAACCCGGAGTTCCTGCGCGAAGGCAACGCCGTACGCGACTTTCTGGAGCCTTCCCTGCTCGTAGTGGGCGGCATGGACGACCGCGCCGTGGAAAAAGTCGCGGAACTCTACCGGCCACTCACAGTAGAAGCCTGTCTTGTGTCTCTGCGGACGGCGGAGATGATCAAGTATGCCTGTAATACCTTTCACGCGCTGAAAGTGGCCTTTGCAAACGAGATGGGCGCGCTCAGCGGCGCCCTGGGTATTCCCGCCGCGGAAGTTATGGAAACCCTGTGCCGGGATACCAAGCTGAACATCTCGCCGGCCTACCTTAAGCCCGGCTTTGCGTTCGGCGGATCGTGCCTGCCGAAGGACCTGCGCGCGCTGGTCTATCGCGCCGGCCGGCTGGATTTGAAGGTTCCATTGCTCGAGACGGTCTTGCCGAGCAACGACGAACACCTGCAGCGGGCGGTCCGGACAGCGATGGATTTGCCGGGTTCACGGCTGGGTGTATTCGGGCTGGCGTTCAAAGAAAACACCGACGACTTGCGGGAAAGTCCGGTGGTCGCCTTGCTCGAACACTTAATCGGCAAAGGACGTCAAGTCCGGGTTTACGATCCGCATATCCGGCTGCAAGATATTTACGGCAGCAATCAGCGATTCGTGCTGGCTGCCATCCCGCACATCGCCAATTTGCTCGAATCCAAGCTGGAAGACTTGCTGGAATGGGCGGATCATGTCATCGTGACGCAGCGGCCCGCGGCGGCGGCCGCCGGGTTAATCCGGGGAAGCGGCCTTCCCATGTTGGACCTCACCGGCATGTCCTATGGGATTCCGGCCGGGTCTTAAATCCGGGCTAGTAAAGCTGAGGTCTTCCGCAGCACGATTTCCTTTTCTTCGAGCGTCGGAATTCCAACCAACAGGACGGTCCCCAGATACACCAGAGAAAATACCATACCACAGGCGATCAAAATGATTAACGGCTTGTCACCCAGCAGCAGCAAGCGGGTGCCTACCGCCGCAAAGCCCGCCACCGCTGCGGCAATCGCCAGCTTGCCGATGTCCTTCAGAAGCACGAGGTCTTTGCGGCTGACGCCCAGGATGCGCCCGAACCGTACGGCCATGACGGTGCGTTCGACTACACCAACGACAACCACGGCTGAAATCGCTCCCACCAAGCCATAATGGGTGGTCCCGAACCAGAGGCCCGCGGTCAACAAAACGCATAAGACCACCCGCAGCCGGATGAGAAAGAAGCGCTGTTCCACATAGGCGCGGAACAGCGGATCCTGCAGCATGACACCGAGCAGCAATAGGGTCAAATTGATCAGGAACACCGGAACGCTCGCCAGGTAACGCCGGGTGAAGAGAAAGGCAATGAACTCGTGGGCGACCACGACCAGGAGGGCATAGACCGGGAAGTATACGGCAGCCAATTTTCGCATGGCGCGCGCCATCAACTGGATGATTTCGTGTGTGTCGTTCTGTTGCTGCAAGGCGCTGACGCGGGGGATCACCACCGCGTTGGTGGCTTCCTGCAGCATGGTCAAGAGAGGTATCTGCGCCGTCCCCACGCCGTAGATGGCGTAAGCAACCGCGCCCAGCCGGTTGGAAACGAAATAACTGTGCAGGTCGGTCTGCACCGTGTACAATATGCCGGCTAAGCCGAGCGGCAAGGCGTAAGACAATTGGCTGCGCATCAGGCTCCAATCGAGACGCTGCCAGAAAAGACCGAAGCGCGATTGCAGATACCACCACAAGACTCCTATTTGCAGAACCCCCTGTACCACTGCCGCCCAGATCAGCGCCCGCAGCGACCCGAATACAATCACGGCCCCCAGATAAATCGCCGTCCGGGTAAGCTGCACACCCATAATGAGGGCGCTGGCCATTTTCATTTCTCCGTGGGCGATGGGGATGATCTCCAAGGCCTGCGAGACAATCCAAAGCAGGATGACGAGGCCGATTAGACGGGCGTAGCCGGTGAGCCCAGGTTGATGGAAGATGAGGGACAACAGCACCGGCCACACCAAAAACGCTCCGCAGGCCAAGCATCCCACCACCATGTTGTAAATCAGAATATTCAGAACCGTTTCCCGCTGGCGGTCGCGCTCGCGGGGCAAGAAATAGTAGGCACTCATGGCAAAGCCCAGTGGCAGCACCGTGACTGAGGTTCCGATAATCAGGAAAAGCTGTTTATACACGCCGAACTGCGCCTGATCGAGCCGGCGCACGAGCAGCATGGGCAGTGCCAGATTGAATACAAACGCAATCGTCTTCGCGAACATCAGCCACGAGACATGTACTGTAAGAGATGTGTTGGCGGCAACTGGCGGGCGGGAAGAATTCGTCACGATTGTATCTTCAGCTTGTAGACGTGGCGGTCGCGCCACTGATAGAGCGCGCGTAAGAAGCCCGGCGCCACCCGCAACAGCATCAGAACAGTAGCGAGCTTCAAGGATTTGTGTTGCGCATTCGCCTGCGCCAGATGGCGGACGGCGGCTTCGGTATCGCCGGTCAGGAAAGCCTGCCTGCCCCTGTGAAGCGCCACGCCGGCACGTTCGATCAGGCACTGTTGCTCGACGACTTCCCTTTGCATGTCCGTCAGATTGGGATCCCGCGCCGCCTTGGCCAGAGCGGCGAGGAAACCTTCGAGCGTGACGACGGGATCGGCGGAGTTGCTGCCCGCATGGCGGCGATAGTGTCCCAGCACCCGCCGCTGGTAAGCGATCCGGCCGCCGTGGCTGGCCATGCGCAGCCACATGTCGATGTCTTCGCCCCGCTTTAGCGCCGGATCGAACAGTCCGAACCGCAGAAGCGTTTCACGGCGGCAGACGCTGACACAGAGGTGCACGTTGCACTGGCGCTTGACCAGCCGCTCGAAGGTGACCTCGCCCGCGGAGGGGGATAGCTCCATGACCGTTCTACCCGCTTCCGGTGCGTCGCCGAAGATACGGGCGTCGGCATAGACCATATCGATGGACGGATCGGCTTCAAGCACCGCGAGTTGCGCCGCCAGGTGCTCGGGAGCCCATATGTCGTCGGCATCGAGCGGCGCAATATATTTGCCCCGCGCGACCCGGATTCCGGCGTTCCGGGCCGCACTGGAACCTTGATTCGTCTGGCGCAGGTAAACGATGCGGCCGCGATAGGGTTCGAGAGCCGCCTCCATCTCTTCGCTGTCCGGCGAGCCGTCGTTGACAACGATGATTTCCCAATCCACTAGAGTCTGAGCCAGCACCGAATCTAATGTGGCGGCGATGGATTCGGCGGCCCGGTAGGCCGGAATAATTACACTGACCAAGGGGGCCGCTCCGGCTGTTTTCAGGTCCCACACGACTTGCAGAATAGCACAGCTTCACGTTACTCTAGCGTAAGGCGGCGTGCGATAGTAGCACTCAAAATTCCACAAAATGCGCTCCCCGCAAGGTTATCCTAGAGGGCGTCTGGCGATCGGCGCTGTGGCCATATTGGCAGCGTACGCCGCACTTAGCGTGGGCACGGCACATGCGTTGCGTCCCTGGATCGACGAAGGCTGGCACGGAGCTCCGGCTTGGTCGTTAGCGTACCGGGGATACATGGGTACGCCCTGCTTTGTGGAAGCTGGACTCAAGGACATCGATCGGTACACCTACTGGATCATGCCAATTTACCCGGTGGCACAGGCCATTTGGTACCGGCTATTCAGTTTCAGCCTGGAATCCATGCGCGCCCTGTCGATTCTGTGCGGCATGCTTGGGCTGCTGGCCTGGACGCTGGTTTTTCGCCGCCTGACCGGAGATAGTCTTGGCGCGTTGCTGTTCATGGCTTTGATGGCGTGCGACTATATCAACCAGAGTGACGTGGGCACCGGCCGACCCGACGCAATGGCCTTTGCCTTTCAAGCTGGCGCGTTTGCAGCATATCTTCATTGGCGGGAAAAGAATCTGCGCCTGGCGATTCTGTTCAGCCAAACGCTGGTGGTCGCCAGCGGCCTCACCCACCCGAATGGCGGCATGCTGTCCTTTTTAGGCGCGCTCTGGCTGGTCTTTTGTTTCGATCGCCGGCGCATCCGTGTGGCGCACGTAGCTATTGCGGCCATACCTTACGCCGTCGGCGCGCTGGCCTGGGGCGCCTATATCGCGCAAGATCCTCGGGCCTTCGTCGCCCAGTACGGTTATCAAATCGCCACTCGCTCAGAGATACTGACTGCGCCCTGGATGGCGGTGCGCGATGAGCTAGTGAAGCGTTACCTCACAAATATGGGTCTCGGCGGGCACTCCCCGGGCAGCTACGGGCCCCATTTTTTGAAGTCGTTCGTTTTCCTTGCGTATGCCGCCGGTATAACCGGATTGCTCGCCATTCCGGCCCTCCGCCGAAACCGTGCGAGCCGTGTACTGCTAGGCCTGATCGGCATTTACTTCTTGTTTTATACGTTCCTGGAAGGCACCAAGGCAGCTTACTATTTCATCTATTTAATTTATCCGTATACGGCAGTGCTGGTGGTATTTGTCCGTTGGTGCTGGCAGAACTCGCTCCGCACGCGCCCGTTGCTAGCTCTGGGTCTGGCAGGTATGTTTGTAATCCAAGTGGGTGGCGTGGTTTACCGCATACGGCGCGACCCCTATCATCGGGAGTATCTCCCGGCTGTGGATTTCTTGCGCGCCAAGGCCCAACCGGGCGATTTGATCATGGGCAGTCAGGAACTGGGCTTCACCATAGGCTTCCGGGACGATTTCGTGGACGATCATCTATTGGGCCTGCAAACGGGTAAGCGTGCCGATTTCGTCTTCGTCGAGGAGATCTATCAAGGACGGTTCGATACCGTACACTTGAAGAATCCCGTGCAGTTCGCTAGGCTGCAAGATCGGTTAAGCCAGTATCAGGTGATTTACGACGCTAAGAACTATCAGGTGCTCGCGCTACGGCCCGAGTTCAAGGGAGCGGAGCCGGGGCGCGCGGCACGTTGCGGGGGGCCCCAGGTTACGATGCCTGTAGCTCCGAAGTTCCATACGGAAGCGACGGCCAGACCGCAGAGGCTGGCCAAGGGCCACCAGATGCCGCTGGCTACCAAGAACTTAGCAACCGCGTAATTACTCAGACTCCCTACTGAACAGGCCGCGCAGAACAACAGCAGCCCGGTGATGAATCTCATCCCGCGCCGGCGTCTGTCACGGTAAGTAAGCATATTATTCAACGCAAAGTTTCCGAACATGGCCACTATGATCGCCGCGATCAGGGCGGCGGAAAACGAGAGGCCGAGGCGGCGGTATAGTAGCCAAAGCACGCCCAGATGCACGGCTACTCCGGCTAAACCCACCAGGCAAAACACCACAAAGCGGATTGGCAGCCAGGCGCCGACCAGCTTGTCGGAGATCAAGTAAAGGTACTCGACCCCCACGTTGATATCCAGCTTGCTCTCCCCATGCTGGCGTGTCCGGAAGATATAAGGCACTTCGGCGACACGCACCGGCCGGGGCGAGGACGCCACCAGATCCAGGAGGATCTTGAACCCTACGCCCGTAGTGCGTCGCATCACCTCGTCGAAGAAATCCCGCGTCAGCATGAAATATCCGCTCATCGGATCGCTGAGCTCCTGCCGGCTGATGAGCTGACTGATCCGGCGGCCCAACTGGCTTAGGGCCACCCGTTCGCGCGCGAACGCGCCCATTCCGCCGCCCTGGATATTCCGGCTGCCCACGACGAGGTCGTACTCTCCGCTACGGATCTTTTCGAACATGACCGGCAGCACGGACTCATCGTGTTGCAGGTCGGCGTCCATGATCGTCATATACGGCGCGCTGCTGCTCAACATCCCTTCCAATCCAGCCGAAGCCAGCCCGCGCCTGCCAATCCGCTGGATTACTCTGACCCGCGGCGCCGTACGCGCCACCTGCCGCACCAACTCGGCCGTGCCGTCCGGAGAGTCGTCGTCTACGAAAACCACCTCAAAGACGGTACCGTTTAACACGGCTTGCAATCGTTCCAACAGTGGTAAGACATTTTCCCGCTCGTTGAACGTCGGTACGATAATGGATAGTTCCAGCGTAGGGTCGCCGCTCGTCAGGGTATTAGCTGCAGTCGCCACGCCTCATGTTATCCTACCGTCATGAAATTTGCATCGCCCCGCTGGCTACTCGGGGTGACATTTCTCCTCATTTTGCCGGGGGTCTTCTGGGGGCTGCCGAGTGCTCTTACTCCGCAGGACGATGCGCCCGTTCCGCTCGGCCCACTTCTGTTTGTCGCCGAGTACGGGAATTCTTCCCTGAACACAGTCTATCCCGCTTTCCATCAGTTGCTGCTCCTGCCTGTGTACGGAGCAGCCATTGCCGTGTACTGGGTCACGGGCGGCATTTCGCACCTGACTTCAGTATGGCCGTATGGGATGCGTGACGTTTCGGAGCTATTTTCCGTTTTAATCCTCCTGGGAAATCTGGTTTCGGCCGGCATGGGATTGATCATTCTCTACATTGCGATGCGGTTGGTCGAGACACACTGGCGCTGGGTTTGGTTCGGAGTTATGTTTGCGGCTGTAAATGGCGTCTTCGTCTATTACTGCCGGACTGCTACTCTGGACATACCCTATAACTTTTGGTGGGCTGTCACTGTGTTCTTGTTATGGGAGTACCTTGTACATGACAAACCCTTCCGGTCGTCGCTGATTCCAGCTGCATTAGCCGCCGCCTGTGCGGTGGGTTCGAAAGATCAGGCGGTGGGCTTGGTGATCGGAGCGGGCGCGCTGATCCTATTTTGCGCGACGCGCCAGGCTGCATCGTTTGCGGCCCGAATCCGCGCCGCGGCTTTGTTTACGGCGTTGCTGGTGACTGCTTACGGCGTAGTGGCCGTTCTACCGCAGCCGGCGCGCTGGTGGCATCATGCCCGGTTTGTGGTTTCAGACCATGCCCCTACATCCATCCCGCTGTCTCCCGCCGGCGAAGCGCAGATGTTTGGCGTCACGGTGGATTGGCTAGTCAAGGTATTTACGATTCCCATGCTGGCATTGGCCTTGATTGGCGCGTATTTCCTTTTTCGCAACCAGCGCGCGCGGGAATTCTGGATTCTGGTAGTCCCATTGCTGACCTACTACTGCGTAATCATAGGCAAGACCCGTGTATTTTATGCCAGGTTTTCGCTTCCGTTCTTTATTCCGGTGATAGTTCTGGTCACGTACGGAACGGCATATTTAGCGGAGCGTGTGTTTGCGGCGCGGCGCGCCCGCATGGTTTGGACCGCGGCGTTGGGGGCCTTCATTATTTTCCAGTTCGCCGTTAGCTACGCCCCGGTAACGTACGCTCAGGTATTCGATTTGAAGCGCCAACTTGCCGCCGATCTGCCTGGGGTGCTGGCGCCGGGCAGCCCGTTGCTGATTTCTCATATGCAGTCTTACAACTATCCCAACCGGGTGGTGTACGACTCGTATGCCTTGATGAAACTGCCGCAAGATCCGGTGCAGCCGCCTAGCCGTCACGCGGCAAGCATTTTCAGACGGCTAGACGAAAATGTCGCGTATTGTTTGTTGGGTTCAGGCAATGCCGGCCTTCCCTGGAATCCGGTGGGAAAGTATCCGGCGCTGGCTGGAGACTTGGTCCGCGAATGGAGATATCCGGCTTGGGTTAAACAGAAGGTACTGGTGCCGTGCATTTATGAGTTTACGCTGTACCGCCGGACCGGCCCGCTGCCGTTGCCACCGAGTGTTGGCGGCGGGCCGTGACTTAAGGCTCGTCTATTGCACGATACCCGCGATGGCCGCCAGTACCGCGGGGATGTTCGCGCCGATATCCATTCCGTCCGTCGCGGCGTTGTGATATGGGCTGGCGGACGCGAGCGCGGCGCCAGGCAGATCCGTTCCCGCATTGCCGCCGGCGAAGTCGACGAAGCCCACCAATGCCCAGTCAAGCGCCCAGCACTGCTGGATGGGACCGTTGTTTTCTTGGCATGTTGGCTGCCCGGAGACAGGTGTGGCATTAGCGCTCAGCGAGGAGATGCCCGCAGGATAGACGGGGCTGTTGGTTACGCCCCACATCGTGGGGTATTCCCAGTAATCCCCGACGAATACCTGTCCGCCGGTCACGGGCGATGAGAGCGCCGCAATGGCGCAGCCTGGGCACCCACCGTCGTTGAACGGAGCGCCGAATTGGAAATTGTTTGTCAGTTGGAAGTTTAAGTCCGTGCCGGGCTGAGCGTCTGAAAAGTTCAAGGCATTTACATAGACCGAAGTCGCATTGAGAGTTGTGTTGTGGTCGAAGATCACGCCGTTCGTGTTTTGCACTTGGAAGAACGCTCCGCCTGCGCAATTGATGTACGGTGGACTGGAGTTAGCCGTGCAGGGGGGACCGCCATAGGTGATCCCATTGATGTCCACGGCGAGGTTGTTGCGGTAGAGGAAACGCTGTCCCGTAGTGATGGTGGTGCCGCCGCTGACCGGAGCGCCGTTGCCCGCGACCGCACCGACTTGCGGGCCATGCTCGAATAGATTGTTTGTGTAGGTGAGATCCTGACACACGTACATCCCTGTGTAGAAGCAGTTGCTAATCAAAAACTCGGCCTGTGCGCCCGCATAGGTCGTATCGAAAATATTGGAGTCGTAGAGGATGCGCTGGCCGTGCTTGACCTCGCTCTGATTCTTGACGTCGTAGCAGTTGGACAGGCTCGAAGTACAGCCGGCTGGCAGGGTCTGCCAGGCCATCTGTTTCTCGAAGTGGTTGAGGCGCACGGTGAAGTCCGACGGCGGCGGACAGGTGGATATGCCGCTATCACCGGGCACAAAGCCGGTCGAACCGCTGCCAGAGACGGTGATTGTGCACTCGGTGTTGAACATCAAGTTTTCGCCCGTGGCTTCCAGGTAATTGCCCAGGATCAGACCGGGCCCAGGAGTATTGTTCACGTTGATGGCTTGCGAATCCTGGCCCGCGTTTACGATTCCCCATATGTTTGAGAACATGACGGTCCCGTTCACCGCGTTGAGGTCGATGCCGCGCGCCACATAGTTGCATGGGGCGGCGATCGAATCCGCAGTACAGGGTGCCGGGTGAATCAGGACGCGGTCAAACGTAATATTCTGCGGCAGCGCCGCGATGGTGGTGGTGTTTTCACCCATCGCCACGATGGGGTAGATGTAATAGGCGGTCGGAGATAGAGTAATCTCGATCCCGGCGAAATACCAGTTTGCGGCGCCATCGTTGACGAACAACGGTGAGTTTGTATTGGTGCTCTCCAGAGTAGGAAATTGGCTTGACCCGGCAAGCGATTGCGCAGGCACAGTCCATGGCGGCAGCGACGCAATCGCCGAGCCTCCAACTAACACAGGATTGTTAGCCGGGCAGGCGAGGCCGGGTACAGTGAAAGCCCCTTGGTACACGATGCCGGCCTGAACAGAGATCCACTGCCCGCACTGTGCGTTGGTCAGAGCCGCCTGAAGGGCGGCTGCCGTGTTTACATTCACGGTGGTTGTGGGCGCCGGATACACTGGAACGGTGCAGCTTTGCGGCAGCGCAGGCAGCGTCACCGAATTAGGCAGCGCAGGCAGACCGGTCGGCGCCGCACTGCACAGATTAGGGGCGGGCGCCGTGACGGCGGTTGCAGCGGCGACTGAGAATGGGGCAGCCAATGCGACTTTGCCTACGATCGCGTTCGTTGCGGTGCTGATGACAGACACGGAGTTCATGCTCTGGCTGGCCACGTAGACCTCCGATCCGTCCGGAGAAATGGCGACCGAGGTCGGTCCGACAGGCACACCCACGGTGGCCACTATCCCGACCGGCACAGCCGCCGCGGCCGCCGTGTTGATTACCGAGACCGACGCCCCGTTTCCGTTTGATACATAGGCAAAATCCCCGCTCGGAGCGATTACAATGGCATCCGGCCATTTTAGGCCACCGATAGTTTTCGACAGAGTCCCAGATGCGGCGCCGTACAGTCTGACCTGATTGGCGACGCGGTTCGCGACATACAACGTGCCACCATCGGGGCTGATCGCGATCGCGCTGACGCCGGGGCCGACCTGCCACGTGGCAGTGACGGTGTTAGACGCCGTGCCGATGACCGAGACCGTGCCCGACACCAGATTTGCAACAAAAACACTTGCGCCATTCGGCGTAACCGCCAGTGTGGTCGGAGCCGATCCAACTGGGATGGTAGCAATCACGGTGCTTGTCGCGGCGTTGATGACCGATACGCTGTTGGAAGCCGAATTCACTACATAAACGGTTTGTCCGTTGGGAGTAATCGCAACATGCAGCGGCCCCTTGCCTACGGGGATGGTAGCGAGTACGGAATTGGATGCCGTATTGATTACTGCTACGCTGCCGGCAGTATACAGGGCTACATAAAGGCTCTGGCCACCAGGAGCCAGGGCTAAACCGGACGGCGTGCCAGTCACCGGCAACGAGGCCAAAATGGCTCCCGTCGATGGGTTTGCGACGGACACCCCGCCCGTCACATCGGAGACGTAGATGTTCTGCGCGTTCGCGCCGAGTGTGCCCGCGAGAGCTATCAAAGCCAGCTGGAGCCGGGACGTACGTGTTAAGAGACGTAAATGCATTAGTGGTTATATTCCCTTCGTTCACCGCGAAAATATCCGGACGGCGGATCGCCAGTAGCAGAACCTATACCGCAACCGGACATGGTCAAGTAATCGGCGAACCTGAAGGGAACTTTATGCGAAGGCTACGCGGATCCTGCCCAGCGACTGGCTGGGTAAGAGAGGGAACGGGTGAAGAAAATCGAGGGTGAAATGGACGGTGACGAGACCGGCGCCGGCTCTAGTGTCCTGTCCGCCGAAGATTCTGGATACGACCTTGAAAACCAGACTGCCGGATGCGGCCCACTGGAGCGTGCGCACCCTCGCCAGGCATTTCGGTGTGACCCGCAGCCCGATACATGTGGCTTGGCGGCGTTTTGACGTGCAACCCCACCGGGTCGAAAGATTCAAACTGTCCAATGACCCGAAATTCGAGGAGAAGGTGCGGGATGTAGTGGGTCTCTATCTCGACCCACCCGAACGGGCCTTGGTGCTTGGTGTGGATGAAAGAGCCAGATCCAGGCCTTGGGCCGAACCGCTCCCATCCTGCCGTTGCGGCCCGGACCCCCACGCTGTTTGCAGCGTTCAACATCCTCAACAGTAAGGTCATTGGCAGTTGCCTGCCGCGTCATCGCAGCTAAGAGTTCATCAGGTTTCTCAATCGGCTTGAGGAGGAAATGTCTGCGGAACTCGACAGTCCATCTCATCTTGGACAACTACAGCACGCACAAGAGTACCGGGGTCCAGCGTTGGCTCAAGCCCCGAAAAACGGGGCCGCTTCCACTTTCACTTCACACCCACCAGCGGCTCCCGGCGCAATCAAGTGGACGCCGCCGCAAGGAGGCAATTGTAAAGAATTAGCCGGGACCGGAGACTCTAGGGCGTCTGGCGCAATAGCCGGGATCCGTGTCACTCGGTGGATTCGTTCACCTTCCCGAATGGGTCATTGAAGTCCACTGTGGCCACAAGCCCGCACCAGATCGGCGCTAAACGGGATCTCCTCGCGGTCGGCTTGCGGCACGATCTTTTGCTTGTATGGATCCGCGATTAGATGTGCGATGCGCAGAGGGTCGGCGAGTTTCGCGAGCATGTCCGCCCGCTCATCGTGCGGAGACGGGATTTCGATAATTCAGCGTGGGGCAGGGTGCCGGAACGCTGTACCGTGTCCGTGGGCGCCGGTTCACAAGCTTCCCATCCGGCATCCAGATCCATGCAATAATGTCACTCGTTCAGGACCCCTCAATCTGTCCAACCCAACCGACCGGCGCCTCGAACTGTCCGGCACTGCTATGCACGGTTGGTGTCTTTCCCCGAAAGTCGCTGAATGCTCGCGCCTCGGCATCGCATAAGTGGCTTAACAGAGGTATCCGGCGCCAATCGAAGCCCATTAAGGTGGCACAGGTCACATCGACTATGCCGGGATCTTCGCCCCATACCAGCAGCCCGCATGGCTTGGGACGCGGCTTCAAGGGGCCGCAATCTTCACCGGCTACGATAGCATCCACTAGCGTCAGGATGGTTCGGGGCCGCGATCGCGGAGCGCCGCCTACATCGAAGTTGCGCGCGATGTTCACGAGGTCGTGTATGGTGCGCCATAGTGTATCGTTGCCGTGCCAGCCACCACCGTGAATCAGGGGCGACGAAGCCGCCTGCGCGCCCGCGCGCGCCAGTTTCCACATCCACAACGGCGCGCGCGTCTGTAGAAGCAGGCGTATGGGGCTTGCGGCGTGGCTGAGCCAGTTGCTGTCCGGGTATTCGTCTCCCCCGACACTCTCGGAGCCGGAGCGAAAGTGTGGCAGAAAATCCTTCGACCCAACGATACCGATGAAGTTCTTGAGGGCGCCGGTCATGCCGGTTTTCATGTGCGTCTTGAGCTTAGGAACATTGAGGATCACGTCGGCGCTCAGCACGGTATTGCTCACCGAGTAGCGATGCGCGCCATGATGATTGCCATTGGTGTTTGCGGGGCTATAATCGGTGACCCCGAAGCGCGTATTTACGCCGAAGCACGCAAGTCGGCTGCGCGCCCCCAGATCCACGAGCGAATAGCCCTGTGGGTCGCCTGCGAGGGGATGGATGCCGTGCACATAGCTGCTGGCGTCGTCGATTTCAGCCCATTGCTGCCGCAGGTCGAGGAAAGTCACTGGTGCGCGCGCGTAGTCCTTCTCCAGTTCGGCAAGCCCGCTCTGCCGCCGGAAACGGGCGAAGTCGGAGCCTTGCAGGGGCGCATCCGCCACATAGACGCGCCCGTCGCCTCCGAGCGCCTCCAGTGCCGCATCAATGAGTACGCGCAGCAGCGATGTGTGTGTGAACAGGACGTTCTGGCCTTCGGTATGGCCAAACTCGTGCTTCACCCAATTGGGTTTGACGACTACGGTCATGCCGGGCTTGATCCACCGGCCCAGCGGATTGGCTGCGTCGAGTCCGAGAAAGCGGAACAGATCGCGCACGCTGGCCGCTACGGCGCCGTAATCCGGAGCGGGCCAGACGACGGCGTTCGGGGTAATAGCGGTGTTCATGACACCGAGTCCCATACCTGTCGCCATTCCCGTAATTCCTCCTCTGTGAGCGTTGCGGTGCGAGAACGCAGCCATGCGCCATCCGCGCGCGCCGCCACCGCTAAAACATCGCGGCAGCCCTTCAATACTTCGACCGCGCCCACCCCGAGGCGGCCGACGCCGTTCAGATAGCGCCGCGCACAGCGATACCACATCCAACGCGAGCGCAAACACTTCCGCAAATCGATCGAGCCTTGCCGGTAACCCAATACGATCTCCGGCAAGTTGGCAAACCGGCTGTCCGCGCACGCACGAAACAGCAAGTCGTGGTCTTCGCAGCGGATAGCGTCGGCGCGATACAGGTAGTGCCGGAACCAGGAAGTTTTGCCCATAAACGTAGGATGAATCAGTTTGAACGAATAGAGCGGCCGGCGGGCAATGTCGCCATGCGCATGGGGATCGGCGCGTTTGCCGATGGGCGCGCCGGCTTCGGTGAAGAGCACCGCCCCGCCGCCGGTCAGGTCCACTTCCGGACGATCCGCAAGGAAGCGCAATTGGCTTTCCAGGCGCCGCGGGTAAGCAATATCGTCGGCGTCCATACGCGCCACGTACTCACCGGCAGCCCGTTCGATGCATTCGTTTAAGCGCGCTCCCAGTTGGAGCCGCCGCTGGTCGCCGCACACGACGATGCGCGGATCGTGGAATGCGTACACCAAATCGCGGCTTGCATCCGTGGAACCGTCGTCGCAGAGCAGCAGCTCCCAATTCGAATGACTCTGGAGCAGAATCGACCGGACGGAGGCGCTAATCGTGCGCTCGGCGTTGTAGAACGGCATGGCGATGCTCACCAGGGGTTCACTCATAGTGTGGCGTAGACCTCATTGCAGTGCCGAACGATGCCGGGCCAGTCGTAACGCTCGGCATTCTCGCGAGCTCCGCTTGCCAGCGCGCTCGCCAAATCGGGGTTGCCTAGGAGCGTTTCCAAATGGGCGGCCAAGTCGATGGCATCTCCTGTCCGGAAGCGCACCCCGGCGGATTCCGGGACGGTCTCCCGCAGACCGCCGTGGTCGCTGGCGACCACCGGCTTGCCGCAAGCCTGCGCCTCCACCGCCGCCATGCCGAACATCTCCAGTTCACGCGTAGGCATGACGAAGATGTCGCAAGCGTTGTAGATTCCCGGCATGTCGGCGTCGTCCAGCGGAGGCAGATACACGCCGCCGGCCTCCTGGACCTGGGCGGCGAGCGCGTTGAGTTGCGTGGCGCCGAACTGCCCGCATGGACCTGCCAGGACGAGCGCAGCCGGCCGCTTCAGCCTCTGGTATGCGGCGACCAGCAGGTCGGTGCCCTTTTGCTCGCAAAGCCGCCCCACATACAGAATCATCGGGCGCGCATCCAGGCCTAGGCGCGCACGCCACTCCGCGCGCAAGGCCAAATCCGGGCGGAAGCGCGCGCAATCCACGCCATTGGGGATTGGGGTCAACTTGCTGTCGGGGAAGTCCCAATATCCTTGAAACATCTCACGGCAATAGTCTGAAACCGGCGCGATGCGGTCGGATGCCAACAGGCATTGCCGCCAGACCGCTTTGCTGAGAGTCCGGAAGTGCGGAAATCGCCGCCAAGGTTCGAAGTGGTAATCGCAGCTCAGCACAATGGGACCGCTCCCGGTGGCTTTCGCCAGCCACGCAATCTCCGCGCGGTTGTGGACGTGGATTACTCGCGGCGCGTGGCTTGCAACATCGAGTACGAACCGCAGCGCGAAATCTGTCCGGGATCCGCTCAGATAACGGATCCAGACGCCCCGATATTTCCGCCAACCCGTCTCCGCGCCGCCGGAATAAACGATGACCTGCTCACCGTCGCGCGCCTGCGCCTCGGCCAGTTCGATCATGCGCCGCTCGATGGCGCCGCCCAGCCTTGCCGGCAGCGGCAGGTGCGAAGGCCCGACGTGGACGATCATCGCTGGGTCCCCCATGGCGCCTGCGCCACGGCAATCGCGCAAAGCCATGGCGCAAATGCCAGGAAGGTGAGCGGAAACCACGATGTGGATGCGGTGGCCAATTGATGCACGGCGCGAAACAGGCACAGGCCGTAGCCCAGCGCTACAATCGGGTGGCGGCTGTGATGGCAGCGCCCGTCCAGGAATGCCGCGCCGAACCCCACGAACAGGAATCCCCCCAGCACGCCGAAATATCCAAAATTGGCGTACAACTCTCCGACCAGGGACGCTTCCTGCGAAACCAGGCCCTGGTCGAACGCACCATAAATTAACTCGCCCAGTTCTTCGCGTACCCCGCGTGAGCGCTCGAATCCGGCCGAGACCGGCAGCACCTGCAAGGGCGCCATGAGAAATGTTTCGCCGTAGTAATAGGGGAGCGTCTCGCGATTGGCGATCAGCGCTGCCGTGGTATCGAACCGGCCGACGGAGTTGTCTACCATGTCGAAAACCTTGTCGCCATCGGTGAGTGCGCCGATGTCAATGGCGCCGGCCGCCGAATACCAGCCGATGTTCTTGGTAGACTCCATCCAAAGCGAAACCAGCAGGACCAGCGGTATCGCCACAGCCAGGTATCGCGCCCGCAACGTGAAGATGCCGCGCACTTTGCACAAGTGAAAGACCAGCAGCATGGTGCCGGCCCACATCAATCGTCTGCCGCAGCCCAAGTGGAGTGCGGCTATCAAGAATAGGCCAGCCAGTGTCACGATGCGGGAATACCGCCGCTTCGGTTTGGAGAGATACCAAAGCCCCACGGCGGTAGTAGGCAGCATGAAGAACAGATCGGTGTACCGGCCCATGCCTTCGCGCGGAGAAAGTCCGACATGATCGAAGAAGAGCTGTTGCCGGCTCTCGGGGTCGAGGAGCAGCGCCACGATGCTCAATAAGCCGGCGATGGTAAAGAAGAGGAACACGGCGCGCTGTAGCCGCACGCGGCGAAACGCCTGCCGGCGGGCTCGGAGGGCGCCGATCACCGCATGTGCAGCGCTCCGCGCAACCCGGCTGATACGCGAGCGTGCGAAGCCGGCGTGGGCGCCGCAGGCGAACGCCAAGAAAGCCAGCGCGCCTACCAAATACGCGCGCGAATAGGCTTCGTCCATCGATGCCGGCAACGGTGTTTTGCTCCGCTGCAGTACCGACACGGCGGTTCCGTAGAAGCAGTAATCGAAGATAAACCAAGCCTCCACCAGTCCGGTCAGGCTTAGCCAGTAGTTCTGGTGGCGCATTCCCCGGCCGTAAATGCCAAAACAGAGCAGCAGCACAGCAAAGAACAAGTAGGCATTTGCCCCGGCCGGCGATCCGTTAGCGAAGTGCACCGCCACGGCAACCAGGACCAGCGTTACGATGGAAGCTATTCTCATCTGCTGCCCAGCCCCCAGCCCGCCATCCCAGTGGTTAGGCCGGCTTTGACGCCCGTCTGAGCGATGAGCAGCGCCCAAGCCACGCCGACGGCGCCGTAAGCTGGCGCCAACCCCACGGCCATTGCGCCGAAAAGCAGCGTGATTAGAGCGTCGGATGCCGTGCACCACTCCGGGTGTCCCGCGCCGTAGAGCAGGAATTGTACCGGATTAGCCACCAGCAATGCGATGTTCGCCGTAGCCAGCAGTTGGAACACCCGCACCGCGCCCCGCATGGTCCCCGGAAACAGGTGCGCGGCGAGCGGTCCGCCGAGCCATATCGGGACGAGCAGCGCTCCGGCCAGTAACGCGGCGCCCGGCATATAACTTCGCAAATAGCTGCGGCGGCGCTCCCGCGTAGTAGCGGCGACGGCTTCCGGCAAAAGCACTGTGCTGGTGGTGTTGATCAGCAGCGCGAATCCGCCGCTCAACGACATGCCCAAAGTATACGTTCCGAGCGCCGAGGCCACCGCCCAGCGCGACAGCGCGATCGACGGAATGTAACTGTACATCGAACCGATTACGGTGGACATGGTGATCCAATTGGCAAAAACGGCGATGGGCTTCCAAGCTGGGCGGGCGCCGGGCTGCCGGGCGGTTGCCAGCACGGCTGCCAACAGGGTTGCGTTAGCGCCGACGATCCACAAGCGGCTGAGCAGATCTCCCGCGAACAGGCTGGCCATGCCCGAGCACGTGCCGTTGAGCAGGAGCCAGACCGGCAAAATCTGCAGAATAGCGGCGATCGCGCTGAGCCGCGCCATGCGCGCGAACGCCAGCCGCGATTGCAACAACACCAGGGTGAAAGACGATACCGACGCCACCGCCGCGCTGCCGCAGGCCAGGCGGATCGCCGTCGCGTACTCCGGATGCCGCAACAGTTTATTGCCGGCCAGCGGCGCGAGCAGGAATATGGCGGCGATCACCCCGGCGGTCAACGCTAAGCGCAGCAGCAGGAAGCGTGAAACGGTGCGCAGCCAGTTCGCGCCCGTGGTCCCGGCGGCGAATTTCAGGCAGGAAATGTTGATGCCCAGTTCGCAGAGGTTGCCCACCACCAGGCTGCTGCTGGCATAGATGGCGCACTCGCTGAAGCGTGCGGGCGACACCCAATGCGACACCAGTAGCAACGCGGCGAAGCGGCTGGCCGATAGGCCGGCCTGTCCACCCAGTACGAGTCCTATGTTGCGGGCAGTGGCGCTCAGGCGCCGGGACCGGAGGGTACTCCGGCCTGGATCAGCATCGCACAGGGGGTCAGCGGCGGATTCTCCTGGAGCGCTTTTATAAAGTAGTGTTGCCATTCATCATTCAGTTTGGAGCGCCAGGATGCGGGCAGATGCCGTAGCCCGAAGCGGTAGGCCCGGCCTAGCGTTAGGGGGCCGGCGCCCATGCAGAGGGGCCCATCCACGCGATCCCAGAGATCGCACATGCGCGCCGATAAATAGGGCGTGGTCAGAACGGTAGTAAAGCCGGCTTTGCTCAAAGCTGCCACCCAGGCGCCTTCCGCCAGCAGATGTCGATGCTCCAACTGCTCGGCGCGCATACGCGCATACCAGGCGCCGTTCAGCAGCAGGTGCCGGTTCATCTCCACCAACGGAACAGTCGCGATGAACGCGCCTCCCGGCCGCAGGACCCGCCGGCACTCCGCCAGCACTCGAGCCAAATCCGGGATATGTTCCATCACGCAATTCGCGAAGACGGTGGCAAAAACCCCGTCCGCGAACTTGAGCGAGCGCGCATCCATGCACGAGAGACGGCCGTAGAGGCCGTTGCGCCCGGCGCACAGCGCAATCTCGCGCGGGTTGAGGTCGATGCCCCATTCCACCCGCTGCATCAGCAGCGATGCAAAGTGCCCGTTCCCGCAGCCAATCTCAAGCACCGGCGGAGCGAACGTGCAATGCCGCAAGGCTTTCAACTCGGCCGCCCGCCACGCCGCCAGCGACGGGATATCGTAGATGGTTTGCGCCAAGCCCAGCAGGTCGGCGTCCGTACAACTAAGCAGCGCGCTCATCAGTCTCCAGTATTTCTTCGTAAAGCCGTACGTGACGATCGATCATCTGGCGCACGCTGAATTGGGCATGCGCCTTTCGCCGGGCCGCTTGGCCCAGGCGGCGGCGCTGGTCGGAGTCGGCCAGCAACGTGCAGACGGCTCGCGCTAGCGCGGCGCTGTCGCGCGCGGGGACGATTACGCCCGTGTCTTCATCCAGTTGTTCGCGTATGCCGCCTACGTCGGTGGCGACCACGGCCGCGCCGCAGCACATGGCTTCGAGTACCACTGTTGACAGGCATTCGCCCAGACTGGGCGAGACGACGACTGCGGCGGTGGCATAAAGTTGGGCCAGAGCTGTGGCCGTCCTCGACCCGGCGAACTCCAGGCACCCGCTCAGTCCCAGTTGCGCCGCGTGCTTCCGGTACCGGTCAAGCAACGCGCCGGTCTGGTAGACAACCCGTAGTTTGACCTGCGGGTAGGCGTCGCGGACGGTGGGCAAGGCGCGCAGCAAATAGTCCAAGCCCTTGAACTCCTGGAGTTGACCAACGAAGAGCAGGGCTTCGGTGGCGGAGGCAGCCGGTTCGCCCAGGCAGTCGAAAACAGACGTACCGATGCCATTGGGAATCACCGCGATGCGGTCCGGCGGGAGACCCCGGCGGCGCGCGAGGAAGTCGCGCTCGGCGTTGGACAATGCGACGATAGCGTCGGCGTGGTGCAGGACAAAGCCATCTGTCAGCCTCCGCTTCCAGCCCACTCCCAACCCGTTCATAGCGAATGGATCGTGCGTGGTGAGGACGAAGGGCGGCCGTCCGGTGGCCGCCGCCAGGCGCAACGCGGCCCTGCCGAAGTGATGCACATGCACGAGGTCGAAGTTGCCGGCTGGCAAAGGCGCGGAATGCCCGGAAAGCGTAACCCGCCAGCCGCGCTGGAGCAGGCCCTCCGCCAGCACCGTCTCAGGCGAGATGGAATGTTGATCGCGGTAGGCCGCCGATTTGTCGAAGATACCGCCCACAATGCAAATGTGCATAGCCGACCCAGGTCAATGCCCTGCCCTGAAAGTCTCTTAGGAAAGATTAGTGGCGGTTCTGGGCGGTAATCCCAATATTTCTTGAACTATATCAACGAGGCGTCACTTTGATGCGTATGCGCACAGATGGGCAAAATGCCAATTCCAGTGGTAGGATCGACGAACTCCACTCCTCTGCTCCGCACTACCCATTCCAAGCCGGCAAGGTGGCGCCGCTGCAAAATGGCTTCGTCGGAGTAAACGCGGTAGGTGGTTCCGATGGACTCGGGCGTGTTGTAGGGCGAAAGAACCTCCAAAGCCAACTTCCGGATGAGGCGCTGCGTGTTGATTTTACAGTTCTTAGGCGTCATCCGGCAGAGTTGTGACATACCGCGCCAGCCAATTACGATAATGCGGGCTTCGGAAGAGTCGGCATGCGCCGCCTTCCAAAGGGCTCGATAGAGAACTTCCTCGCCGAGTGAATGTCCGTCGTGAGTCGCGGAACATCGGCGGATACGAAGTCGCGTAGCCGGAAGCGCAGGGATTGAAACGACCTCAGGGGTTGACTTGTCCCACGCTCGCGAGACGCCATGAGCTGGAACGGATGCAGAAGTTGAAACAACCCCAGGTGCTAAATCAATTGCAGGGGTCGTCTCATTCTCCCCCGATATCATATTAAGCCCTGGGCTTAAATCGCCCACAGGTCTCGGATCGATCGCAGGTGTATCAATAGCGGGGATCTCAAGGACCTCAGGGGTTATTAAAACCCGAAGTTCTGAAACGACCCCAGGGTCTGAGACAGGTCCAGTGGCCGGACTTTGGAGGTGGGGGAGGGGAACTGGCCCGTTCAAAAAGGACAGATAGCCGCCCATGCCCGGCTGGCTGACGATTTCGTCCCAGCCGAGCGGCTCCATAGCGGGTCTACGCTTGGACCGTTTGGGTGTTTTCGGCTTCTCTGTGGTCGGCTCGCTCATCGAGCAACTCCAATAGCTGGATTCCCGCTAACTCATAGTCTTCCATAGCTTTACACTTGGGATCGTAGTCCACCAAGAACTGCCGCGCGCGGCCGCATTTCGCGACCGTGACGTCTGTCCGGATGGCCGGGAGCAGCGGAATCTTGAATTTGGCCGAGAGATCTTCCAGGGACTTCATCATCACCGCAGTGTGCTGAAACCGCCGGTCCACCATGACGGGCAAGAGCCCGGCCGGCCGTACATTCACCCGGAAGAGTTCGTTCATCATCCGCGCCGTCTCCAGGCACGCGCCGGCACCCTGCAGGCTGAGGGTATCCATACTGACCGGAATCAGCACCCGTTGCGCGTAAACCATGGCGCAGGTCTGCATAAGTGTGATGGACGGGGCTACATCGATGAGCACGATGTCGTAGGGCTCGTCCACCTTTGAGAAAAGCAGGGAAAAAGACATCTCCCGCGCGGGGACACCCATCAGGGAGGCTTCGGCCTGGATAGTCTCGCGGCTGCTGCAAAGCACGTCGATATTGGGAGTTGCATGCACCAGACAACTCTCGAAAAGGTGGTTGTAGACCACAAAATGATGGAGAAACTTATCCGCCTTCAAGCCCAGCGACATGCCTACAGATCCCTGCGGATCGGTATCGATCAGCAGCACCTTACGGCCCCGGTCTGCCCAGAGACGCGCCAGGGTGGTAGCGGTGGTGGTCTTGGCCACGCCGCCTCGTTGATTGGAAATAACCAGCCTAATCACCGTTGTTCTCCGCCAGGGTTCGCCGGATACGCTCAACGTCCTGCGCAGTCCAGCGCCGGTACCGGTTCGCCTGATTGCGTTCCGGCTCCTGAATCTTCTGTAGACGCAACCAGTTCATCAGCGTGCGCTTGGTAATTCCCAGGACATCCGCGACTTCCTGGGACTTCATGTATGGTTCGCTACGAACCTTCATAGGGCAAGGTACACCCTGATGCTAAACATTCATGATTGACCTTGTCAACGCGAAAGTAATGAAAGTAATGAAATGCTCTCATCGGCTGGGCTTGAATCGACTACAGGGGTTGAGACAGGATCTCGGACACGGTTGCCAACAGAGTCTCTGGCTCGAAAGGCTTCCGCAACATGACGGTCCGTAACGGCAACCCGGGGTCCTGGTCTACGCAGTCGTCGACATGTCCCCCCAGGTAGAGCACCCGCAACTGAGGTTGCATGCGTGCCAGATGCAGGGCCAGTTCCGGCTCCGGTCGGCTGATCAGCAGGTCTGGGGGCCCTTGTGCCTCCGCCACACGCAATGCTTCCTTGGAATGCAGCGCAGCCAACACACGATAGCCGCGCTTTTTCAGAAGATTCGCCATGACCGTGCGCATTCCGTCGTGAGCTTCAACCAGCAGAATGGTGGAGTCGCCGGAGGAACGATCCATTTGCGGCGCTAGCGGGGCGGGGAAGTGCGTTCCCGCCAAAGGCAGATAAATACGGAATGTAGCACCCTTACCGGGTTGGCTATATGCCCACAAATGGCCACCGCTCTGCCGGACAATACCGTAGACCGCCGCTAAGCCCAGCCCCAGACCGCGGCCACTCGCCTTAGTACTGAAGAAGGGCTCGTACAGATGTGCCCAGCTATCGTCGTCCAGGCCCGGCCCGTTGTCGCTAACGGCCAGCACCCCGTACGGACCGCCGGCAACCTCAGTGGCTCCGAACCCGGATGCCACGTTTGGTGCGGCGCCGGTCTGCAGGCAGAAGGCGCCGCCACGCCCCATCGCTTCCCGGGAATTGGCAGCCAGCTTCAAAATGATCTGCCGCACGCGCACCGGGTCGGCCAGCACTGGCGCAAGACCCTGGCTAAGCTCGGGGACAATTTCGATATCGCGCCCGAATAGCTGCCGCAGCCGGGGCAGAGTGCTTTCCACCAGATCGTTGAGAGCCACCGGCCGGGCCTGGAGTACCAGCCCTCCGCTGAATGCCGTTAGCTGTTCGGCGATAGCGCTGGCCCGTTCGCTCGCCTGCTGAATCTCTTCCAACTCGCGAAGCACGGGCCGGCCCTGTCCCGCCCCGACCAACAGCAACTCGCCCATGGATAGCAGGGAGCGATGTAAATTGCGGAACTCGGCGGCCGTCCGTCCCGCCAACAAACGCAGCGTGTCAAGGCGTTCGGCGAGCCGCGCCTGTTCTCGCTCAGTGGCGTTCCGTACTTCCAATTGGATCAGCCCGCTGACGGTGCCGCCGCTAACCTCAAGCAACAACCAGCGCCCGTCGCCGGCCTGTAGCGGCAACTCCACGCCGGTGATTGTGCCGCCGGCAAGCATCTGTTCGTGTATCTCGGATCCCGCTTCGGCGTCCGCCACCAATGGCAGTTTCCAGAAACTTCGCCCCACAACTTCGCTGCAGCGGCGCCCGGCCATCCGCAAGAATGCGGCATTGACCTCCAGTATGCGGCCGGTATCTTTCTCTAAAAGAAGCATGCCGGACTGCGCAGTTTCAAAGAAACGAGCGTATACATCGCCGGGAGGCATGGTCAACCCTTATTCTAGTGTTCCACAAATATCGCTTAAGGCTCCTAACCGCGATATTTAGCAGAGCCTCCCCGGAAAACCCCCTAGGTCTAAGTACGAGAGCGGACGAATTGACTTGCGGTATTACACACTTGAATAATTGTAAGCGGACTTTTTTATGAGCGATGCCTTGCAAGCGGCTTTGGAATGTTTCGCCGGCCGGCGGACGGCTCAGGGTGATCCTATGCGCCGCCGCTTTGCCGTGCTTCCGTCGCGTCAGGAGCCGCGTTATCTGCTTCCCCTAGGGGATAGCCGCACCACGCTGGAAGCCTTCAGGGTCTACACGCCTTATGCGTTCGGCGCGCGCGTTCGGAAGGGCCTGCTCGCACAGATAGTCAAGACGGGCTGGAGCGGTTGGGCGATGCACTCGCTGCAAGTGGGAGAGCCCGTAGGGCTAAAAGCCTTGGTCAGCAACGTTACGGGAGAGCGTAACCCGGCGTTCGCCATGTCGCTAGCCACTCCCGGCAGGTATCGTAAGCTCACTATCCAGGTAATGCGAGCCGGCGGCGAAACTCTAGGCTACATCAAGCTGGGGTTGACCAAGCAGGCAGGCGAGCGTGTGCGGCATGAAGCGAAAGTGCTCGAAGACCTTGCTCCTATGCGGCCGGATGTGCCGCGCGTGTTGTACGCCGGCGAATGGCAAAACAGCTACGTGCTGTTTCAGTCGCCGTTGCAAGGCCGGCCCGGACCGGCGGAATTGTCCGGCCTGCATGTGGAATTTCTCGAAAAGTTGGCCGCCGTACGACGCCTGGACAAATCCGGCCTCCAGGTTGTTGAGGAAGTTGGCGCGCGCTGGAAAGCGGCAACTCGGCTCTGCGACTGGCGATGGCAGCAATTGGGTAGGGCGACCTTGGTGGCGGCCCGCCGCGATCTGGAGAAGGTAACGGTTCCATGCGGCGTCTGGCATGGCGACTTCGCTCCTTGGAACACGCGCGTACAGGATGGACGGCTGGCGGTCTTCGATTGGGAGTCCTGCGCAGATGAAGCGCCGTTGGGGTGGGACACTTTCCACTTCAGCGTGCAGGTGGCCAGCCTGCTGAAGAAAAGCTGGAGAACCAAATTCGATCTGAAAGCGGCGCCGGGCGCGCGCGGCTTGTTCCTGTTGTATTTGCTGGCAAGCCTGGGCAATTCTCTGGACGAGCGGGCAGAGCCGAACGAAGGTCTCGAGTACCGCAAGCAAGCGCTGGTGAGCGAACTGAGCGTGAGCTAAGCGTGGCTCAACTCAGATCCGCTCAAAGAATTCCAGCGATCGCCGGGCGCAGGTGTCCCAGCGGAAACTTTGCGCCTGGGTTTTGCCGGCTGTAGCTAGCCGCGCGCGAGTGGCTGGCGAGGTGAGCAGGTGGTCTAACGCAGCACGCAGTTCAGCCGGACTATACGGATCGATCAATGCTGCAGCGCCACCCGTTACTTCGGGCAACGAGGATAGGTTGGAAGTAATTACGGGTGCGCCTGCCGCCATGGCTTGCACCACAGGGAAGCCGAAGCCTTCGTAAAGCGACGGATAGACAAAGACAGTCGCGCCGGCCGTAATACCCGGCAGATGAGCCTCCGGCACATAGGCCAGGTAGCGTACGCCAGGAGCGGGGGCACGGAGCCGGGCCAGTGTTCCGGCGGATTGCCAGCCCTCGGGACCGGCAATCACCAAGTCGAATTGTTCGCGCACTGAATTGGGCAGAGCTTGCCAGGCGTCCAGCAGACGGTCGAGATTCTTGCGTGGTTCGACAGTTCCTACATACAGCGCGTAGGGCCGCCGAAGTCCATACTCCAGACGCGCGGAGGCGCTTGTCTCAGCCGTAGCCGCGAAAAATGGCTCCGCCACGCCCGGGTAAATCACTTGGATCGCGTCCGGATTCAGGTCTAAGACGCGCAGGGCATCACAGCGGGTGCTCTCGGAAACGGCGATCAGGCCGTCGGCTTCTTTCCAGATGCGCTCGGCGAAACGCTTTTCAGCCACCACGTTCGCGGACTGGTGAAATTCGGGCAGGAGCCAACAAGTCAGGTCGTGCAGGGTGGCCGTCAGACGAAGGCGGCGCGGCGGATAGAGCAGCTTGGTGGCGTGAAAGATGCCATCGGGAGGCGCCATCAGGTCGGCGGCGTGGTTCGGCCACAGGTTCAGCGCAAAGAGCAGCGCCTGCCGGGCGAGGGTGCCGGGCGGATCCGCGGCTGAGCCTTCATGATCCAGATCCGGCAGCCGGTCCAGGAAGGGGAACAGCCGGACTTGTTCGTCGCCCAGCAGGCGGCGCAGGTGTGCAATCCAATAAAAAAGATAATTCTTGACGCCGGCGCTGCGCACCAGCAAGGGGATGGCATCAATGAAGATACGCATGCGGCCCTGTGTGATCGATCAAGCAGCCATTTTCGCACGGCAGCTTGGTGCGTCGAACGTCAATCGATAGACTGGTAGTATGAGCGGGAAGCTGTGACCAAGCTGTCTGTGATCCTGTTTTTGGCGGCCGCCGGGTTTGCCTTTTATATTGTGGCTGGATATCCCTTGCTGTTGGCCGTTTTGGCTTGGTGGAGGCCCCAGCCGGTCCACAAGCGTTTTACAGATAAAACCGTGACTGTCCTGCTGGCCGTCTACAACGGCGAGAAATGGATACGGACAAAGCTGGAGTCGATTTTGCGGCTCGACTATGCCCGGCCACAAATGCAAATTCTGGTGATTTCGGACGGCTCGACGGACCAAACCGACGGCTTGGTAAAGGAGTTCCGAGCGGAGGGCGTCGAACTGCTGCGTGTGCCGCACGGCGGCAAAGCGGCGGCGCTGAATGCGGGTATGGCCCGGGCTACCGGCGAGATCCTATTTTTCACCGATGTGCGGCAACAATTGGAGCCGGACGCGCTGCGCCACTTGGTTGCGTGTCTGGGAGATCCGGCAGTAGGCGGCGCTTCCGGTCATATCGTTTTCGCGAAGAGCAATGTTGGCGGGGAAGCCGATGTGGGGCTCTATTGGCGCTTTGAGAAATGGCTGCGGGACAAGCTGACCGCGGTGGATTCGCTGCTGGTGGCGACGGGCTGCGTCTATGCGTTGCGCCGCGAATTGGCCCGCCCGCTCCCCGCCGGCGCCTTGATTGACGATGCGTATCTGCCGCTGGCGGCCATCTTTCGAGGCTATCGCTTCGTCTTTGAGAGGCAGGCCATCGCTTACGATTATCCAACTCAATTGGACATGGAATTTCAGCGGAAGGTGCGCACGCTGGCGGGGCTATTTCAATTGGTGGGCAGCTATCCGCGGCTGCTGAATGTTTTTACGCGGGTAGGCTTCCATTTTTTCTCTTACAAACTGGGGCGGCTGCTGCTGCCGTATGCCTTGCTCCTGATGGCGGTGAGCGCCTTTTGGCTACCGCGCCCATGGGCGGAGGCGGCGGTCGGCGCACAGGTGTTGCTGTATGGATTAGCGGCTGTGGACCATTGGGTGCCGGCCGGCTTCGGCCTGAAGCGGTTGTCCGCGGCGTGCCGCACGTTTGTGGTTCTGATAGCGGCGGCCTTCTGCGCGGGATCGGTCTTGTTCGTACCGGCCGGCTGGCTGTGGAAAGAAACCCGGGTGAAAACGGCAGCCAAAAACGGCACGGTGTTCGGGCAAGACTGATTGTTTCAGAAAGCGCCTGTCACTTGGCCGGTTCCTGTTTGACGAACTGCAATGAAGCCGAGTTCATGCAGTAGCGCAAGCCGGTAGGCTGCGGTCCATCCGGGAAGACGTGGCCCAGGTGGGCGTCGCACTTACTGCACAGCGCTTCGGTGCGCATCATCCCAAAGCTCGTATCGGTTTCCTCGGTGACATTCTCTTTGGCGATGGGCGCCCAAAAACTCGGCCAGCCGGTGCCCGACTCGAACTTGGTGTCGGAGCTGAAGAGTGCGTTGCCACAGCAGACGCAGCGGTAGATGCCTTGATCGTGCAGCTTGTAGTATTTGCCGGTGAAGGCGGGTTCGGTGCCCTTCTTGCGGGCAACCGCAAACTCGTCGGAAGTGAGCTGGCGCTTCCATTCTTCGTCGCTCTTAATTACTTTTTGATTCGTCACAATTCCTATTCTCCTTCCCGAATTCGAGAAGTCAACCAGCCGGACCATGCCAGGGGTGCGCCGCCGGGTTTCGGCGGACGCCGTACGGTCCGCAGTGCGTGCCTCGTTGGTGCATGCTGTGCCCGACAGGAACGCTACCGAGGCCAAGAAAAAGGCCCGGCGGTCGACGCTGTGTTCGGAGCATTGACACATATCTGAAATGGTAGCGCACACGGTAGTACCCGGTACCGTACAGCCGGGCCTTTTCGCGCGTGACGTGGCCAGCTTAGAATTCAGTTAGGCGGACAGCGCGTCGCCAGCATCTTCATAAGTTTTGAGCCAGACGGCAAGGGGGCGGGCGGGGTCCAAAAGGCCCTGCCCCTTGCTGTTTCTTCGCGATCTGTCAGCCAGGCGATTCTTAATGGTACGTTCTAGAAATGATCTCTCCGTTGCCCGGTGCCCCGCGCATTGCAAATCGGTGCGGCATACCCGGGCCACGGCCGGACAAATGCTTGGCAAATGTTACGAAGTCCCTTGCCGGGATTACCTGCGTGCCCGCAACCGTTACCTGCTATTAGAGTTAAGTACCATGACACAAGTACTGAATCACATCGGAAAACTTGACTCCAAGGCTGCAGCCGTGGTCTGATGGACCTAATAGCGAAGCTGGCAGGTTTCCAGTCTTGCCCTGGGCGCGGGACGACATCCTAAACGGTTCTTCAAGAAGGCATGACGTGAAGACTTTTGTCATAGGGCTGGATTGTGCGGCTCCCGAGATTCTATTCCATCACCCTGGATTGCACAACATCCGGGCGCTTATGGAGCGCGGCTGCTACGGCCGGCTGGAAAGTGTGATCCCACCGATCACCGTGCCGGCGTGGATGTGTATGTCCACGAGCCAGGATCCAGGTTCACTGGGAGTGTATGGATTCCGCAACCGGAAGGATCATTCCTACCACGGCCTTTCTATTGTAAACTCCAGTTCCATCCAACAAACCGCCATTTGGGACGTCCTGGGATTACACCACAAAGAAGTGGTGGTTGTCGGAGTGCCGCCCAGCTATCCTCCGCGACGCATGAATGGCGTCAATGTCGGATGCTTCATGACTCCGGACACGAAGACGCACGATTATACCTACCCGGTCAGTGTGCGGCAGGAGATCGACCGCCTGGTGGGGGAATACCCAGTGGATGTCAAGGGTTTCCGCACCAACAACAAAGATTGGCTTCGCGACCAAATTTACGACATGACCCGGAAGCATTTTGAGGTGATCCGCTATCTGATGGTCACCGTGGAATGGGATTATTTTCAATTCGTCGAAATCGGCGTCGACCGGGTGCACCACGGTTTCTGGAAGTATCACGATCCGCAACATCGTCAGTACGTTCCGGGCAATCCGTATGAGACCCTAATCAACGACTATTATGCGTATGTCGACCAGGAAATCGGCAACCTCCTGGAACTGCTCGACGACGATACCAACGTACTGGTGGTTTCCGATCACGGCGCACAACGCCTGGAAGGCGGTTTTTGCGTCAACGAATGGCTGCGCCGCGAGGGTCTGTTGGTGTTAAAAGAGTCAGTCACAAAACCTACTCCCTTTTCGCCGGCCTTGGTCGACTGGGAGCGCACGAGGGTCTGGAGCGAGGGCGGCTATTACGCGCGGGTATTCTTCAATGTGGAAGGCCGCGAGCCCCAGGGGACGGTCCCGGAATCCGAGTACGACGATTTAATTGAGGACATGACGGCGCGTTTCCACGCGTTGCGTGACGATCGCGGTGAAATGATGGGATCGCTGGTATTTCAGCCGCGCGATCTTTACCGCAGCTTGCATAATGTGCCTCCGGACCTAATCGTGCATTTCGGGGCGTTGTACTGGCGCTCCATAGGCGGGTTGGGATACGATTCGCTTTATCTGCAGGAGAACGACACAGGACCGGACGATTGCAATCATGCCCAGTTTGGCAGCTTTTTGCTGGCCGCTCCCAATCTACCGGTGAGAGGCGAGATGGAAGGCATGCATTTGTTGGATATCGCTCCCACTTTGCTGGATTTGGCGGGATTGGAGACGCCCGAGTCCATGCAGGGATGCAGCCTCCTGGCGCGTAGCCGCAGCGAAGTCGGCGGTGGACGAATTCGTTAAGAAAACATCAGGTTCGAGGATTTTCTCGACGGATAAAGTGTTAAGGTACTATAAAGATCTGGTACTGGTAAGCCTGCCGTAAACGTTGCCCGGCAGAGTATCCTTAACTTTTTGGCCTACATTGCAATCCAGACCCTGGGTTGTCTCAGAGCGGCCGGGCTGAGCCGTATTCGGTTATCTGGCCCGGCCGGTTGCGCCAACACGGCTATGATGTAACTCTTGCCTGCGCTACTCCGTCGGTCGCGCGAGATTGAAGAAGTAAAAATTTTCGGAGAAACATGAAATCCAAAAATAAAGTCGAACTGAACACGCCCTACGGCGGCGAGTTGGTGGATCTTCGCGTCGAAGGTAGCGAGCGCGAAGATTTGGCGCGCCGCGCCGGCCAGGGCCCCACCCTGCAACTGTCGCCGCGCAGTTTGTGCGATCTGGAATTGTTGGCCTTTGGCGGGTTCTCCCCGCTCGACCGCTTCATGGGCAAAGCCGATTATGACAGCGTGCTAAATAATATGCGGCTGGCTAACGGGCTGATTTGGTCTATCCCGATTACCCTGCCGGTCGCCAAACTGGATGGCATTCACGAAGGGCAGGAAATCGCTCTGCGCAATGCCAATAACAACCTGATTGCCTGGATGCGTGTGGAGGAGATCTACGAGGCCGACCCGCACGAAGAGGCGGCCAAGGGTTTGGGATGCTCGGATGAGGAGCACCCCACGTACCGGGAGATGCTCTCCTGGGGCAAGTTCCGCCTTAGCGGACCGCTGAAAGTGCTTGAGATGCCGCAGCATTTCGATTTCCCGGAATTGCGGCATACTCCCGCCGAAGTGCGTGAGCTGCTGTCGCATATGGGTAATTCCGATGTGGTGGCCTTTCAGACCCGCAATCCGATGCACCGCGCGCACGAGGAGCTCACGAAGCGCGCCGCGCAGGAATCTGGCGCAAACCTGCTTCTAAACCCTGTAGTCGGCATGACCAAGCCCGGCGATGTGGATCACTACACGCGTGTGCGCATCTACAAAGCGCTGATCGAGAATTATTACGACCCCAACACCACGCTGCTCAGTCTGCTGCCGCTGGCAATGCGCATGGCCGGCCCCAGGGAAGCGATCTGGCACGCCATCATTCGCCGGAACTTCGGCTGCAACCACTTCATCGTCGGCCGGGATCATGCCGGTCCCGGTAAGAACTCCAAGGGCAAGCCTTTTTACGACCCGGCCGCCGCCCGCGAGTTGCTCAAAAAACACGCCGACGAGATCGGCGTCAAATGTTTGCCTTACGAGGAGATGGTCTATCTGGCCGACGAGGATCGTTACGAACAGGTCACCGAAGTCCAACCCAACCGCAAAGTTTTTTCGATTTCCGGCACGCAGGTGCGCGACAATTACCTGACCAAGGGCCGCCTGTTGCCTTCCTGGTTCACCCGCAAGGAAACCGCCGAGATTCTGAGTTCGGCGTACCCGGCGCGCAATAAGCAGGGCTTTTGCATCTGGTTCACGGGTTTACCTAGCGCGGGCAAGAGCACCATCGCCGATATCCTGACGGTCATGCTGATGGAACACGGCCGGCAGGTAAGCATCCTGGACGGCGATGTTGTGCGCACCCACTTGTCCAAGGGCTTGGGATTTTCGCGCGAAGACCGCGACACCAATATCGTGCGCATCGGCTATGTGGCATCGGAGATCGTGCGGCATCACGGGGCGGTCATCTGTGCGGCGGTAAGCCCCTATCGCGAGACCCGCAACCGGGTCCGCGCCATGATGCGCAACGACGCCTTTATCGAGACATTCGTGGATACCCCGGTTGAAATCTGCGAGGAGCGGGATGTGAAAGGCTTTTACGGTAAAGCCCGCGCCGGCCAGATCAAGGGCTTCACTGGCGTGGACGATCCCTACGAAGCGCCGCTCAATCCGGAAATCACTCTTTTCACCGGCAAAACAACCCCGCAGGAGAACGCCGAGCGCATCATGGAGTACCTGATCGGCGAGGGATTCCTGCTGCGCGATACCGCCGAGATTGCGAAGGAAGAAGGCGCGGAACTGCTCGCCGCCGGTTGATGGTGGGACAGGCCAGCCAGCCTGTCATCCGCCTTGCCGAAAGGAGACGGAAGCCGAAACGTGCATAGAGTGGTCATTACCGGAATGGGCATGAGCACCTCGCTCGGCCCCGATCTGCGCGCCTGCTGGCAGCGGCTGCTGGCGGGCGACAGCGGCATAGCGCCGCTCAGTTTCTGGGATCCGTCGGAATACAACACCAAAGTTGTGGCTGAGGTTAAGCACGTGCCACGGGACACCGAGTCCATCCCTTCGGCGTGGTGCCGCCGTGGTGTGCGGTTGTTTCTGCCGGTCGCGCGGGAAGCTCTGGCCGACGCCCAACTGGCCCCTGGGGGTGAAGGACCGCGGAACTTGGACCCCGCGGATATCGGAATCGCGGTGGGCACCAGCGTCAATTACCTCGACATGTCTCTCATGAAACACTATTTCCAGCTCCGCAGGCCCGATGGTCCGGCGCTGGATATGGCGCGCTTCGCCCGCGAAGGCCGGCAGCCGGATAACAGTTTCTACCGCCGCCTGGGAGACATGATTGCCAGCGTTCCGGCTAAGCTGCTGAAACTCGCCGGACCGGCGTTCGTCATGGATACCGCGTGCGCGGCCAGCTCGCACGCTATCGGCGAGGCCTTTCGGCTGGTGCGGCTAGGCAAAGTTAAGGCTATGCTGGCCGGTGGCGCGGCGGCCTTGGTCAGCCCGCTTCCGATCTTGGCTTTCAGCCTGTTAGGAGCCTTGAGCCGCAATGCCGATCCGGAACTGGCCTCCCGTCCCTTCGACCGGCAACGCGACGGCTTCGTGATGGGCGAAGGCGGAGGCGCCGTGGTGCTGGAAAATCTCGAGAGCGCCAAGGCGCGCGGCGCGCGCATCTACGCCGAGCTCGCCGGCTATGGCTCCAGCCTTAACGCCCACACACTTACCGACCCTTCCCCGGATGGCAGCGCGGAAGCGCAGGCGATTTCCATTGCTTTGCGGCAGGCCTCCCTGGCGCCCGAGGATGTGGACTACATCGCCGCGCACGGCACCTCGACTCCTAAGAACGACCCTATCGAGACCGCCGCCATCAAACGTGCATTTGGCTCGCATGCCAAGCATTTGATGGTATCCTCGAACAAGGGCCAAATCGGTCACACCATTTCTGCGGCTGGAGTCTGCAACGTAATTTGCGCAGTAAAAGCTATCGTCGAGGGCCAGGTCCCGCCCACCATGCATCTGCGATCGCCGGATCCGCAGTGTGATCTCGACTATGTTGCCAATCGGAGCCGCGCCGCCACAGTTCGCGCCGCTTTAGCTAACGCTTTTGCCTTTGGTGGCCAAAATGCCGTGCTGGCTGTACGCGCCTGGGCCGGATAGAGCGCCTGTTTGTAAGGAGATCCAAGAATGCCAAACATGACGGAATCGGAGGTATTCGATAAATTCGCTCAGATCGTCGCCAAAAGCTTGCGCATCGACGCTGCGCAAATCGCTCCCGATACGCACTTGACCGACCTCGGCGCCGAATCGCTCGATCTGATCGAGATCACTATGGAAACGGAGACCCAATTCCACATCTTCCTGCCCGATAAGTCCATTCTGGAAACCGCCGTTGAGGTTTTCGGCCCCGGCATTTTGGAAAAAGACGGATACCTCACCGAAGAAGGTAAGCGCTTCCTGTTGTGCCGCATGCCGCAAGCCGACGCGCATTCCTTCGAGGGCGAAGTGGCCGTGAAAGACCTGCAGTCTTACTTCTTGAAAGTCGGCACCTGGGTGCGAATGATCCAGGACCTGGCGCAATATACGCCCGCGGAATGCGAGTCCTGTGGGGGTTCCATGGTGGCATCCATGGGCTTCCGTATGAAGTGCGCGAAGTGCGGCCACGAGATTACGCTGCGTTCCGGCGAAGAGCTGAACCGCGAATGGGTCCGCGAGTACTACGATAAAGAATACCGTCCGCAGGCGGGGTTCCCGGTTTCGGCTACCGCTGTCCAGTAATTCAGATTCATACGGCCGGCTTGTTTATGAATGCTTTAGGCAGCATGGTTTACGATTCGTCTGTGACGCAGGCGCGGCTGCCGGAGTCTGTCTGCTGCCGCCTGGATGCCCTTCCACACGAGCCAACTGTGTTGGCGGACTTGATTCTCAGTCCTGATGAACGGGAACACTGGAGATCCATGCGCGCTGTCGAAAAGCGCCGCCACGAATGGCTGCTGGGCCGCTGTGCCGCGAAGCAGGCGGTGCAATCGGTGCTCGAAAGGAATTTGGATTTGCATCTGTCGCCCACCGACATCGAGATTGTGCCGGACCCCTACGGCCGGCCCTTTGTGAAATACAGCGCGGGTCCACCCGGACCCGCGCCCGCCCTCTCCATCGCGCACAGCCAGGGCACCGCCGTGGCGCTGGCGGTCCTCGATCCTCATGCCCGCGTAGGCATCGACCTGGAAAGCCTCTCACACCGCCGCGAGGATTTCCAAACCATCGCCTTCAGTTCGGATGAGCGCAGCCTGTTGGCCGCTTTGCCGCCGGATTGGCGCCAGGAATGGGCCTTGCGGATGTGGTGCGCCAAAGAGGCCGTGGGCAAGGCTCTGGGACGCGGCTTGAGTGCCGGACTGCTGGCTTTTCACATTACCCGCGTTGAGACCGCGAGCGGTATGATTGAGGTCGCCCTACGCGATGGCGCGCTCGCACAAAGCCCGCAATTCAGAGGCAAGTCCCTCAATGTTTACACGGTGCGTCAATCCAACTTTGTATTTTCTGCGATTATTTGTCAACACTATCAAAATGGAGCTGTTCGAATGAGGCCAAGCCGGCAGGAGATTCTAGATTACCTGCTGCAAAAAATGGGCGAGTTGACGCAGGATTGGGATTATCCCGACCCCGTCCGTCCGGAATCGAAGCTGTTCACCGAGCTGGGATTTGAATCGCTCGATGCCGTGGTTCTGTGCACCGCCATCCAGGAACATTATCAGACCCCGATGCCTTTCGCGGAATTGCTGGCGGAGATCGGCCAGCAACAGCGCGATCTGTCGATCGACGAATTAACCGATTTTGTGGATACCCACTTAGGCGGTCCCGCGGCAACCGGCAGCGCTACAAGGCGGGTGCAATGAGTATCCGCACGCTGCTCATCGGTCTGGATGGCGCCACTTTCGCCGTCCTCGATCCGCTGATGGAACAGGGCGTCATGCCCTTCTTGAAGTCGTTCTTCGCGGAAGGCGCCCGTGCCGGATTACGCACCATCGTGCCTCCGCTGACCCCCCCGGCCTGGACCTCTCTGATGACCGGGCGCACGCCGGGCCAGCATGGCGTGTTCGATTTCTTCCGCATGGATTCGCCCGTCAGCCGGCACATCCGCTTCTTCAACTCCAACGACGTGCAGTGCGAAACCATCTGGTCGCTGGCCTCCGCCGGCGGCTTGCGCACTACCACGATCAACTTTCCGGCGATGTTCCCGCCGCCGCACATTTCCGGATATGTCGTGCCTGGCTGGGTGCCGTGGAAGCAGTTGCGCCTGGCATGCTGGCCAGAGGGTCTGTTCGACAAACTGAAAGCTATCCCAGGTTTTAATCAGCGCGAGCTGGCCATGGATATCAAGCTGGAGGAGAAGGCCACTGAAGGCATATCCGATCACGCGGAACTGGGACCTTGGATCGAGCTGCATGCCCGCCGCGAGCAGAATCTGTTTCAGGTCCTGCGCCACCTCACCGAAGAAGACCCCTCGGAATTAACGGCCGTGTTGTTCGACGGTGTCGATAAACTGCAGCACTTGGGCTGGCGTTACCTCCGTCCGGAGGACGACCGGCCGCTGACCGAGGATTGGGAATTTCAGATCCGTGAGTTGTGCCTCAACTATTTCCGTTGCGTGGACAATCTGCTGAAACAGATGTGCGAGCTAGCCGGACCGGAGGCCACTGTCGTGATCGCCTCCGACCATGGCTTTGGCCCTACTTACGATGTGCTGCACATCAATACCTGGCTGGAGCGGCACGGGTACCTGGCGTGGTCCGAAGCGGGGGAAGCCCACGATACCCAGGGTGCCTTACTGGGAGTCGGACAGGTTGCCAAACACACCTGGCTGATGGACTGGAATAAGACCAAAGCTTTCGCTACCACTCCGACCAGCAATGGCATATATGTAGTGGTGAGCGACGGCACTTCGCCCGGCGTGCCGGCCGCTGAATATCCGGCGTTCCTCAAGAAACTTTCCGACGAACTGCGCCAGATCCCCAGCCTGCGGACCGGAGAGCCGCTGGTCAGCGAAGTCTTCACCCGCGATGAAGTCTTTCAGGGCCCGCATCACGACGCCGCGCCGGATCTTACCCTCATACTGAGCGATGGCGGCCTGATGTCCATTCTGCCATCGGAAGAAATCGTGTCCAAGCGGCCCTCGGTGTCGGGTTCGCACCGCCCGGTGGGGATCTTCGGAGCGCGCGGTCCGACGATCCGGCGGGGACTAATAGCCAATGAGTTGTCCATATTGGATATCGCGCCTACCGTACTTTACAGTCTGGGCCTGCCCATTCCCGAAGAGTTGCAGGGTCGGCTGCCGGTAGAGGTGTATCGCGACGAGGCTTTAAAAGAGCATCCTTTGGAAAAAACTGCCGCCGGGACTAGGAGAAGCCCGGAGGGGAATGCTGCGGTGCCTGGCGAGTTGGAGGATGAGGAGACGATCTTAGAACGACTTCGCGAGTTGGGGTATATCGAATAGGGAGCTGTCTTGTTTGAGCGATGCCGAAGATACAAGCTAACGGAGTGAACCTGCATTACATCACAGTCGGCACGGGGCCGGATATTGTGATGCTGCATGGCTTCCTTGGCAATCTTGCGGTCTGGCACCTTTACATGGCGCCTATCCTGCGCCGCGAATATCGCGTGACCACCTACGACCTACGCGGCCACGGCTACAGCGACGTACCGCTTACCGGCTACACCACGGCCGACATGGCGGAGGATCTGCGCTGCTTCCTCGATGAAATGGGGATCGAACGCCCCATCCTGGTGGGCCACAGCTTCGGCGCCGATATCGCGATGTACTTCAGTCTCCTGTATCCCGAGCGCGTACCCAAATTACTGGCTCTCGAACCAGGCTTGGCGGCTCTGGTCCACTTGCGCAACGACAAGGATTGGATCGGCTGGGCGGCTTGGGTGGCCAAATTGGAAGAAGTGGGAATTCACGTTCCCGAGGACAAGCGCACCGACGCCGAATACTTGTTGCAGCTTAGCCTGGAAACCCCCAAGTTTTATGGTCCGGCGCGCGGGCTGCCGCGCAATCGCGAACCACTGCTGCACCTGATCCGCAATACCACGCTGTTGAAGGACTATGAAGTGGTGGGCGCCATGACCTTGGATGCGGTGCGCACTATCCAAACGCCCACGCTGCTGGTCTATGGCCGCGATTCGCACTTCATCAGTTCATATGACTTCCTGCAGGTGTTGTTGCCGGGCGGCGAGCATTTCGGTCCGCTGGAGCAGCCGGAGCTATTAACCGGGCATATCCAGCAATTCTTAAGTGAGCCTGCCCCGGAGAACTCGGGCGCGGTGGTGGAGGCTCTCTGATCGCTGCGCGGACTCCCACTTCCTTCCCGCCTTTCCCCGTCGCTGCGGATCCGCAGCCGCTGCCGCTCTCCGCCAAGCTGCTCTACGGCGTGGGAGAGATGCCCATCACTGTCTTGATGGTCTTATCCGGACTTTTCATGCTGTTCTTCTACAACTCCGTGATGGGTTTGCCATCCGTGCTAGTGGGAATCGGCCTGGCGGCCAGCTTGGTGCTGGATGCCTTGCTCGATCCCTACATCGGCCATATATCGGATCGCACCAACCACGGTTTCGGGCGCCGGCACGTATTCATGCTGCCGGGCGC
>JBEKTJ010000016.1:0-51403 GCA_049516155.1 Bryobacteraceae bacterium
AGTACAGCGATCCCTTCGTGTCCCTGGCGGATCCCGGCGATTTCGGCGCGCTCGAAGGCCAGTACGGCGCGCTAACCCTGGGAGGCGCCGGGGCCTCGGCGAACTACACCAGAATCATTCAGTTGGGCTTGCGTCTCCGTTTCTGAATCTTGTAACCTGCGCAGGAGTGGGGCGGCAGTCCTCGCTCCTGCGTCCCATCCCCGCAACGCCAAATCCCACCTCCGCACAATTCTTGTCCGTTTCCGCCCCAAGATCCCGCATTTAGAGCGGCAATCGACTTGCTTGCTCCCGCGCGGGAGGTGTGCCCGAATGTCGAAGCTGCAAAGGGTGCGGGAGGTTCCGTCCGGTCCTCTATCGCAGGATTACGTTTCTCAGAAAGCCAAGGAAGGCTGGAAGTTGACTGCCGTCGAGTGGGAGCGCGAGGTCGACGAACCGGCCGCCCAGCCGGGTCCACTAACCGAAGAGGTCCCCTATGGCTTGCGCGTATCCGCCGATTGCAGCCACCTCGAAGAGAACGTCACGGAGAAGCAGGCGCTGGTTCTGATGATGGACCTGATCGTCCAAGACGCCCCGCTTTCCCTGGTAGCCGAAGAATTGAATCGCAAGGGCCGGATCGGTGTTCGATATGCTGCCGCGCCTCATCCAAGTTGGGCCGCGCATCTTTTCCAGCACGGACTGGTCTGCGCGCACCCGCCATCTGTTCCGCATGGCCTGAGCCATTTACTGCCGCAGGCCGCGGCCAATGATTTGCAGCGACTGATTGACAATTCAATTAGGTAAGCATATACTTACCGTTAGTGGGTGCTTACCAAACGACGCAACTTGACGCCCTCGGCGACGCCACCCGCCGCGCTGTACTGGAGCGTCTGCTTGCCGGTCCGCTTCCCGTCGGCGAGATCGCCCGCCATTTTCCCGTCAGCCGCCCCGCGATCTCCCAGCATCTGCGCGTCCTCAAGCAAGCCAAACTGGTCGTTGATTGGCCTGTCGGCACGCGCCGCCTATACCAACTCAATCCGGAGGGCTTCAGCGCCATGCGCGTATACTGCGACCGTTTTTGGACGCAGGCGCTTGCGGCCTTCAAGGAAAGGGTGGAACAACCGATCACTGAGGGAAAACAATGACGACACCGTTTGATCAGCCGATTGAGCATATGCTGGATCGCCGGGTTCTTAAGACCATCATCGTGAAGGCCAGCGCGGAGCGCGCTTTTCGGGTGTTTACCGAGGAAATCGATACGTGGTGGCCGCGCACCCACAACATTGGAAAAGGCATCCTGTTGCGGACTTGCATCGAGGGCAGCGCCGGCGGCCGCTGCTACAACGAGCAGACCGACGGTACTCGATGCGATTGGGGCACTATCCTCGTCTGGGAGCCGCCTTATCGCTTTGTGATGGCGTGGCAGATCGGTCCGCAGTGGCAGTATGAGCCGGACTTGGCCAAATCGAGCGAGGTCGAAGTGCGATTCACGCCGGAAGATGGCGGCACTACACGCGTCGATCTGGAACACCGCTGCTTCAACCGCCATGGCGATGGCGGGGACGACATGCGTACCGCGGTCGAATCCCCAATGGGTTGGGACGGCCTGCTGCGCTTCTACGCGGCCCGGCTCGACCTCTGATCGGCTTTTCCCTGGCCGCCAATACCTACGCCGCCGGCCCCCGATTCACGCGTCCGGCCCGCACCAGCCAGTTCCGGAACATGGCCACAAAGTCGCGCGCCACGGGCTCCGACCGCAATTCCTCCAGCGTGAATTTCATCTTGCGGCTCCAGTTCGGATATTGCCAGGTGGTGGCGGGCAGGTTTTGCTGCGCGACCTCTTTGGTCAAGTCCTCCTGGTTGACGGCCAGGAGTTGCGATGGCGTCAGCGCCAGGAAGCCGATCACCGCGTTGTGCAGTTCGCCGGTCATCTCGGGCACCAGCGCGGCCGACGCCGGCACAAAGGCCGGCAACAACTCCAGGCTGTGCAGCAGATCCAGTACCTTCTGCTTCTCCACGGCGCGATCGTGTACCTGGCGGTGGTACATGGCGTCGTTGGGGAACATGCCCGCGCGGCGGCGCGCTTCGATATCCTCGCCGGTCCAAAAACCAGCCAGCGTCGGCAGGTCGTGCGTAGTGGAAGAAACCAGCGCACGCTCGGGATACTCGCCGTAAGTCTTGAACTTGCCATCCGCGTGCTTTTCGAAATAGAACAGGCGGTAGCTCAGGATGCCGAAGCGATCCAACGTTTCGCGCACAAAAGGCTCGACCGTCCCCAGATCTTCGCCGACGATGACGACCCGCTGGCGTACACTTTCGAGCGCCAGGATACGGATCAGATCGTCGTAGTTCTCGCGTACGTAGGCGCCGGCGGTCGCCTCCACACCCTCCGGAATCCAGAACAGGCGGAAAAATCGCATCACGTGGTCGATGCGCAGAGCGCCGCCATGACGGCAATTCTTGCGGATGGATTCCGTAAACAGGCGATATCCGTTTTCGCGATGCTCCTCCGAGCAAGGCGGCGGAAAGCCCCAATCCTGGCCTTTTGGGGCAAAGTCGTCCGGCGGCGATCCCACGCTGCAGCCAGCGGCGAAGAACGGACGCTGGGCCCACAGGTCGGCGCCGAACCGGTCGGTGGCCAGGGCCAGATCGTGATACAGCCCGATGGCCAGGCCTCTTTCGCACGCATAGGCTTGGGCGGCGGTTAGTTGCAAAGAGAGCTGCCACTGTACGTAGCAATAAAACAGAAAAAGCCGCCAGTGTTTCTTGCGAAAGGCTTGTGTCTCGGGTGAGTCCGGGTTTTGGTAGGGCGCAGGCCAGTCGGGCCACGTCCATAGATTGGGATTGCGCGCGTGCAGATATTCGTCCAATGCGCAATAAGTGGCGAAGCGCCTGAGCAAGTCTCCTTCGGCCGCCAGAAACCGGCTGAACTGCAGGGCCCGCGCGGAACCGGCCCGGTGTTCGCGCAAGAACTCCGCGAAGGCCAGCTTAAGGAAGCGCAGTTTCCAGGCGCTGACCTGCTCATACTCGACGTATTCCGAATCGCGCAGAGCGGCCAACCCGAGCTGCGTTTCGGGCTGCGCCCAGAGGCGCTGCGCGCGCCTCGACTTTTGAAAATCGGCGATGGATTCCAAATCCAGATACAGATAGTTCGGATAGAAAATGCACTCCGGCAGATACGGGCTGGTGTTGTAGGGGCGGCGGTTGTAGATGGCGTGCAGCGGATTCAACGCGATGAAGCTGGCCTGCGCATCGTCCGCGATCCAATCCACCACGCTGTGCAGATCGCGCAGGTCGCCGCAGCCCCAGTTGCGCGCGGAGCGCACGCCATAGAGCGCCAACGCGATGCCCGCGGCCTTTCCGCCGTTGGCCAGCGCAGGATGCGTGTAGGCGCGGGCGGGCGCCACGATCAAGCGGGTTACCTGCCGCAGGCCGCCCAGGCGGACGTATACATCGTGATAGCCAAGCGGCAGGTTGGCCGGTAAAGGGACTTGCTTGCGCACGTAGCGGCGGCCGTCCAGGTCGGTGGCGCCGCACTCCGGATACCTCGCCAAGGCGAATTCCAATCCGTGGGTGGGGCCACTCTCCTCGCGAATCTCGATCTGCGCGGATTCTTGGCCCAACTCTGCAGGCGCGTGCAGCGGCAATTCGACGGCGCTGTTCTGCGTAACCACCAGGCAGGGAGGGGAAACCCGGGTCCACTCCTTGCGGCGGCGCGCTTCGATGGAGGCGCGCAGGCTTTCGGCGGTCTCCGCGCGGACCCCCAACCCTTGCAGGATGGCCCGCTTGGTTTCATCCGATGTGATGTGCTTGCGGCCGTAAATATCCCAGTATTCCGGGTCGATGTGCCACAGGCGAGCGGCCAGATCGAGCAACTGCGCATAATTTTCGGATGGCATGAGGGATATACATCGATTTTACAGGACGGCTGGCCGGGGATCGCCGGGCGCGATGGAATGCGTCTGCCTTACGCATCGGCGGCAGCCGGTTACAGCCCACTTCCGGCCACAAGCGTTTTAGCGCCGGCGATTTCGGTCAGTGCCGCCTTGCCGCTCGCATAGGGCACGGCGCCCTGCATATCCGTGATCCGCCCATAGCTGGCGGCGATTTGTTCGGGCGTGATGGCATCCAGTTCGAATCGGCAACCGGGGGACTGCACCACCTCGGCCTTCGCGTAATGCCCGGCCCCGGCTACGATTACGTCTCCCGATGTCAGGCACTCCTCGCTCGCAAGGTATGCGACCATGGCGGCTACCGCCCGCGGATCGAAGGACTGCCTCAAGCCGTTGGCGAAAATCCACTGCGTCTGGCGGGTGGCCGCCAGCGGCGCAATTGTGTTCACGCAAATATTCGCGGGGCTCTCCAGCCGCAGAGATTTCATCAGCCCCACGATCGCCAATTTAGCCGAGCTGTAATTGGTCTGGCCGTGGCATCCGTACAGGCCCGACGTGGATGTAGTCAGAACGATGCGCCCGTATCCTCGTTCGGTCATCCGCGGAAGCGCCGCCTTCACTACATAGGCGCTGCCCAGCAGGTGGACCCGCAATACGAACTCGAAGTCTTCGAGCGGCATGCGCGTCAAGCGCCGGTCGCGCAGCACTCCCGCATTGCAGACGACCACATCCACGGCGCCGAAATGTTCGATGGATTGCCGAATCAGGCTGGCGGCGCCTTCCGGCCGCGACACATCGTCGAAGGAGGCTACGGCCTTGCCTCCGCCGGCTGCGATCTCGTCCACCACGCGGCGCGCCGGCTCTTCGGACGCGCCCGTGCCATTCGGCGCGACGCCCAGGTCGTTGACCACCACGTTTGCGCCCAGCCCGGCGAGACACAGGGCGTAACTCCGGCCCAGCCCATTCCCCGCGCCGGTAATGACAACAGTTCTGTCGTCGAATCGAATGCTCATGGAATCATGCCGCCAGTACTGCGCTACTTACTCATATGCGTCCGCCAATGAGCCGGCGCGCAGAAAACTGAGAATGTCCGGGAGCGCTTCAAGCGTCGCTTCTTTGAAGCGGGATAAGTGCGTCAGCGCGCTGTCCAGAGACTCGACGCAGTGATCGAGTAACTCCTGGCCCACGTTTAGGGGCGGCTGCAACCGCAGCACGTTCGGGTTGTGCAGGGTGATCCCTGTGATCAAGCCGTGTTCCCGCGCCAAACGCCGGATCAGCAAGCCGACGAACAACTGCCGCGCGTCGCCTTGCGCTCCCACGGGCACGGCGGTCATGCCGGCCATGCCGGGATTTATTTCCGGTGGAGAGAATTCCACTCCTATCATCAACCCTCGTCCGCGGACGGCGGAGATCGCCGGCTGGCGCACTTGCAGGTCCCGCAACCGGCCCAGAAGATAGGTGCCGGAAGTTTCGGCCTTCTCCATCATGCCTTCTTCGAACAACACCTCCAGTGCCGCTATGCCCACCGCGCAAGCGCGCACATTGCCCCCGTAGGTAGCGGTGTGAAAGGGTGTGGAAGGCGTATCGCCATGCGCCTTGCGCCACAAAGCATCGGTGGTCAGTAGCGCGCTCAAGGGCATCAAGCCGCCGCCCATCGCTTTGCCCAGCAGCAGGCAATCCGGCGTCACCGGCTCGTGCTGGCACGCCACAAACTTGCCCGTACAACCCATGCCGCACTGAATCTCATCGAATATCAGGAGCGCGCCATGTTTCGCGCACAACTGCTGCGCGGCATGCAGATATCCGGCAGGGACCAGCCGCATGCCGCCTTCGCCTTGCAGCGGCTCCACCAGGAAGGCCGCCGTGTCCTCGGCAGCCAGCGCCTGCTCAAGCTCCGCGAGTTCGCCGAAGGGCACCGTCCGCGTGCCCGGCAGCAGCGGTTCGAAAGGCTTGCGGTATTCCGCCCGGTCCGTAACGGACAAGGCACCCAGGCTGCGTCCGTGAAAGGCGCCCTGGCACGATATAATTCCGGGCCTGCCGGTGGCGGCGCGCGCCAACTTGATGGCCGCATCCACCGCTTCGGTGCCCGAGTTGCCGAAGTAGACGCGCGTCAGCGCGCCAGGCACCGCCATGCTCAAGTTGTGAGCCAGAATCCCCGCCAGGATATTGGGGCCTTCGCACAGATTCGGCATCTCGGCGACCTCACCCAGCGCCGCGATCAAGCGCGGATGGTTGTGACCCAGACCTAACGATCCCGCATAGCCGAAGAAGTCACTGTACCGGCGGCCCTGCCGGTCCCAGATGAAAGGTCCCAACGCGCGGACCTGCGGTTCCCCCAAGCCGATAAACTCCCAGAGCTTGCTGATTCTGGGATTCAGGTGCTCAGCTTCGTAACTCGTCGCCTCGCGCGGATCCATCCGCAGGGCTTCCCGCAGGCCGATCAGACCGGATCTCTTGGCGGTCGCTTGTTGCATGGACAACCTTTCAGCCGCGGCCGGCTTCGCGCAGCCGGCTTAAAATGCACCCGCCTTGCGCAGGACGCAGCCGCGACTGCAATGAGGGTATTATACGCTGAGGTATGTGGCTGCGCAATCATTTATTCCGGGACGCGGCCGAACACTATACCGCCCTCGAACTCTTCTATGAAAAGCTTACGGGCGATTTGTCGATTCACCTGCCGCTGTGGATGCCCGGAACGCAAACCCTGCACCAGGCCACCACAAATGGGCATGCCCTTATGGCGGAGGCCTCGCAGGTCGCCCCGGGGCAATACGTGCTGGACGCCGGTTGTGGATTGGGCGCCACCGCATTCTGGCTGGCACGGCATTTCACCGTGCGGGTGCTAGGAGTTAGCAATTCCGCATCCAACGTCGCGCGGTGCAGGCAGCTTGCGCGGGATCGCGAGGCTGGTCATCTCACCGATTTCCAGACGGCCGATCTGATGGCTAATCCGTTTCGCGGCGACACTTTCGACTCGGTATGGAATTTGGAATCCATTAATTACTTGTGTCCGAAATCGGAGTATATTCGGGAGACATTTCGCATACTCAAGCCCGGCGGGACATGGGTAAGCATGGATCGCTACGGCGATGTCTCGCATGCCGGCAGCGTAGCCGCGCCGCTTACCGCGGGCTTCTACACCGCCGCCCATTGGGAAGGGATTCCGGCGTTGCTCGAATATATGCGGCAAGCCGGTTTCGCGGATGCCGCGTATCTGGATCTCACGCCGCACGTGCTGCACGCTCCCGGGAAGCGCCGCGTGGGCGGTCCGCGCGCGGCACTGGCGCTGCTCTCCAGCGTGCGCCATCCTTCCGCCTACCCGGCCTTGTTCCGCGCGTATCGTATCATCCGTGCCAGCTTTATCCTGATGGAGCGCGGGCAAATGAGCTACGGCCTCCTCAGTGGCACCAAGCCCGCTTGACTCGCTTGCAGCCGCTGTTTGCTAGCGGCATTCGTTAGGACTGTATCAGGATCTGCGGTCCCAGCAAGCCCTTCAAGATCGCCGAAATGTTGTCGCGCAGCATAGTTTCAATCATCGGCTCGATGATTTCTGCGAGGGCGGGCATGCCAATATCGAAATCGGCCGTGAACTGCAGAGTGCAGCCCTCTTCGGAGCCCTGCACGACCCAGGCGCCGGTCAGGTCTTGGATGTCGCCGGAGAGCCGCTTAAATCGGATGGTAGCCGCGCCGCGATCAAAGCTGTCCTCCTGGGTCCAGGTGGCTGTGCCCTGACCGAAACGCACAGTCCAGGTGGAAACTGCCGTGCCATTTTCCGTGCCGGCCACTTTCAAGTTCAGCATAGTGTCCGAATATTTCGGATACTGCTCCATGTCGCACAGGAGCGGAAACACATCGCCCGCAGCTCGTCCGGCCACAGTCGCGTTGATCTCAAGGTGACGCATTTCTTGTGTATTTAGGTTAACAGACCATGCTTGGAGGGCGGGCAATCGTGCCCACAGCCGGCTTGTCACTCATATCGCAACGCCACCACCGGATCCACTCGCAAAGCCCGCCGCGCCGGCAGATAGCTCGCCAGAAACGCCACCCCCGTGAACACCACCGTCACCGTGGCGAACACTGCTGGATCGGTCGGCTTCACACTAAACAGCACACTGGCCAAAAAGCGCGTCAGCCCGTAAGCCGCAGCCAGCCCCACCATGATTCCCAGTCCGGCAAGCGTCATGGCCTGCCGCACGATCATGTTCCGCAGCGCCGGAAAATCCGCCCCCAGCGCCAGCCGGATGCCGAATTCCAGCGTCCGCTGCTCCACGGAATAAGCCATCAACCCATAAAGGCCGCTCGCCGCCAGCACGATGGCTACCGCCGCGAAGATCCCCAGCACCCACGTGTTGAACTGATCGCGCGCGGTGGACCCGATCACGATCTGATCCATGCTGCGGATATGCGCGGCCGGCAAATCCGCGGCATCCTGAAACGCGCGCTGAATGGGCGCCGACACCGAGAAAGGCGCAACCTTGGTGCGCACCACCCAGCTCAGCGGCATGAAGCGGTTGTTCAGCGCCATGTACGCGTCGCCCACCTGCGTCAGTGGCACGAACGTAGCCGGTTGTGGATCGTTATTCAGGCCGCCATCTCGCGCGTCGCCTACAATCCCGATGATTTGCCGCGGCGGCTGCTGAAAATCGGGACCCATGCCACCGCCGATGATCAGCCTGTGGCCGATCGGGTCGCTATCTTTCCAGAATTGCTTGGCAAAGGCTTGGTTGATCACCACCACCGGCGTCCCGGCTGCATCGTCCCTATCGGTAAACACGCGGCCGCGCATCACGGGAATCTTGAAGACGTCGAAGAAACGCGCGGTAACGTAGTTCCAGGCGGCGCCGCCATGCACGGGCCCGTTGGTCAGCGGGCGCCCTTCGATAACGAATCCCAGCCCCAGCCCGCCCTCCAGCGGCAGATAGGAAGTGGCTGCCGCGGCTTCCACGCCAGGGATGGCGTGAATGCGATCAAGCGCCTGGCGAGCCATCGTGGCCGTAGCGGCGGTGCGGTCGAAACGGCTTCCAGTAAGCGCCGTATCCATGGTCAGGACGTTATGGGCGTCGAAACCGGGCGCAACACGATGCAACGCCGAAAATGTCCGGATGAGCAAGCCGGCGCCAATCAGCAGGACCACCGCCAGCGCCATCTCCACCATCACCAGCAGCCCGCGCGCCTTGTTTTGGCGCATCCCGGAGCCGCCCCGCGCGCCCGTTTCCTTCAACGTGATATTCAGGTCCGCGCGCGAAGCCTGCATCGCGGGAACCAGTCCGAACAGGATTCCGGTAACCAGCGAAAGCAGCAGCGTGAAGGCCATCACGGTCCAATCGAGCGCGACGGCGGATCCCTCCGGACCAATGCGCGGGATGTTGCCCGGGTTCACCGCCAGCAGGGCCCGCACACCCAGCGCACCGATGATCAGCCCCAACGCTCCGCCTACCAGCGAGAGCAGCACGCTCTCCGTCAGCAGTTGGCGAACGATGCGGGCGCGGCCCGCGCCGATTGCAGAGCGGATGGCAATCTCGCGCGCACGGCCTGTGGCGCGCACCAGCAGCAGGCTGGCCACGTTCGCGCAGGCGATCAGCAGCACGCACCCGACCGCGCATAGCAAAACGAAAAGAGCGGTCCGCACGTTGCGCACCATAAGCTCCTGCAGAGGTTCGACAGTGAAACTGGTGTTTGGGCCGAGTGTGCCGGGATACCGGCGGTTGAATTCCGCGCCCGCCAAGTTGAGGGCGGCTTTGGCGGCGTTCAGGGAAACGCCCGGTTTCAGGCGCGCGGCAACCCGGAAGTAGTGGCCCTGGTTGGTGCTGTTGAGGTCCGCCTGAAATGGCATGTAGAGGTCCGGCAGAGGATCGAAGCTGAAGCCCGGCGCCAGCACGCCGATCACCGTGTAGGATTCGCCGCCAAGAGTCAGCGCCCTGCCCACCATGCTGGGGTCCGAGCCGAAGCGGCGCTGCCACAAGCCGCTCGAGAGCACAATGACGTTGCCGCCGCGCGGACGGTCTTCGTCCGCCGTGAAGGTGCGCCCGATGGCGGTTTGCGCGCCGAAAAGGCGGAAGAATTCGTACGAGACGTGGATGCCTTTAAGCTGCTCCGGATGGTCGCCGCCGCCCAGGTTGAGGCCCGGCCCGCCGGTATCGAACGCGGCGACATCTTCGAGCACTTGGGTTTGCCGGCGCCAGATGTTGTATTTGGGCACTGAGGCGGCCGGTCCGCTGCCCTGTGGAGACGAGTTCATCAGCGACACGATGCGATCCGGTTGAGGAAAGGCCAGTGGCTTGAGCAGCACCGTGTTGACCACCGAAAAGATCGCGGTGTTAGCCCCAATCCCCAGTGCCAGGGCGGATATGGCCGTGGCCGTGAAGCCGGGGCTTTGCCGCAGCATGCGGAAGGCATGCTTCAGGTCCATCCAAAATGTCTCCATAATCGACTTAGACGCCAGACCCAGCCGGATGTGCCGCCCTCCATCCTGTGATCTAATGCTCCATATGCACTTGCGAATCCGAATCCTGGCCGCGCTGGCAATCGCCACCGTGGGCGCGGCTGCCGCAGCGAAACGCCCCATTACCGAGACCGATTTGTACGCCTTCCGCTGGATCGCCTCGCCCCAGATCTCGCCCGATGGCGCGAAGATCGTGTACACGCTCGTTACCGTGAATGCCAAGCACGACAACTACGAGACCTCCCTGTGGATCATCCCGGCAAGCGGCGGCCCCGCGCGGCCGCTTACATCCGGGACGCACGATTCCGGCGCGCGCTGGTCGCCGGACGGCCGCACGCTGGCGTTTTTGCGGGTTCCCGAGCAGAAGGACAAAGACGGCAAGCCTCAGCCGCCGCAAATCTATCTGCTTTCCATGGATGGCGGCGAAGCGCGCCCGTTGACCGACATCCCGAAGGGCGCGAGCGGGGTGGCATGGGCGCCCGATGGCCAACGAATCGCGTTCCTATCCACCACGCTTCCCAAGGACTTCGATAAAAAGGTCGATAAGACTAAGGATGGCAAGGAAGAAGAAGAGAGCGATGTCCGTGTGATCGTCAAAGCCGCCTACCGGATGAACGGCGAAGGCTATTTGGAATCGGATCGGCCCAGTCACATTTGGACTGTGCCCGCGCCCAAAATTCCGGCCGGTACGGAAAAAGCTACCCAGGTCACCACTGGAGAATTCAGCGAATCCGGCATCGTCTGGTCGCACAGTGGCGCGAAGATCTACTTCACCTCCGACCGTGTACGCGAGCCATACTACGACCCGCCGCATGAAGAGATTTACGCGGTTGCAGCGACCGGCGGCGACATCTCTAAGATCGCTGGAATCGATGGTTCTATCCAGGCCATCGCACTCAGTCCGGAGGGCAGCCATATCGCCTTCGTTGGTTCTCTGAATAGCGGCGATGGCCTGCCGCAGCGCTCCTACAGTCAGCCCGATCTCTTCGTCACCCCGTCGGAACCGGGCGGAGTTCCCCACAACCTGACCGCGGCTTACGACTACGATATCGGCGGCGGCGTGGGTGGGGACCAGGCTCCGCCGCGCGCCGGCGGCGCATCGAAACCTTTCTGGAGCGCGGACGGCCGCAGCATCTTCGTCGGCTCCGCCGAAGAGGGCCGCGCCAACCTGAAGCGCATCGACGCCGAAACCGGCAAGGTGGAACCGATCACCAGCGGCGATCATGACGTCTTTTCCTATAGCGCCACGCCCGATGGTTTGAAGGCTGCCCTGCTGATTGCCACCCCCACCAACATCGGCGACTTGTTTATGTACGCAGGCGCCCCAGGCCATCTCGAACGCCTCACTAACATCAACGGCGATTTGTTCGAAAAACTGAACCTCACCCAGCCCGAGACGATTTGGTACAAGAGCTTCGACGGCCGCCGCATCCAGGCGTGGGTGCAGCGTCCGCCCGATTTTACGCCGGGCAAGATGTATCCGATGATCCTCGATATCCACGGCGGCCCGCATGCCGCCTACGGCTACACTTTCGACCACGAATTCCAATGGATGGCCGCCAAGGGATACGTGGTGCTCTACCCCAATCCGCGTGGCAGCACCAGCTACGGCCAGGAGTTCGGCAACGTCATCCAGTACCACTATCCGGGCGACGATTTCAAAGACCTGATGGCGGGTGTCGATGAACTCATCGCGCGCGGTTGGGTGGACCCCGGCAAGCTTGGGGTCACCGGCGGCAGCGGTGGCGGCGTGCTGACGAACTGGACCGTCGGGCACACCACGCGCTTCAAAGCCGCCGTTTCGCAGCGATCCATCGCCGACTGGCGCGACTTCTGGTACACCGCCGATTTCACCCTGTTCACCACCTTCTGGTTCCGCGGCGCTCCCTGGGAGCAGGAGGCCGATTTCAAAGAACGGTCGCCCATTACCTACGTGGACAAAATCACGACGCCGTTGATGCTGATCGAAGGCGAGTCCGATTTCCGCACGCCGCCGGGCGCGGGTGGTGAGCAGATGTTCCGCGCGCTGAAGTATCTGAAGAAGCCGGTGGTGATGGTGCGCTTTCCGGGCGAGACCCACGAACTGTCGCGCTCCGGCAAGCCGGTGCATCGCGTGGAGCGGTTGCAGCACATTGTCGCGTGGTTCGACAAATACCTGGAAGACCAGGATATCCACACCTACGATATAAATTAGCGCTTGACCTAACCAAAACAATCTGGCATAGTCTAACTATGTCAGAGATGTGGCGTCGGTTGCGGTACCTCTTTAACCGGAAGCAGTACGAGCAGGATCTGGCGGACGAAATGTGTCTGCATCGGGACCTTGTGGGGCAGGCCGGAGGCCTATCCTACCCGCGCCGAAGCTTCGGCAACGTAACGCAACTTCAAGAAGCCAGCCGCGCTGTGTGGATCTGGCCTTTCCTCGGGACGCTGGCCCAGGACGTGCGCTACGCCCTGCGAACTCTACGCGCGAATCCAGGTTTCGCCGCCACAGCAGTTCTCTCTCTGGCGCTGGGCATCGGCGCGAATACCGCCATTTTCAGCATCCTGAACGCGGTGATGTTGCGCTCGCTGCCGGTCGAAGATCCGCAGCGTCTCGCACAGCTCGGCTCTCCCCGTTCTGACCCGGCCCATCCGTTACGGGTCTATTTCACCAATCCCATCTGGGAGCAAGTGCGCGACCACCAACAGGCCTTCTCCGGAGCCCTGGCCTTCGGCGAAAATCGCTTCGACTTGGCCGTGGGAGGCGAGAGCCATTTCGCGGAAGGCCTGTGGGCTAGCGGCGATTTCTTTCGCGTCCTCGGCGTGCCCGCCATGCGCGGACGTGTCTTCACCACCGACGACGATCGGCACGGAGGCGGGCAGGCGGGACCGGTCGCGGTGATCAGCCACGGATTCTGGAAGCGCCATTTCGCGAGCGATCCCGATATCGTGGGCAAGACCATCCGGTTGGACCGGCATCCGTTCACCATCATCGGCGTGACGCCGCCCTGGTTCACGGGCCTGGATGTCGATACACCGTACGATGTCGCTATCCCCATCGGTTGCGAGCCGATCCTGCACACCGACGCCAGCGCATTGGCCGACCGCGATTGGTGGTGGCTGCGCATTCTGGGCCGTCTCCTCCCCGGCGAGACCCCGCGGCAGGCGGAGGACAAAATGAAGGCACTGGCGCCGGAGGTGTACCGCGCCACGCCTTCATCGAATTTGCGCGCGGACGGCCAAAAGGAATACCTGCAGAGATCGTTCGCCTTGCGGCCTGCCGCCACGGGCTTCTCGGATACCGGCAGCCAGTACCGCACCGCGCTCTTCACCCTGATGGCGGTGGTTGGCCTGGTGTTGCTCATTGCTTGCGCTAATATCGCTAACCTGCTGCTGGCTCGCGCCGCGGCCCGCCAGCGTGAGATCTCCATCCGCATGGCCATCGGCGCGGGGCGCCGGCGCGTGATGCGCCAACTGATGTCCGAAAGCCTGCTGTTATCTGTGTTAGGCGCAGCGGGAGGTTTGCTCTTCGCCGCCTGGGGAAGCCGAGTGCTGGTCCAGTTCTTGTCGCAGACCGGAAGCGAGCTGCAACTCGACACCGCGCCGGACCTGCGCGTACTCGCCTTCACCATGGGCGCGGCTGTTTTCACGGGACTGCTGTTCGGACTGGCGCCAGCCCTGCGCGCTACCAGCGTCTCGCCGCACAATGTCTTGAAGGAACATACGCGCGGAATGGTGGGCGGCCGCTTTGGTTTCGGCCGCGCGCTGGTCACCGGCCAGGTGGCGCTGTCGCTGATGCTGCTGGTGGGCGCCGCGCTGTTCCTCGGCACGTTCCGCAATCTATTGACTACCGACTTGGGCTTCAGCCGCCACAACGTTCTTCTGATCCATGCCGACATGATGCAGACCTCCGTTCCGAAGGAGCAGCGCCCGCGCGTCTACCGCGAGATTGTGGAACGTCTGCGCGCCATCCCCGGCGTGTCGTCGGCCTCCAGTTCCAGGATGACGCCCATCGGCAGAGGACAATGGGACAGCGAGGTCGCGCCCGAAGGCTATTCGCCGAAAGGCAAGGACGACACACTGGTGTACTTCAACCGCGTCTCGCCCGGATACTTCGCCACGATGCGCCAGACGGTGTTGCTGGGCCGCGATTTTTCGGAGCACGACGATGCCGGCGCTCCCATGGTCATGCTGATCACTGAGTCGGTGGCCCGCCGGTTCTTCGGGCAAGCAAATCCCATCGGCAAGACCATCCGCGCAGAGGGGCCCGGCAAGCAGGGGGTCTATCAGGTGATCGGCGTGGTGAAAGACGCAAAGTATGCGAGTGTGGACGAAGGTCTGACGCTCACCGTCTATATCGCCTGTGCGCAGGACACATCTCCATGGCCGGAAGTGAATTTCGAGGTCCGCACGGAGAGTCCGGTCGAGACGTGCATTCCAGCGGTACGCGCGGCCATCGGTGGGGTAAACCGCGGCATCTCCCTGGAGTTTCGCAACTTCGAAACGCAGGTGGACGACTCGCTGATTCAGCCCCGCTTGGTCGCTCTGCTATCGGCGTTCTTCGGTGGACTGGCGCTGCTGCTGGCCATGATCGGACTCTACGGCGTGACGGCTTACGGGGTGGCGCGCCGGCAGGCCGAGATCGGCATCCGCATGGCCCTCGGCGCGCAGCCGGGATCGGTCGTTTGGTTGGTGCTCCGCGAGGTGGCCGCAATGCTGGCCGTCGGCACGGTGCTGGGCTTGGGCGCGTCACTGGCCGCTGGGCGTCTGGTTGCGAGCCTGCTGTATGGCGTGAAGCCCCACAATGCGGCGCCGCTCGCGATAGCAGCCGCAATCTTGGGCGTCGCGACTGGAATCGCGGCCTATCTGCCCGCGCATCGCGCTGCGCGCCTCGACCCCATGGCGGCTTTGCGCGAGGAGTGACGATGAGCGAAGTGTGGCGTCGACTGCAGTACCTATTGAGCCGGAGGCGGCAGGAGCAAGATCTCGCCGATGAGATGCGCCTGCATCGGGATCTTGTGGGACAGGCCTCCGGCCTGTCCTCCTCCCTCCGAAGCTTCGGCAACGTAGCCCAACTCCAAGAAGCAAGCCGCGCCGTGTGGATCTGGCCATTCCTCGAAACCCTGGCCCAAGATACCCGTTATGCCCTACGAACCCTGAGTGCCAATCCCGGTTTCGCCGCCACCGCCGTGCTCTCTCTGGCGCTGGGCATCGGCGCCAACACCGCCATTTTCAGCATCTTGAACGCGGTGATGCTGCGCTCGCTGCCCGTGGAAGATCCGCCGCGCTTGGTACAAGCTCGACTCTCCGGGGAGCGGCGGCCATTTCACCAACCCAATCTGGGAGCAGGTGCGCGATCACCAGAAGGCTTTCTCCGGAACTCTGGCCCTCGGAACGGACCGCTTCGATCTGTCTGAGGGCGGTGAGAGCCACTTTGCCCAGGGTTTGTGGGCCAGCGGCGATTTTTTCCGCGTGCTCGGCGTGCCTGCCATGCGCGGGCGCGTATTCACGTCTGGAAACGGCACTATGCTAGCGATCCCGACATCACCGGCAAGACCATCCGGCTGAACCGGCACCCGTTCACCATCGTTGGCGTGACGCCTCCATGGTTCAGGGGCTTTGACGTGGATACGTCCTACGATGTAGCGATCCCCATCGGGTGCGAGCCGATCCTGCACACGGACCGCAGCGCATTGGCGGCGCGGAGTTGGTGGTGGCTCCGCATCCTGGGCCGGCTTCTGCCGGGCGAGTCCCGGCCACAAGCGGATGCCAAGATGAAGGCGCTGGCGCCGGAGCTGAATCGCGCTACGCTTCCCACTAATTGGGACGCCGATAACCAGAAGCAATACCTGCAGCGATCGTTAGCTTTGCTTCTGGCGGCCACAGGGTTCTCGGAAACAGGCAGCCAGTACCGCACGGCGTTATTCACGCTGATGGCTGTTGTCGGCCTGGTGCTGCTCATCGCCTGCGCCAATATCGCCAACCTGCTGCTGGCGCGTGCCGCCGCCCGCCAACGCGAGATTTCCATTCGCATGGCTATCGGTGCGGCCCGCCGCCGCGTCATGCGCCAACTGATGTCGGAAAGCCTGCTTCTCTCCGTGTTGGGCGCGGCGGGAGGTTTGCTCTTTTCCGTTTGGGGAAGCCGCCTGCTGGTGCGCTTTCTGTCCAAGACCGGAGGTGAACTGCAACTCGACACGGCGCCGGATCTGCGGGTGCTCGCTTTCACCATGGGCGTAGCTATCCTTACGGGACTGCTGTTTGGACTGGCGCCGGCACTGCGCGCCACCAGCGTCTCGCCCAACAGTGTCCTGAAGGAGCATGCGCGTGGCGTGGCGGGAGGCCGCCTCGGATTGGGCCGCGCGCTGGTCACCGGCCAAGTCGCGCTGTCGCTGATGTTGCTGGTTGGCGCCGGCCTTTTCGTGGGATCGCTACGCAATCTATTGAGCACCGACCTGGGCTTCAGCCGCCACAACGTTCTGCTGGTTCAAGCGGCCATGATGCAGTCCAATATTCCACGCGCGCAGCGCCCGCGCGTGTATCGCGAGATCGTCGAGCGTTTGCGGTCCATACCCGGCGTAGCATCGGCCTCCAGTTCCGGCCTGACGCCTATCAGCGGCTCGACGTGGAATGAAATCGTGACTCCCGAAGGCTATTCGTCGAAAGGGAAATTCGACACGCTGGTGTACTTCAACCGTGTGTCGCCCGGGTATTTCTCGACGATGCGCACGCCGCGGCTATTGGGCCGCGATTTCTCCGAGCACGACGATGCCGGCGCACCTAAGGTACTGCTTCTCGGCGAATCCACCGCGCGCAAGTTTTTCGGAAAAGGAGATCCCATCGGCAAGACCATTCGTATGGAGAGCAAACCCGGCGAACAGGATGTCTATCAGGTGATCGGGGTGGTGAAAGATATCAAGTACGAGGAAGTCGATGAAAAGCCGGTCCTGTCGGCCTACGTCGCCAGCGCGCAGGATTCCGAGTCTTGGGGAGAAGTCACCTTCGAGGTCCGTTCCGAGCGCGCCGTAGAGACGTTGATTCCGGTGGTGCGCACGGCCATCGGCCAAGTGAACCGGGGCATTTCGCTGGAGTTTCGGAACTTCGAAACGCAGGTGGGCGAGTCGCTGCTGCAACCCAGAATGGTCGCGCTGCTCTCGGCGTTCTTCGGCGGGCTGGCTCTGCTGCTGGCCATGATCGGCCTATACGGCGTAACGGCTTACGGGGTGGCGCGGCGCCAAGCCGAAATCGGCATCCGCATGGCGCTCGGGGCGCAGCCGGGCTCCGTGATCTGGCTGGTGCTGCGTGAAGTAGCCGCGATGCTGGTTGCCGGCACGCTGCTGGGCCCTTGGCGCGTCGTTGGCCGCGGGGCGCCTGGTTGCGAGTCTGCTCTATGGAGTGAAACCGTACGATGCGGCGCCACTCGCCATCGCTGCTGTAGTGTTGGGAATTGCGACCGGAATCGCCGCGTATCTGCCCGTGCATCGCGCCGCGCGCCTCGATCCCACGGCTGCGCTGCGCGAGGAATGAACTAGCCGCGCACCAGCGAGCTGCGTTCCTCCAGCACCGTGAGGCGATGATCGATGGTCATCAGCGCTTTCATGACATCTTGAAGCACCGATTCCAGGCGATCAAGCCGTCGATTGGTTTCGTCAATGCGCCGATTCGTGTCGTCCAGTCGGCGGCTGATTTCATCAATCCGCTTGTTGCTGGACCAAGCCGCAGTAAACGTTGCGACCAGAATCGTGACCATCAACGGCAATGCAACCTGGAAGAAAGGTTGGTTGATCATCGATCCCATTATGGCAGATTCGTGTTCGCTTGTTTCGCCCGCCCGCGCCGTCTCTCCATCAACATCAATAGCACATACAGCACGGCGAACAGCGCCACTGCACCACCCACCAGATGCCACGTGTGAGCGCGCAAGTACCTCCCCGATCCTTCGCCGAGCATGACTCCCAGGTACGCCTCGCCGAAATAGCGGATGCTCCGGCCGGCTAGTATCACGAACACGAACGTCCGTAGAGGCGTGCCGAACGTCGCGGCGGAAATCACGAATACCTTTAGCGGAAGCGGGATGGGCAGCATGCACGGAATGAAGATGGTCAGCAAGCCGTAGCGTTTGAACCACTCGCGGAAGCGCCGTTTGTCTCCCGGCTGCGGCACTTCCTTGATGTAACGCCGTGCGCCGGTGCGGGCGGCCATGAAGAGCACCACATTGCCGATCAGCGATCCCAGCACTCCCATGGATGCCGCAAGCAGCGCGCGCTGGGGAGCTTTAGCGGCGACCAGAACCACCAGTGCGTCCATGCCCGAAGCAACCGGAATACCGGCTGAATCGATGAAGGCCAGCACCAGGATGCCAAGGGGTCCATACGCGACGAGAGCGGCAGTCAACTTGGCCAGCATGGGTCAGTCTCAGATGGTATCGCGTTCAGCGGTCAAGCAGGACCACAAAGCCCTCCTGACGAAAGTGGTGGTCGAAAGTGAGGATCTGGGCGATGCCCATAACGTACATCGTGCGCATGGAGATGCAGTCTGTGAGGCTGTATCCTTTGTCGAGCCGATGTTCAAAAAAAGCCAGACCAGAAAGGAACGACTCGTGCGACTGCGGAACTACTTCGACTGTACCGGACTCCAGAAGCTTTCTGACCATCGCCCCAGCGGCGGCACGCACTGCGGTCGAATACTTCGCGACTGCGGCCAGAACTTCCACCAGAACCTCTTCGGTAGTGACGAGTTCTGCATCGCTGAGTTGGGCCAAGGCCTCCAGTGCGGAATGCCTGTACATATCCGTGGGGCGGGCCATTGCAATCCATAGCAGCGAGTCGACGAATACTCTCACCTCTTCGGGCCTTGATGGAGATAGTCGTCCAAATTCACAGCGAGATCCGCCGGCAACTCGTTCCAGTCTTCACGCGGAACCCCCCCGGCAATCTGTTTGAACTCGCGAAAAACCGGAAACTTCGAGAAGACGCGCTCCTCAAGATCGGTCTCCGAACCTTCTGGGGCGCTGCGGTCCGTCTCATTAGCCTCTCTGCGCATGCGTTCCGCCCTCCGCCTGGAATCGAGTATAACAGGACGGAGCCTCAGATGATATCGGCAAACGACCGGCGCAGCTTGTAGAACCACGCGTGCCCCAGAATGAAGACGGCCGCCGCAGCGATCCACAGCTTCCACAGCGAGCCCAAGGCGGGCGCATGGCCTTCCAAAAGGATGGCGCGGTAGCCGCGCACCAGCACGAACATGGGGTTCTTCGCCAGCAGCGGCAGCGCCGCCGCGGGCAGCGATGCTTCCGGATAACAAATCGGGGTCAGGAAGAACCACAGCGTCAGTAGGAAGCCGATCACTTGCCCCAGATCGCGCACGAACACGCCCAGCGCTCCCAGGAACCAGCACACACCCGCGGTGAATAGAACCTGCGGCACGATCAAAGTGGGCAGCCACACCACCGAATCGGGTACGTCGCCCCGCGCCAGAAACAGGCCGATGGCGAAGAGCAACAGCGCGAAGGCCTCGCTCACCAGCCCCGACACCACTAGGTTGATGGGCAGCGTCTCCACCGCGAAGACCAGCTTCTTGACGAAGTTACGATGTTCCAGCATCACGCTGGGCGCGCGTCCGGCCGCCTCGCTGAAGGCCAGCCACGGCAGCATCCCGGCCAGAAAATAAAGAGCGAATCCCGCCCGGCTGGGATCGGAGCCAAAGCGCGTCCGCAGCACCACGCCGAACACGAAAAAGTAGGTCAGCATCAGCAGCAGCGGATTCAGGATGGTCCAAAACACGCCGCCAAACGAGCCGCGGTAGCGGCCCAGGATATCGCGGCGTACCATGGTGCGGATCAAGCTGCGGTTGCGCGCGATGGTCAAGACCGGCAGCGTAAAAGCGCGCCCCGCCGCGCGCAACAGATTTTCGCGGCGAATGGTGCATAGCGTCACGACGCGCACGCGTTCCAGCCGGGCGCGGCCGTCTTCGACCGTCGCTTGCACGCGCAAGAAGGGCCAGCCCAGCGTGTAGAACCAGCAGACGTTCTCGCGCATCGGGGAGATGAAAACGTCATAGCGGCCAGGTTCGGGCGGCAGAGAGAAGTGCAGATCCACGGGTACGCATCCGCCGGGCGCGACATCGCCCGAAGGGGGCTGACGTTCGCCATCCACGACTAATGTTCCGGTTTCGGAATCGTAGATGTGGAAACCGGCGGCGAATCCGTCTTGCGGACGCCATGCGTCGGCGGATGTGTTCCTCAGGTTGAAGCGTGCATCCACCTGCAACTCGCCGGAGAGCCGCACGTCGGCATCTTCATACGCCGCATTCATGCGTACAACCAGTCCGGAAAGCGCTCGCGTACGGCGCCGGTCTTCCGTCCCACGACGTAGATATCGTCGCCGCGCAAATCTCGCGGCAGTCCGAACTGTTCGAGCAGATTCAACACCCAGCCTTCCTCCGGCCGGGGAGTTTGGCGGAACGGTCCGGTTTCGAGCAGCATGACCGTGAAACCCGAGTTCAGCAACAGCCGCTCGATCTCCTTAGGCGTGTATTCGCGGTTGTGCCGGGCCTCCACTTCACCATCGGCCCGCGGCCGGATGTAGGCCGTGAAGATGCCGGGATGATAGCCTTCCAGGATGCCTGCGATGCCGCGCAGGCTCCCGATGTTGGGCGTAGTCAGCACCAGGTGTCCGCCGCGCTTCAAGATGCGATTGATCTCGCCCATCAGGTGCATGGGGTCTTCCGTTAGATGCTCGATCAACTCACAGCAAAGCACCGTCGAAAAATGCTCGTCCGGATACGGAAACGGATCCTTCTCGGCGTTAAACAGGTCGATCTCGCACTCGAACGCCTCGCCTTCGGCCGAAGCCGCGCTACGCCGATCGATTTTGCCGGCAGGTCCATAGTAGCAGCCGCGCACGCAGCCATAACCTAGCTTGGATCGTAGCGCCGGCGTAATTTGAAGGTATGCGCCCATCTCCAGTATCCGGTCTTCGGGCCCGCCCGGCGGCGTGATTTCGAGCGTCTTTACCAACCGCGTCAAATGCGTATCGACGTAGTCGAGAGACTCGGAGTTAGCCGCCCATCCCGCAATATACTCGGGGGCGATAGGTGCAGACTTCCCGATTCCGGCTTCTGACTCCTGACTCCTGACTTCCGTCCTCCAATCGTCGCCATCCACCACCGACTTCAAGAACGACGCGTACAGGCAAGCTACGCGATCCCAGTTGCATTCCTCCTTCACATAGCGCGCCGCGCGCTCGCCCAGCGCGCGGGCCACGTCCGGGCGCGATGCCAGCAGGTTGAGATATTCGAAGATCAGGTCTTCCTCACCTGCGCCCACCGGCACCTTGAGGCACACGTCGTCCGGGAACTCGCGAAACGCGCCTACGCTTGAAACCAGCACGGCCTTGCCCAATCCAAGCGCGCGCAGCAGACTGCCGGAACTTTCGCCCACCGTTGGATAGCGCAGGTTCAACACGATGTCGCAGGCGGACATGTAGCCGGTAAAGTCGTCGATAGGCGTGAACCCTATCACACGAGCCGTGGCAGAGAGTCCCAGCGTGCCGATCAGCGACTGCAAAGGAAACTCCGGGTGCGGCTCGCCCACCAGGATCATCTTGGCCGACGGCGCTACGCGCAGCAGGCGGCGAAAGGCGCGCAACGATTCGGCGATGCGTTTGTAAGGCTTCAGAAAGCCGAAGATGCCGATGAGCGGCGTAGCCTCGTCGATGCCCAGGCGATGGCGCCAGGCGTTGCGGCCGGACTCCGGAATCCAGGCGCCGTGCGGAATGCGCGCGACAGGTCTGTCGAAGCCCGCCGCATGCATCTCATCTACCATGAACTGGCTATGCACTACGGCTGCGCGAGCGGATTCGAGCACGCGCCGGGTCATCGGTAGCCCTTCGTAATCCGGCCCCACTTCAAGCGCGCGCACGCGCTGCGCATGGGCCAAGGCCTCGGGGCCGCCCTCATACTCGCATGCGCGCAGGTAGGCATCCCAATCGTCGCGCCGGATGGTAAGGTCCGCAATCAGGTGGTGCAGGTTCGATTCATGCATCACCACCACACCCGGGTGCCTTAGTGCCGCTTCGTAAACGAAGCCATGGTGCGGGTTATTTCCCAGGTGATACAGCGCGATATCGAAGCGCGACCGATCGAAGGGCCGGTCTTCCGCGAAGACCTCCAGGTCCACCAGGGGCTTCAAATGTTCGATCAGGGTTTCGGAATAATCCGCGATGCCGCTGCGAGACGGTGGCAGCGGCGAGAAGAACGCCACGCGCATTCAGCGCACAAGCTCCATCGATAACGTGCCGACAGGGAGTGGCGCCTTGATGATCAAGGGCGTGCGCGCTGCGTCGCGTTCGAAGAAAATCTCAAGTTTGGAATCGGCGGCCGGCCCGCGCACGAAGAGTATGATGTGATCGGCCTGCCGGCGTTTGCCTCCTACAGTAACATCCTGCACACCGGCGAATTGCATACGCACCGAGTAAGAGGCGCCGAAGAGCACGTCCTCCGCCTGCGGTATGCCATGCCCCTGCCCCAATTCGCGGCGCGCGTAGAAGATGTAATCCAGACCGTCGTGCGCGCAGTTGTTGATATCGATATCCGTGTGGCCGCCGCCCTCCACTAAAGTCGTACGTGTGGCGCTGCCTTCCTTGTAGTCGAATACCGTTTTTTCGTGCGTGTGGCGTTGTCCGTGCGTGGATTCCTTTTCCAACTCCAGCGAACAGAAATCGGCATTGGCGCGTGAATGGTAGTGGTCCGATACGGCAAATCCGGGAACCGAGGCGTCCAGGGAAAAATCGAACTGCCATCCGTGATCGCCCTTAGAGGCCCGCAGATGAGCTTCGCCCAAGCTGGCGCCCCCCGGCCAATTCAAGGAATAATTGAGCGATTCGCCGGTATTCGGAAAGCCCGCTGCCTGGGGAGCGTCCTTCGCCGGAGGCGCTGCTTTAGCGCTGGCGGTGGTTGTGGAGCTACTCTGCCATGGGCTGGCCGCCGCCGCCAATAGCAGCAATCCCGGCCCGCCGCACAAGACTAGCGCACGTTTGTTCATCGATGCACGAATTCCCTGGCTGCGGCGCGATTTCGCTCGGCCACCTCGCGGTAAACTTCCAACGTCCGCTGCGCGGTAGCGCGCCAACTGAAACACGATGCCCGCTGCAACCCTAGACGTTCCATGCGCGCGCGCAGTTCCGCATCGCGCAACAGGTCCGCCATGGCGCGTACCATCTCATCAGTGGAGTAAGGATCGAACATGATGCCTGCGCCATCCGCAACCTCGGGGATCGAGGAGGTTCGCGAGCAGGCTACCGCGCGTCCGCAGGCCATGGCTTCCAGCACCGGTAGACCGAAGCCCTCGTAGAAAGACGGAAATACAAACAGGTCGCAGGCGTTATACAGTTGCAACAGGTCCTCGTCCGAAACGAAGCCGGCGAACCGTATGCGGTCCGCCACACCCGATTGGCGGGCAGCTTCCCGGACTTTAGGGCTGAACCACGTATCTTTACCAGCCAGCACCAATCGGTGGGTCAACTGGGGATAAGCGCGTACTAACGCGGCGTATGCGGCGATTAAGCCGATGTGGTTTTTGCGCGGCTGCAGATCGCCGACCGAAAGAATAAAGGGCGTGGCGATATGGAAACGCGCCCGCACCGCGGCAGTGGCCCTTTTGCGTGAAATGGGACGCAAGCCACTGGGCGCGGCATTGGGCACCACCACGATCTTGCGGGCGCAGGACTCGCCATAGGCCTCAATAATGGAATCCCGCGAGAAGTCGCTCCCCGTCAGTATCCGCGTGGCGGAACGGATGGTGCGCGCTACCGTCCAGCGCAGTTGCAACGCGCGCAGCCTGGGAAAATATTCGGGATGCACCAAAAAGCTGACGTCGTGGACGCTCACCACCACCGGTACTGGACATCCCAGTGGAGCGGTGTATTGCACGTGTACCAGGTCGGGACGATCCTGGCGGAGCTTCATGGCCAGTTCCACCCCCAGCCGAACGAACGGGTTCGGAGACACTTGCCGGGCTTGAAACCGCTCGGCTGTCCACTGCCTGGCATCGTCCGCGGAGAAGTAAGTTACGAAGTCCGAATCGTGATCCAGCGCCGCAAAGCTGCCCAACAGGCTGCGGACATACACTTCGTTTCCGGTGAGGTGGCGGCCGATGGCGTGAGCATCAATCGCGAAGCGCATCAGATCTTTCCATGGTAGCAGGATCTAGGAATTGCAAGCACTTCCAGGCGGCTTCCCAGGTAAATTCACACTCAAACAGGTACCGGCCCGCACGTCCGACGCGGTCCCGCAGCGCCCGGCTGGCCAGCAGGCTGGAGACGGCATCCCGGAAGGCCGCCGCGCCGCCCGCGAGCAATAAATGCTCCCCCGCGCGCGCCGGCAGGCCTTCCGCCCCCAGCGGCGTCGAGACCACCGGAACGCCGGCCGCCCACGCCTCGATAATCTTGACGCGGGTACCACTGCCAGCCAGTAACGGTACTATAGCCACCTTGGCGCGGGCCAGTTCCGGGATCGCATCCGCAACTGGGCCAGTGAGTTCAATGCGCGGATCGCCGCCGACGATCCGGGAAACACCTTGCGGGTTCTTGCCGATCAGCCGCCACACTAATCCTGGCCAGCGCGCACGCAGTTCCGGCCAGATTTCGTTCCGGAAGTAGCGCACGCCGGCGACATTCGGATGGTACTCAAGATTGCCCGAAAAAATGATCACATTCTCTTCCAGCCGAGGTGGCGAAGGCGCCAGCGGTATCGAATTTGGATAAACCAGTACATTCGAGCCGGGCGAAATCATTCGCAAAATTCCAGCATCCGATTCGGAAGCCGCCAGCAAATAAGTGAATCGAGGCAGCCATTTCTCTTCCAAATTCCGGCAAATACTTTGAAACCCCCAATGCGCCAGCCGTTCGAAGGCTTGGGGAGCGGTGGCCGCGCTGCGCGCATGCAATACGGATTCGATGTTGTGCAGATCGAGTATCGTGGCGTCGCTGACGGCTGCAGCCTCCTCCCAGTACGGCGCGCACCAGAAGTGCTCCACGATTGCCAGTTCGTAGCGCCGTCCGCGAGTGGCGGCTGCGATGGGTCCGCCAAAGCCCGCGAAACGGTCCATAAGCGGAGGAACGCGCCGCGCCAGCCGTCCGGCATTGCGCGCGGTGCGGGCCAACGCATGGCGCGCGTGCGCCGGCAGTTCAAGAATGTGCAGGCGTTGCACCAGGCCGGGCGGCAGATGCACTCGCGGATCCGCGGCGCGGGGCTCGCGGAACAAGATCATATCCACCGCGTAGCCGCGCGCCAGGAAGTTGAGCAGCGAGGCGCTACGCAACGCGCCTCCGCCCACCAGCGGGTACGGAGCTTCGGCGGAAATGAACAGCGCGCTACGCATAGCTCCGTGGCGCAGGCACTCGTGCCTGCCGCGACGGCACTCCTGTCGTCGCAAACTTGCTCAAGAGAACTTCCCACGTCGCAACCCACTCCCCAATATGTCCGAAACCCGCCGGCGTCTCCCGCATATTTATTTGGAAGGCAAGTGGCTCTTCGTAACCTGGCATCTGCAAGGCAGCTTGCCACAAGGTCGATATCCGCCGCCCGGACTGCGAGCCGGAGAGGCCTTTGTCTGGATGGATCGTTACCTGGATACCACCCGGACTGGCCCCCTGTACCTTCGCCGGGAGGATATCGCCCACATAGTCGTCAACTCGCTCCGCCGCGGCGTCGATCTTGGTCACTACGACCTGCGAGCTTGGGTGATTATGGCCAACCATGTCCACGTACTTTTGCGGCCAAAGGTGCAGGCGCGGCGATTGCTTGGCGCGCTGAAAGGTTGCAGCGCTCGGGAAGCCAACCAAGTGCTGGGCCGGACGGGGCAACCTTTTTGGCAAGCCGAATCCTACGATCACTGGGTCAGAGACGAGCGCGAGTTTGAGAAAATTGTTGCTTACATCGAGAACAATCCGGTTAAAGCCGGGTTCGTCACGCGTGCGGACGACTACCCTTGGTCTAGTGCGGCAAAACCGGCCGCGCGCGACGGCAAGAGTGCCTGCGCCACGTCTATTTCCGAAGGGCTTCTTCATACACCTCATGCGTGAGCTGCGCAGTGCGCCGCCATGAAAACTCCGCCGCCCGCCGCAACCCGCGCTCACGCCACGGCTTAGCCCGCTCGGGATGCGCCGCGATATCCAACATGGCCCGCACCAACTCGGCGTCCGATCCCGCCACGAGCGCGGCGCCCCCGGCAACCTCCCCGATAGCCGGATCCCGCGAAGCGATCACGCAAGCCCCGCACTGCATAGCTTCCAGTACCGGCAGCCCGAAGCCCTCGTAGAATGACGGATAGACGAACGCCAGCGCTCCGGCCAACAACTGCGCCAACCGCTCATCGGATACCTCACCAATAATCTGCAACCCAGGTTCGGGTGAAAGTTGCGCGAAATCGGATCTCCGCCGCCCCGCCAGTACCAGATCGACCGGATACATGCGACGGACCTCATGCCACGCGGCCAGCAGGCCATGAATGTTCTTTCGCGGCTCCAATGTTCCCGCATACAGAAAATAGCTTGGCCCAGTCGGCGCGGCGCCATCTCCAGCACGCGGGCGGAAGCAGGCGGAGGCCGCGTGCGGAATTGCGCGGATACGTTCCGGATGAATCCGGAACCCCTCGATAGCCTGCCCCCGCACCGCTTCGCTGGGGGTCACGATCATGTCGGTCAAGCCCAATCCGATCAGAAGGGGCGTGCGCTGGCGTACCCGGCCTGCGTTCGAATGCCAAGCGGTATCCATCCAAGGGGAGAGATCGTGCAGCGTCATCACGGCCGGGCGGCGCGGTAAATAGGGCACCGCGAAGTCCGTACCGTGGAATAATCCGGCTTCCAGACGTTCCAGTTCGCGGTCCAAGCCCCAAAGCCACCAGCGGCGCTCGGCGGGATTGCGCGGGCCGCCGCCCCGCCGCAGATTGAGAGGCGCCGTGTGTGGCATGCCGAACTCCTGGTCGGAAACCAGAAAGTACTCGTCTTCCGGAAAGTTCGCAGCCAGCGCCTTACTGAGCTCCTCCGTATAGCGCCGCAGACCTCCGCTGGAGAGCGTCAGCGGAGTTGCGTCAATTGCCACGCGCATCGATCACCGTGCGCAGTTCGTCCGGCCGGTTCTCGTAATTGCGAGAGTAATAGCTAAGATATTCGCCGCTGCGCACGCGCGCGACCCAGGCCCTATGGTCGCGGTACCAATCCACGGTGCGCGCCAGCCCATCGTCGAAAGCGACTTGCGGCGCCCAGCCGGTTTCGCGCATGAGTTTTTCGCTGGAGAGCGCATAACGCCGGTCGTGTCCCGGCCGGTCCGTGACGTATTGGATCAGACTGTCCGGCTTGCCGGTAGCCGCCAGTATCCGCCGGACTACATCCAGGTTCGGCAGCGAGCAATTTCCGCCGATGTTGTAAATCTCGCCGTCGCGCCCGTGTTCCAAAGCCGCACGGATCCCGCGGCAATGATCCTCCACATACAGCCAGTCCCGCACCTGCTGGCCGTCGCCATACACGGGCAGTGGCCGGTCCTCGAGAGCATTCGTAATCATCAGCGGAATGAGTTTTTCAGGAAAGTGATACGGCCCGTAATTGTTGGACGCGCGCGTGACCACCACCGGCAATTTATAGGTGAGGAAATAAGACCGCGCCAACAGATCCCCACCGGCTTTGGAGGCCGAGTATGGGCTGGCTGGGTTCAGCGGAAAGTTCTCGGCGGCTTCAAGCGGCGGCTCCAGGCTGCCATAAACCTCATCGGTCGAGACTTGCAGGTAGCGCGCGATATGGTGGCTGCGGGCCGCCTCCAGCAAGGTGAAAGTGCCGCGCAGATTGGTTTCGAACACCGGGCTGGGTGCGAATATGCTGCGGTCCACGTGCGACTCCGCGGCGAAATGCACTATGGCATCCGGCCGCTCTTCACTGAGAACGGTGTCCACCAGGACTTCGTCGCAGACGTCTCCGGGGACGAAGCGGTAGCGCGGATCGTTCGCGACGTCTTCCAGATTCTCCAGATTGCCGGCGTAGGTCAGCTTGTCGAGATTGACCACGCGCACGGACGGATCTTCAGCCAGAAAAAGCCGGATGAAGGCCGACCCGATGAAACCCGCGCCTCCGGTAACAAGGAGTCTGCTCATGCGCACCGTCTACTTGTACTGCAGTTCCCAATCGTAGTGAATGCCGGGATGGTCGTAAGGGATGCGCCCTTCGTCCTTGGGATTGTAGAATCGGTCGGTGGTGTAGATCAACATGGCAGGGGCGCTGCCGATAACTTTGTATCCGTGCCCGACGCCCGGCGGAATCAAAATTTGCCACGGCCGCAAAACGCCCGCGTAGATGGTATTCCGTGCACCGAATGTCCGGGACCCCACACGCAGATCCACCAGCGCTACCTGTAGCATCCCCATGGCAGGCGTCCAGCAATCGGTCTGGTGCAGGTGATAATGAAAGGCTTTGATCGTGCCCGGGTAATTGAAAGCGGTGGAAGTCTGCGTGCTTTCGGTTGGAAAGCCGGCCGCCAAGCCGCGGCCCATGCGCTGCACTTCCAGGAAATAGCCCCGGTCGTCCGGCCAGAGGGACAGCGTATCGATGCCCACGCCTTCAATCAGATCCGCCGCCGTGGGCGAACCGATCACCGATCCGATGCCTTTCGCGCAGTCTGGATAGGCCAACTCCAGCAAATCGGATAAGGCGATGGTGCGCGGCTCGCGCACGGGGAAGCCGGTCATCGGGCAACCCCTTCGGCGGTGAGTTTATCCGCCTCCGCTTGCCGGCGGGCGGTCACCGATTGCGACACCAGATTCGCCGCGCGCAGCAGCGAATCGAAGGTGCCGGCGTCGGTCCACCAGCCATCCAGAAAATCGAATGTCATGGAGCCTTCCTGGATGTAGGCGTTATTGACATCCGTGATTTCCAATTCGCCGCGCTTGGATGGCACCAGCGTGCGGACCTTATCGAACACTGTGGCATCGTACATGTAAATGCCCGTTACGGCGTAGTTGGATTTCGGACGCCGCGGCTTCTCTTCGATATTGACGATGCGGTCGCCGGAAATCTCGGCCACGCCAAAACGTTCGGCGTCGGTGACCTCCTTGAGCAGGATCTTGGCGCCTTGTGTCTGTTGGCGGAAATCGTCCGCAGCCTTGCGGATGCTGCCCTCTATGATGTTGTCTCCGAGGATCACGCACAACTTCTGGCCATCGGCGAAATGCTCGGCCAAGGCCAGCGCATCGGCGATGCCGCCTTCGCCCTCCTGGTAGGTGTAATCGATGTGGGTGAGGCCGAACTGCTTGCCATTGGCCAGCAGCCGCAGAAAATCTCCTGCATTCTTTCCGCCGGTCACGATCAGGATATCCCGGATGCCCGCATCGACCATGGTTTCGATGGGGTAATAGATCATCGGCTTCTCGTAAATCGGCAGCAAATGCTTGTTAGTGATCTTGGTCAGCGGGAAGAGCCGGCTTCCCGTACCGCCCGCCAGAACGACACCCTTCATAAGGACCCATCATAAATCATGTTATAGCATGACAACAACGTGATACAATTCCGGCGGATGCATCAATACACTTGGAACGCTGTGGAGGAAGAGCGGCTCAATCCCCTGCTCGGCCGCAAGACCATTCATGGACAAACCCTGACCGTCGCGCGTATTCGCCTGGGGAAAGGCGCGGTGGTTCCCATGCATAGCCATCCGAACGAACAAATCAGCATGCTGGAGAGCGGCGCGGTGCGTTTCCTGATTGACGGCGAGGAGCGCATTCTGCGCGCGGGCGACGCGCTGGTGATCCCGCCGGATGTACCGCACATGGTGGAAGCGATCGAAGACTCGCTCGCCGTGGATCTGTTCGCGCCGCGCCGCGAAGACTGGATTCGCGGCGACGACGCTTATTTGCGGGGCTAGTGGGGCGGACCTCCAGGTCTGCGCGGGCGCTCCAGGGTCCGCTCTCAGCGATGGACCCCACGATTATGGCTTGGCTTGGCAGGACGGCTCCCCGGCCGCGTCCAATGCCACCGTGAACCTGTCGCCGCATGCTTTACGCATTTCCTCTTGCGCGGCCTTGGCGGCCTCTTGCGCCCGCTCGGCCCGTGCGGCAGCCGCTATGGCCTCCGCTTGCGTCCGCCAAAATCGGGCGCGAATCTCGGCCGTAATCTGCGGCGGCTTGGCGGAGTCCTTCGCAGCCGGAGTTTGTGCGAAAGCAGACGCAGCCAGTAAAGTCAGCCCGATCAATTGTGAGTACATAGTCCATTTGTCCATTGTGTGCAAGTGGTCGAAGTCACGCCGGCAGCGCCGGACGCGCTATAGCCCCCGGAGTCGATCGCTCCGTACCCCGCGGCTCCGGCGGTAACCTTTAGCAAGCCGGCCGACTCACGCTGTAGCCCAAGGTCGGCAGTTCCCGCGAATACGCTGTTGACGTTGTGCCAGACCATCAGCGCATCGCTCGACAGACTCACGGTCTCGGTGTCCAGCGATATCTTATAGTTCGTCCCGTCGCCCGTGGCATAACCCCCGTCCCAGTTGATGAACGCCACATTCGATCCGGCATTATTTTGCCAAAGAATCGAACCAGCTCCATTAGCGGCCTGGCTTGAGCTGTTTTTGATGACGATTTGAGTGTTGCCGCTGGCGGCGTTGTTGTAGATAGTTCCCCCGGTGGAGTTGAGCGTAGTACCGCCGAACGTGACCGCCGTGAGCCATGCCGGGCTGGCATAGGTCTGAGTCGAAGACAAAGCGTTGGTAACCTGCGCTGCAGTATAATCGCCGGACGCCGACACAACCGCGCCGGTGCGCCCGAAAACCGAACTTACGGCGCCGCCCCCGGCCGAAATCGTGGTTGGCTGCCATTGTGAATTTGCCGCGCTCCACGCCAAACTCTGCCCATCGCTCGGAGCGGTGGCCGCAATCGCACGATTCTGGATCTTAGCCACTGTGTTCGCGCCGAAAGCGCCTGTCGCGTCTCCCACTAGGCTTGTAGCGACCACCGTGCCATTGATTTTCAAGCCGCCCGCATCGAGGATGCCATAACCGCCCACACCATTGGTAACCTGCAGAATTCCGCCGGCCGCCTCCCGTGCGAGGCCCGTATCCGCCACACCGGAAAACGCGTTGTTGACGTTATGCCATACGATCACGGAGTCGCTGGATAACGTTTCCGTGCTGGTATCCACACTGATCTTGTAGTTCGTTCCGTCGCCTTCCGCGTAACCGCCGTCCCAGTTGATGAACGACATCGTGGCGCCCGCGTTGTTTTGCCAGAGAATCGACCCGGCGCCGTTGCCGGCCTGGCTCGAACTGTTCTTAACCACAATCTGCGTATTGCCAGTGCCTGCTGCGTTATAGATATTCCCGCCCGTTGCGCTCAGAGTGGTAGGCAAGGTGATGGGCTGCCATTTGGCAGCCGAAGCGGACCATCCCAGATATTGCTGGTCCGCGGGTGTAGCGCTCGAGATCGGACGGCCTTGAATCCCGATCACCGTGGTGGCAAGTCCGGTATTACCCACGTCGCCGGCCAGCGCTGGCATCTGCGCGGCCGCCAAAGTTCCGGCGATTCCTCCTAGGTTCGACCATAGTAGATTAAGTGCGCCATCGGTTGTGGCAACTTGTCCGGATGCGCCGCTGGCGGTCCACAAATTGAACTGCCCATTGAAACCGGATGACGGAGCGCAGATCCCCATGTCGTGCACGCCATTGGCATCCGATAGGTGCAAGCATCCGGGTACATTACTGCCGCTGTTGGCATAAACATCGCCCGTGGCCGTCACGGTGCCGCCCGACGTCATGTTGCCGGCGGTCGTCAGAGCGACAAAATTGCCGATAAGGGTAGCATTGGCAACGATCTCGGTTGTCACCGCATCGGCGGGCAGCGCCCCATCCGGCAATGTCCCGCCGATCTGCGCAAAACTGTAATCGCCGGTCTGTGCGGTAACCGCACCTGTGCGGCCAAAGATAGAAGTGATCGCCCCGCCGCTGCCGCCGCCCCCGCCGCCTTCGAGCGTCCAGCTATTTGCAACCGTGCACCCGAACAGATTCTGACCCGGCGATGCGTCCGTCGCGAAGTACTGCTCCCCAATGGTACAGGTAGAAGGCCTGCTTGCCCCGATTCCTGTTTTCGCCGGCAGAGTGTGACCGCCGCCGCTGAAATCCACTGTGCCCGTCACTCCGGCGATCCCGCCCGTACTCAGCGAAAGCAGGTTGCCCGTGGCGCTGTCGATCTTCCAACGGTTCACCAGGCTATTCCACGTAGATCCGGAAGCGCCGCCTGGCACGGTCCCGAAGATGACGTTGCCGCCGTTCGCGCTGCCGGTTCCGGGTCCGCCCGCGATGATGTGATCCTGCCCCGCCACGTTCATTCCGCTGGCCCCGGAGCTTGAAACCAATACGCCTGACGGAGCCGCCGCGGTTACCATCCCATTGCCCAGCCAAATCTGCTGGACCGGTGATGCATCGCTCCCAACCACCATCTGATAGGATCCGTACACCGTGGCGTATGCGCCCAGCGCGATGGACTTACTGGGAGTGGTGCCTTCCTGCGCGCCTAAGCTGGCGTCCGCCGTAGTGTCGACGTAGGCTGTCGTAACATTGTCGTTAATCGTAGCGACATAATACCATTGCCGTGGCGCCTGGTTTGCTGTAATAACCGTACACAGTGTGGTAGGGCATACGACCGTCCGATAGATCCTGCGTGCCGACGCGACGAAGGGTCCACTGTAAGTTGGAATCCCGGCGATCGTCACTTCTTTATGCGCGGAATCGGTAAGAACTCCCAGATAGCTGTTATTGGAAAGAGCCGTTTCCTGTCCGTTAAGGATATACGACACCTTATACCAGTACCAGCCAACCGAAAGATTGGCAGTCGCACTGGTAGGTGTAAGAGTCACGCCTGCCGATGTGCTCGGATAATACATATCGGCATAGGCGCCCAGCCCCGTCAGGTAATGGCCACTGGTCACGCCGAACATTGCATTGAAGCCCATGCCGGCATTGTCGTATCCGGTGGTGAGCGACCACAGCGTATTCATTCCCATGCAGTCGTTTTCGTAACCGGTCACGTTCCAGGCGCACGAATCGATACCGAAGCCGCTGTTGCGGTACCCCGTGGTATTGATCCCCACACTGTCTATCCCGAATGCCGCATTGTTATAGCCGGTAGTGTTTTGATACAACGCACGCAGTCCGAATGCGAAATTGTCATAGCCCGTGGTATTGTTCCCCAACGCATTTTCGCCAACCGCCGTGTTGTAACTGCCCGTCGTGTTCAAGACCATCGCCAGATTGCCGACCGCTACGTTCTGTTGTCCGGTGGTGTTACCTGTCAGCGCAAGCTCTCCAATGCCGACGTTTTGGTTGCCTGTGGTCAACCCTTCTAATGCCTGGTAGCCGATTCCAACGTTAAAACTGGAAAGCCCAGCCGATCCGCCCGCGGGAGTCATGGTGCGGTTGCCGGCGGCATAGCCCAAGAATACATTGTGACCGGTAGATGTCGGATCGTGATATGTGCTCAGTACGCCATCGGTGAACAAGATTGAGTCGGTATCCCACCTGGCGCTGTTGGCGCCATCCGCAACCAGCACGGTGTTCGCGGCGGGAGTTCCGCCAGGATTGACGACCGCGTTTCCCGTTGTGGGAGTCGCCGGCGCCCATGTGCTTCCGGTCGCGTTCCATGTCAATACCTGGCCGTTAGTTGGCGCGGTGCTTGCCACTGCATGGCTCTGCAACGCCACTACCGTAGTTGCCAAACCGCTATTCCCAACGTCGCCTGTCAGCAGAGGCATCTGCAAAGCCGGCAGCCGCGCGTTTCCGTCAAGGGCAGCGTATCCACTTGCGACGCCTTTGTTTGCCCGATTCTCCGGCGTGAAGCCTAGCGTGGCAGTAACGTCCGAAGATGCCGCCACACTGGGCACGCCGGTTCCGGTGGTGATCTTAAGAAGCCCCGTCGACAGGGCGGGCAGAGACACGCCGCCTAGCTGGTTCGCGTTGATCTGTCCGCCGGCAGTGTAGTTCAAGGTGCCGCTGATCACCAGCGCATTGAAATTGTTTCCGGAACCTACTCCGTTGAATGCCACACTACCCACCGTGCCGCCCGTGTCTCCGCACAAGAACCCGTGCGTCACCAGGCTGTAGTTTAGGTGGCTGCCGCCGAAGTCCGGGCAGGAAGGAAGAGTGGACCAGGTGCCGGTCGCCGGAGCGGTTGTCAGTAAGGTCTGGTCCGATGCGCTGTTAGCCGGTACGCTGGTGCCGTTGATCGCCGCCGGCAGGTTTGCGGCAGGCACATGCGCATTCGCGTCTAGGGGCGCATAGCCTCCCGCGGTACCCTTGTTCCCGAAATTCTCGGCCATATATCCGAGTTGAGGGACAGAGGTAGAGCAGACTGTTGGCCAAACTCCGGCGGACTTCGGACCATACAGGCAATAGCTTATGGTATTGAGGTAGTAATCCCCGTTCGCCCCGACCGTGTTTACCGGCGCGGCCGTGCCATACCAGATGGTGGCGCCGGCGGGTATTCCAACGGGCGCCGATCCCCCCCCGCCAACGCCGACCTGTGCCGGCGCGGCAATTGCGGTCAGCACACACACCAGTCCCGATAGAACGATGCTTCTCATATTGCAGTTAGCCTCCCTGGTTCCTGTCCGCTGAACTAACGTTGGTAGAGCATGCCCGTTATCACCGCGGCGCCCGACACGCTATCCACAGCGAGGGCCGTGGGATCGAGCACGTTAGAATCGCGCTCGTCTCCAACCACCACCGACTGGCCGGATTGAAGTACCGCTATGACTCCCGCCCCCGTAGTTTTGTTTAGGCCCGTCAATCCGACAAAAACAGAGTCGCTGGAGTTCGCCGTTTTGAACGCCTGTATCAAGACCTTATTGCAACGCAGAGGAAATCCGGACGGGGCCGGCACATTCGCCGTTAAAGCCGAATCGCTTGCGGTAACAAAACCGAGAGGAATGATCTGTGCCACGTGAAGAGCTCCTTTTTCACTCACACTATAGCAGCCCATTTTCTTCCAATCGCGATCTGGGAGCGACTTTGAAGAGCGGGAATAGCGGATTCCGGGCAATGGGTGTCCGTCCGCATGAGAACTGGCACGGGCCGCGTGTGCAAGTGCGGTACCAAAGCGCTCACGTCAACCTAACTCCTGCCTGGAGTACAGTTGGTGAGCGCCCGGCGGCCGCGGATAGTAAGCTGTGCCGCTGAGCGCGAGCCTATCGGAGCGCCACCGAGAAGCCGCCCCCCAACCCGCCGACGGGCTAGCTGAAGATTTTGGCGAAGCGTGTGACTGGATGCCCGGCTCCGGCGGTTTCGCCCGCCTTAGCATGCCCTACTGCACCGAATTCAAATACGCCACCAGGTCCGACATCTGCTGCGGATTATTGAACCGCGGCCATGTCATCTTGGCTTGCCGCATGCGCGTGAACATCTGCGGGCCATGCTTCCACAAAGCCGAGACGATGGTGATCTCCGAGTATCCCCGGCCTTGCCCCGGCAATGGGGGCGCGCCATGCTCCCCGCCCGCGTGGCAATCCGCACAGCGCTTGGCGGCAAAGACCTGCTTGCCACGCCCTACGTCCCCTTTCGCATACACAAACTGGCGCATCCACAGATAACTCAGTAACTGGCGCATTTCGTCTTCGGAAAGCTGCGGCACCGGCTGAATCATCCGCGGCGCGTGGTTCCACATGTCCACCGCGATTTCGGTCAGCGCCAGATTGTGCAGGCGGTCCTCCAAAGCCAGCTTGCCCACGTGGCATTTCACGCAGCCCTTCGATTCGAAGATGGCTTGCCCGCCATCACCGGAAGTAAACGAGAAGTGCACATTCACTCCCCGCGTCTCGGGGAGGTTGCGGAGATAGGCCAGTATGTCGCTCAAATCCTGCGCCGTCAGTTCCTGCCACGCAATCTTCTTGTGCGCAAAAGCCTCCCGCATGCTGCTGCTGTGGTCCCACATCTGCTGCACCAAAACCATCGGCTGCCCCAACGATTCCCACTTGACCACCGGCGGCGCGCCCTCCGCCCGCGATTCGGTAATTCCGTGGCACTCCGCGCAATGCCTATCCGTGAACGCCTGCTTGCCGCGCGCGGCATCGCCCGGCTTGTCGAAGAAGCGCGTCGAATACAAATACGCGAACAAATCCGCGGCGTCCGATGGGCTCAATTTCGGGCGCTCCATGCCTACCCCCTCCATGGCCGCCCACATTACCGGCGCATGGTTCCACATTGCGCTGGCCAGCAGGGCGGGTGTAAAGCCGCGGTCCACCCGCGCGCTCAGATCCATGCCCATCTTGCCCCCCTTGCCATTCACGCTATGGCACTGCACGCAACGTTCGTTTTCGAATAACTTGGCGCCCCGCCCGGAGTCGCCGGGGATCACGGGCGGCACAGCGGCCGCCGCACTCCCAACCATCAAAACGCAAATGCACAACTCGCGCATCGTTCCCTTTCAGCTCTAAACTTCGCTTCTCTTGAACCGCTCGATCAGATGGTCGCAAGCCCGCACCGTAAGCGCCATGAACGTCAATGTGGGGTTTTGGCACGCCGACGACGGGTAACAAGCGCCATCCATCACGAACAGGTTCTTCACATCGTGCGTCTGGTTATACGGGTCCAGAACGGACTTTTTCGGATCGGCGCCCATGCGGGCGGTGCCTGTTTCGTGGATCGCCATGCCGGGCATCGCCAGATCCGCGTTGACCTTGATGTTCTTCGCGCCCGCCGCCTCCAGCATTTCGGCGCCGGTAGCGGCGGCGTCTTCCATCATGGCCTTCTCATTATCGCCGTGCGTCATATGGATGCGCAGCGCCGGAATACCCCAAGCGTCTCGCATCTCGGAATCGATCTCGCAATAATTATCGAAACGCGCCAGCGATTCCCCGAAAGCGCCCAGATCGATGCCGTACGATCCCGCCAGCACGGCCTTCTTGTAGCTGGCGCCGAATCCCTGCGCGCCGAAATTGAAGCCGGCACTGGCGCCACCCTGAAATCCATAGCCCCGAATGAAGCGCGGATGGCGCGGCCCCTTCGCAATATTGCGAAAGCGGATCACGTAGATGCCGTTGGCGCGATGCGGCCCGCTCGGCGAGGGCGGCGTTGGGTCGAAGCCCGGCAAATCGCCTGCCGCGCCTCCGCCAACCGCGTGATCCATCAGATAATGCCCCAGCGCTCCGCTCGAATTGGCCAGGCCTTTGTCGTAAACGCGCGTGGATGAATTCAGCAGGATGCGCGTCGATTCCAACGCCTGCGCGCACAGAATCACGCTTCTGGCGCGCGCCTGGTAAGTCTGGTGCGAGAGCCGATCGATGTAAGTCACGCCGGTGGCGCGGTTGTTGGCGCTGTCCATATCCACGCTGCGCACCACGGCGTTCGTTATCAGCGTGCAATTCCTGGTCTTCAGCGCGTCCGCCACCGTGGTGAACGGGCTGCTGAAATACGAGAACGTCACGCACCCGCGCTCGCAAGGCCCACAATAGTGGCATGCGGCGCGTCCATTATGATTCTGCGTGAGTATGGCGGTGCGCCCGATAGTGACCGTGCGGCCGAACTGCGCCTGCACCCGCTCGCGCAACCGCAGTTCGCCGCAAGTCATTTTCATGGGCGGCAGGAAGTGGCTGTCCGGCAGCGTCGGATTGCCTTCGGCCGCGCCGCTGATGCCCACGTAGCGCTCCACGATATCGTAGTAAGGCTCCATTTCCTTGTAGGAAAGCGGCCAGTCTTCGCCATAGCCGTCATGGCTGGCCGCCTTGAAATCCAGATCGCTCATGCGGTAGCTCTGGCGCCCCCAGACCAGCGTGCGGCCGCCTACGATGCGCAGCCGCTGCCAGGTGAACGGCTTCTCCGCCGGAGTGCTGTACGGATTCTGCAGGTCGTCCACGAACCAGTCGTAGTTGTACTCCATGCAGGCGTAGCACTGCTTCTGCACCGGTCGCGTGCGCGCGATTTCCGGCGACATATCGCGATATTTCAGCTTGTACGCCGGCATGTGCTCGGTGAATTCCTTGGGCGAGATGTTGCGCCCCGCCTCCAGCACCGCGACTTTCAGCCCAGCTTCCGCTAGACGCTTGGCCGCCCAACCGCCGGTGGCGCCGGAGCCTACCACAATGGCGTCGTATGTTTCGGAAACTTGTGGCGATTGCATCGTTAAGGGTATTATAGTCCGCAGATGAACCGCCGGGATTTGTTTCGCCAAGCTTTTCTGGGCGCCGCCGCCGCGGCCGTGTCGGGCGGTGTCGCCGCAGCGCGCGAGTTTCCGTCCGATTACGACGCTTCAAAGGATCTGGCGCGCGACGATTGGAAGCCGCTATTTCTGGACCCCCATCAGAATGAGACGCTCATCGTCTTTGGCGAGGTCCTGATCCCCGCCACCGATACGCCTGGCGCCAAAGCGGCCTTGGTCAACCGGTTCATCGATGCGGTGCTGGCCGTGGAAACGCACGACACCCAACGCGGTTTTCTGGACAGCCTCGCTTTCCTCGATGGGGAATCCTTCGCGCGCCACCGCGCGGCGTTTGTTCATCTCACGCCCGAGCAGCAGACCGAACTCGTAACCTTCATGGCCTACCCGCACACCCTTGAGACGTGGGACGAGAACGCGCCCGGCAGTTATCGCGGCCACGCGCACTTCGGCAATTTGAAGGACTGGATTTCGAGGGCTTATTACAGCTCGCCGGTTGGCATGCAGGCGCTGGGGTATACGGGAGTGCCTGGCGGCGTTTTCGAAGGGTGCAAATAGCCGACCGCCGGCTACGAGTCTACTGTTGTAGACTCGGATCATGGTGCGACGGATGCGCTTGACGGCAATTATCGAACGCGAAGACGACGGTTTTGTCTCGCTCTGCCCCGAACTCGATATTGCGAGCCAAGGTTCATCGGTTGAAGAGGCCCAAGCGAACCTGGTCGAAGCGCTTACGCTGTTCTTCGAGAGTGCGGAGGCGTCTGAAGTTACCCGGCGGCTCCACAGCGACGTTTTTGTCACGCAGGTTGAGGTTCCGGTTGGGTAGGCTTCGGGTCCTCTCGGGCCTGGAGGTTTGCCGGATCCTTGAAGAAAATGGATTCGTCGAGGTTCGCCAGCGTGGCAGCCACAGGATTATGCAGAAACGGATCGCGGATTCAACGATCACGGTCCCTGTTCCTCTCCACGATCCGGTGCGGCGCGGCACGCTGGCAAGCATCGTCAGACAGTCCGAATTGCCGCGGGCGTTGTTTGAGACGGGCCGATAGGGCCGCAATCGCGAGGCGAACCTCCGAGATGGCGACGTGATGACCAACTGGCACCGCCTTGAGCAAATACGGGAGTGCCCGGCGACGTGTTCGAAGGGTGCAGGAAACAGCTTCAGTCGCTAGCGCACTTCGTTCTCCGGCCTCCGGATCGGGGCACCTATCACCACGTCACCCTTTTGCAACTGGCCCACGAGATCAACGTTTCGCAAGAACTCCGGGACCTCCTCCGAGCACGTGAAAAATCTCTCATGAGACCTAACGTGCCGCAATTGGTTAGAATTCGTCCTCAGGCTAAAAACGTAGAAATCTCCCTGCCGCGGTTCGTCTTGGACGTTAGCAAAACTCTTTCTTAATGAACTGACGGACATCTTCGAGGATTCCCGGTATCCCCACCAACGGCCTCATGCCAGAGTTGGCGGCAGCTCCCTTGACAAATAATACCGGATTGATTTGCGCCGTGCAGGAAATGCGGGTCACCCCCCAAACGCACTCCGCCGGTGGTCCTTCAAAATGCACCGATCCATAACGACTTCGAGCCCTGCGGCCCGGGCTCTGGCGGCAGCCTCCTCATGCACCACGCCCTCCTGCATCCACACTGCCCGCGCCTTAATGCGAATAGCCGCCTCCACGATCTCCGGCACAAACTCCGCGCGCCTGAAGATATCGACGATGTCCACCCGCTCCGGAATGCTGTCCAGATCGGGATAGCATTTCTCGCCCAGCACCGCCTGCTCGAACGGGTTCACCGGAATGATGCGGTAGCCGTTGCGCTGCATGTACTCAGACACGCCGTAGCTGGGCCGGAAGCGCTTGCTCGAAAGCCCCACTACCGCGATCGTGCGGCTGGTCTTCAACAGCTCGGCTATAGTCATCGCGTGACCCGTTTCGCGGCTGCCTTGCGGAACCGCTCGACTTCCTCCGCGGTCAAATAGCGGAACTCTCCCGGCTTCAGCGGACCCAATTCCAGAAACCCGATCTTCACCCGCTTCAGTTTCTCCACCAGCCGCCCAAAATGCTTGAACATCTCCCGGATTTGGTTCTTGCGGCCCTCCGTCAGGCGCACTTCATACCATGGGTTTTGCGCACGATAGGTCAGCCTAAGGCCCGCCGGCGCCGTCCGCCGTCCGCCTAGCGGCACACCCTCGCGAAACTGCTGCTCCTGCTCGGGAGTCAGCAGGCCGTTGGCTTTCACCAGGTACGTTTTCGGAATCTGCGTGGAAGCCGATGTGATGGCGTTGGCCAGTTCGCCATCGTTGGTCAGCAGCAGCAACCCCTCGCTGGCATAATCCAGGCGGCCCACAGGGTAGACGCGCTCTTTGATCCCGCGCACCAGATCCATCACCGTAGGGCGGCCCTCCGGGTCCGAAACCGTGGTCATCACACCGTGAGGTTTGTGCAGCGCAATCGAGATCAGGTGCTTGGGCGGCCGCAGCAGTTTCCCGTCCACCTTAATATGATCGCGATCCAGATCGGCCTTGCTGCCCAGTTCCGTGATGGCCGTTCCGTTCACCGTCACGCGGCCTTCCTGGATAATCTGCTCCGCTTTCCGGCGCGAAGCGATCCCCGCGCGCGACAGGATCTTCTGCAGCCTTTCTTCGGGCATTTAACTCTGATCTGCCGGTGGTTCCGGCTCGCGGGCGATCCCCGGGGTGGCGTCCGGCGCAGGTTCCGGCGCGCCTCCGTCTCCATCGAAGGCCATCCGCCGGATCTCCTCGAACTCCTTCAGCGAGGGCAGTTCGGATAAATCCTTCAGTCCAAACTGCACCAGGAAATCCTTAGTGGTCTTGTACAGTATGGGCTTGCCGATAACGTTCTTGCGCCCCGCCGCGGCGATCAATTTGCGGTCAAGCAGCGTTTTCAGTACGCCCGTCCCCTGCACGCCGCGAATTTCCATAATTTCCGGCGCAGTTACAGGCTGTTTGTAGGCAATCACCGCCAGCGTTTCGAGCGCGGGAAGCGACAACTTCAGGGGCGGCTTCAGGCTCCTGACGAAATTGCGCACCGTCTCATGGTGCTCCGGCTTGGTCGTCATTTTGTAGCCGCCGGCCACCTCGCGCATCGTCACGCCATGTTCGGGCTTGTCGTATTCCGCGACCAGTTCGTCGAGCAACGTCTGCACACGTTCGCGAGGCTGGCTCAGAGCCGAGGCAATTTGCGCCAGAGAAAGGGGTTCCTCGGTGATGTATACGATGGCCTCCAGCACAGCCTTCAACTGCGAGCCTTCGGACGAAATCGCGCTCGGCGCATCGACTCCCGCCAGCAAATCGTCCGTGGCGATGGACTCGACAGCCTCGCCCTCCGCACCCGCCGCGTCTCCGTGTCCCTGCGTCTCCTCGTCTAGCAGTTCTTCCATCACTACCTGTATTCCCTCTCGATCGCAACGGCCGGCTGATCCGCCGCAAACACCGCGTCGAACATCCGATGTCTCCGTAGCACGATTTCGCCGAACAAGTCTGTCTGTGCCACTACTACCGCCTGCTGCTTCACCACCTCCAGCACCGCCAGGAATAGGGTGATCATGGCCCTCCGGCTGCGCTGCTCCGCAAAAACCCGCATGATGTACACAGGCTCATCCGCGCCCGCCTCCAGAAATAGCGACTTCAGGCGCAGGATCATCTGCCCCACGCTGGTCTCTTCCTCGGCCACCTCGTAGACCGGCCGGTTCTTGGCGCGTTCCAGCAACTCGCCGAACGCCTTCACCAGGTCGAAGAGCGTGATCGCCAGCCCCGGGTCTTCGTCTTCGGCGGTAAACTGCGCGATCTGCGGGTTCGACCAGACGTTTTCCTCGATCATGCGCTTCTGCTGCAGCATCTCCGCGGCGTTCTTGAACTTCTCATGCTCCAGCAGCTTCTCCACCAGTTCTTGACGCGGATCCTCTTCCGGGTTATCTTGCGCCAGCGCCGGGTCGCGCGGCAGCAGCATGCGCGACTTGATGTGGATCAGCGTGGCCGCCATGTACACGAATTCCGCCCCCAGATCGATATCCAACTCCCGCGCCTTATCCAGGTACTGGAAATATTGCGCGGTGATGGTGGCAATGGGGATATCCTTGATATCGATCTGCTGCTTGCGGATCAAATCCAGCAGCAGATCGAGTGGTCCGTCATAGCGTTCCAGGTGGACGTTTAAGGGCAAAGGCACCGTACTTCACGATATCACGGTTGGCCGGTTGGACAGGCTTCTCAGACGGAATCTCGAGCGCGACAGACAGCAAGCGGACATCGGGCCCGCGTTGTTGCTGCGCGGAACCATCGCAGACCGGACGCTAAACCACGTCCCCAAGCAATTTAGAAAAAATGGTATACTTTTTCTAAATGGCAAGCCCTGCTATCGGCGTGCAAACCTCCAAAACAAGGATGCTCATGCGTATCGAACGCTACGGCCCGGGCAAAGCGTTTACGGCCAAGGATTTTCTCGATATAGCCAGCCGCGGCATGGTGGACGTGACGCTGGCGAATATCGCGCGGATCGGAACGATTCGCCGCATTCGCCGCGGTCTATACGATGTTCCCAAGAGGAACGAGGCTCTGGGAGGCATTCTGACTCCGGACATCGACGAGGCAGCGCGCACACTGGCGCGCCGTTATCGATGGAAGATCGTGCCGGAAGGCGCTTGGGCGGCAAATCTGCTGGGTATCTCCACGCAGGTCCCTGCCAGGATCGTCTACCTCTCGGATGGGCCATCCACCAAAATCCAAATCGGAAGACGAAACATCCACTTCAAACACGCACGGCCGCAAGCTTTGGCGGGATGCGGAGGATCGCCCGGCTTGGTGGTACAAGCGCTGCGATATATGGGCCAGGATGCAGTCAACCGGAAGCTCATCTTGCGCCTGCGCCGCATCTTGTCGGAATCCGAGCGCCACAAGCTGGTGAGGGCCGCGCGGTTTGGCGTCGACTGGATTTACGAGACGGCCCGGAAAATCGCGGGGGAATCCAAGTGAACAAGATCGCTCGCATGGCCGCAAGCCAGCGGGCCGACCTGTTCGGCGAAACGGCGAACCGCATAGGGATCTCCGGGGCCGTGGTGGAGAAGGACTTCTGGGTTTGCTGGGTTCTGAAACAACTGTTCTCCATCGAGGCGTTCTCCCACAGGCTTCTGTTCAAAGGTGGGACATCGCTTTCGAAGATATTCCACGCGATCAACCGGTTCTCCGAGGATATCGATCTGGCCGTCGATTACGCCGCGCTGGGTTTTGCCGGCCCCCGCGATCCGCGTCGCGGGGGCCTGTCGCGAACCAAACAGGCCCAGCTCCTCGCCGAAATGCTTCGCGATTGCCGGCGCTATATCGAGAGTGAGTTCATCCGTGAATTTCGGACCCGCTGCGAAGCGGAGCTCGGCAAGGAAAGAAACTGGAGCGCGGCCATTAGACGATCGCGATCCCAACATCGTCCACTTTCGCTACCCTGCGGCCGTGACCGTGCGCCACGCATATATCTCTCCCCAAGTTGTGATGGAGTTGGGAACTCACGCGGAGTTTATTCCGCGGGGCGAGTTCACCATAAGGCCGTTCGCGGCGGAAGAGTTCCCCCACCTCTTCGCGGATTCCGACGTGCGAGTTACGGCGCTCCTGGCCAAGCGCACCTTTTGGGAAAAGGCTACCATCCTGCATGCGGAGTATCACCGGAGCCCCGGAAAACATTTTCCGGCGAGATACTCCCGGCACTATTATGACGTGGCGATGCTCTCGCAAACCCCGATCAAAGACGAAGCCTTGGCCGACCTGCAACTTCTAAAGGACGTAGTGAGACACAAAAAAACGTTCTATCCCGCAGCATGGGCCCGCTACGATCTCGCCGTCCCAGGGACACTCAAGCTGACGCCCTCAAGCGAGATTATCGCGACATGGCGACGATGATCTTCGGGGACGCGCCGCTTTTCGAAAGTTTGATGGAAAAGCTTGCAGTGCTGGAAGACGCAGTGAATGCTCTGCCGCAACCTCGGATGCTACAGTAGCAGATAACCGATGACCCGTTGTATATCCTGCGCCTCGGAGATACCCGATACCAGCCGGTTCTGTCTGGCATGCGGCAAGCCGGTAACGGATAACTCCGAAACGGCGGTCATGCCGATGGCATCTACGCCGGCCTCGCGCGCCGGGGAATCGCGCGCCGCGTCCGTTCCCGCGCGCGTATCTTCGAGCGACGGACGCTTCGCCGCCGGCATGCTGGTCACAGGACGCTACCAGATCATCGGGCTGCTCGGCAAGGGCGGCATGGGCGAAGTCTATCGCGCCAACGACCTCACGCTCGATCAGCCCGTGGCGCTCAAGTTTCTGCCGCAAGCCATGGCGCGCGACGCCGGCATGCTGGCCCGATTTCACAACGAAGTGCGTATCGCGCGGCAGGTTTCGCACCCGAATGTCTGCCGCGTTTACGATCTCGGCGAGGTCGACGGCCAGCCTTACCTTTCGATGGAGTACATTGACGGCGAGGACCTCGGTTCGCTGCTGCGCCGCATCGGACGCCTGCCCGCCGACAAGGCGCTCGAGTTCGCGCGCCGCATCTGCGCGGGCTTGGCCGCCGCGCACGACAAAGGCGTTCTGCACCGCGACCTGAAGCCGTCCAACATCATGATCGACAGCCAGGGCCGGGTGTTTATCACCGATTTCGGATTGGCGGCGGTCACCGGGGAATTGCGCGAAGCCCAGGCGCGCGAGGGCACCCCCGCCTATATGTCGCCGGAGCAACTGGCCGGTACCGAAGTGACCGCGCGCAGCGACATTTATGCGCTCGGGCTGGTGCTTTACGAGATGTTCGCCGGCAAGCGGCCGTTCGAAGCCGTTACTCTGGCCGAAATGATCCGGCTGCAGCAGCAAGCGACGCCTACCCGTCTGACGACCGTGGCCAGGGATGTGGATCCCGCCGTGGAGCGCGTGATCCAGCGTTGTCTGGCCGCGGACCCGCGCCAGCGGCCGGCGACTGCGCTGGCGGTAGCTGCGGCGCTGCCCGGTGGCGATCCGTTGGCTGCCGCATTGGCCGCCGGCGAAACTCCGTCGCCCGATTTGGTCGCCGCGGCGGGCCAACAGGCCGGTATCCGGCCGGCGTTTGCCTTGGCGTGCCTGGCAGCCACGCTCGCCGGTCTGGTGGCCGTCATGCTGATTGGGCCGCGTGTGCAAATGATTTCCAAAGTGGCCATGGAACACCCACCGGAGGTTCTGGCGGAGAAGAGCCGCGACTTGGCGCACGCGCTGGGATACACGGCCAAGCCCATGGGAACGGCGCGCGGGTTTAGCTATGATGCCGACTACTTGCAGTATGTCGAGCGCACCGACAAGTCATCCACCCGCTGGGATCGCCGGTTGGGCGGCATGCAACCGCCGCCGATCGTGTTCTGGTATCGCCAGAGCCCCCGCCCGCTGGAGCCGGAGGCATTCGGAGGGGGCACGGTGGACCCGAACGATCCGCCGCCCATCGTCTCGGGGATGGTCTCGGTGACGCTCGACCCACAAGCACGGCTGGTGGAATTCAACGCGGTGCCGCCGCAGGTGGATACCGCCTCCGGCGAGGCCCCGCCGCCCGATTGGAAGCGCCTGTTCGACGCGGCGGGTCTGGATATATCGCGATTTTCCGGGGCCACTCCACAGTGGACGCCGCTAGGCATCTGCGACGCGCGCGCCGCCTGGACCGGGGTATTGTCCAGCGGGCCGCCGAATCCCGTTCGCGTGGAAGCTGCCGCATGGCGCGGAAAACCCATCTACTTCCGGGTCATCGGGCCCTGGACCCGTCCGGAGCGCATGCAGACCTTCATGTTGACCGCCAGCCTGAAGGCGGTTGGGATTGCGGCTCTGGCCATCAGCGGGCTGCTCCTGACGGCGGCCGCACTGTTGGCCCGCCACAATATCCGGCGCGAGCGGGGCGACCGGCGCGGCGCCATGCGTTTGGCCGGCTTCACGGCATGCGTGTTCATGTTGATCTGGGTTTTCGGCGGCTCTCACGTAGCCGGTTTTGGGGAACTGTCCCTATTCTTCGGCGCGTTGAGCCTGGCGCTGCTGCTGGCCGCGGCCGTGTGGATGTTGTACATGGCCGTCGAGCCGATCGCCCGCCGCCGGTGGCCGCATAGCATGATTGGTTGGAACCGGCTGTTGGCGGGAGGCGTCCGCGATCCGCTGGTCGGCCAAGACGTGCTGGTGGGATTGACCTTCGGGACGGCCGCGGCATTGGTGGCGAAGCTGCACCAACTCGTGCTCCTAGGGGTTGGTTCAATGCCCAGCATCTCGGTGCTTCCGGGATCGCTGCTGGGCGGCAGGGGGGCCGTGGCGGGCTTCCTGATATTGATTCCGAATTGCGTCGTGCTGGCGCTGATCTGGTTCGTGCTGATCTTCGTTCTGCGCGTGGTGCTGCGCCGCGACTGGCTGGCCGCAGGGGCCTTCGTGTCGATCTATATGGTCTTGAACGCGATCGGCACCCCAGCATCGCCCGCTCTGGGCGCCCTGTTTGCCGGCATCGAAACCGGATTGCTGGTCTTCGCGATGCTGCGTTTCGGCCTCGTGACCCTGATCGCCTCCTCCTTCGTCTACGAACTGTTGCTGCTGTTTCCGATCACCGCGGATTTTTCGGCCTGGTACGCGGGAGCGTCGTTATTGGCGCTGCTCAGCGTGGCGGCCATGGCAGCTTTCGCTTTCCACGCATCGCTGGGCGGGCGGCCGTTATTCGGCAACGCAGAGTTATAAGGCGTATCGCTTGTCATGTTATTTCCGATACTAGGATTTGCGGCCATCGCATGGGCCGGCTACAGCGTGGTCACGGGAAAAGGCCATTACAAGGGCTGCCCGCCCGGCGGCTTCGACCGTGCACGGGATCCGTTCAACTTCTGGGCGCCCACAATCGTGATTTTCGGTTGCGGTCTCTGCTTGATTCTGATCTTCTTGGGCGTGATTCCATTGCCGCCGTCCCGGTCGCCGCGCCGCTGATCCGCGGTCTATGGGGCCGGGTACGGAGTCAGCCTGGGCGGACGCGCATCGGGCTCCAGCAGCCATACCGTGCGATCGAGATAATAGCGGCGCAGGCTTTCGTCCTCCGCCGGGCCCAGGTCGCGTGCCCACACGACCCGCGCGCCACCGATATCGGCGGCGTTGTAAACCCATTCGTCCTGGAAGATGTGCCGCGGCCAGTAGCGTACGAACACCAGTAGCTTGCCGGGAGCGCGCGCAAGCTCGTCGTTCACGGCGACACGGCGCTCAGGGTTCCGCAGCGCCAGAGACCATGGGTCGTTGCTGAACGCGTGCAGGCCATATTCGAAGGCGAACTGCGCGACACACAGCACCATCACGATGTGGGCCGCCAGGGCGCTGAACCGGCTCAGTTGCTGCAATCCGGTTACGCCGATCAGCACAAACAGGCAGGTCACCGCAGCCATGTAGTGATACTGGAAGGCCGGAAAGAAGTTAATTCCCAAAGCGAAGATCAGCGGCCACACCATCACCCATACAAACCTCGGATTGCGCAGCGCCAGGAAGAAGAATGGCAGCGCCACATACAGCGGCGGCATGAAAAAGAAACGATAGTAACGGATGCGATATGCCAGCCGTAACCAGTAGCTTCCCAGGGTTTCCGCATGCTCCCCGCGAAATGAAAGCTGCATTTTGTAGTCGAGCTGCTGCTCGTGCGTAAGCTCGCGGTGCGGCTCGGGATTCGCCTGAAACGTGAGCGACGCGGGCACTCCGTACTGATACTGACTGAGCGCATAGGGCAGCGTCGTCCAATTGCCGGTGACTTGTTTATTCTGCAGCAGCGTAAGTCCCACGGCCGGCAGTACGGCCAGAGCCGCGGCCAGCACGGGTCTTGCGACCGACTTCCAAGCCGGCAGTAAGTAGGCGGCGACGCAGAGCAGCAAGAAGATGGATTCGTAAGGACGAGTGAGTAAGTGGATCGCCAATCCCGCGCCCAGCAAAAGCGCATCGCGCAGTCCCCCGCCCCTGCGCAACCTGGGAAGCGCCCCGAAAACCAGGCAGCCGCCCGCCGCGGGCAACGCGCCGCCCCAATAGCTGTTCATCCATTGGTTGAGCGGGCCGAATTGCATCACGGCCAGCGCGCCGCCCGCCAGCGCCCAGCCGGGCGTGGTCCATCCGCGCAGCATCCAGTAGCAGAGGCCGCACAGGGCGGCCACGGGGATGATCACTCCGGCCCAGGGAGTGCCGAAAATTACCCAGCCGAGCGCTAATGCGATGCCTTGGCCAACCGGGTAGATGGAGCTGTAAGTCGGCTCCTGCAGGACGAAGAAGGTTTCGAAGAATCGATGCAAGGGATGCGCCGGATTGGCCAGCCGGAAATGCCGCAACGTATCCGCAACCAGCAGATGGCTGAATTCGTCATAAATATCCGGCACGGGCGCGGGATGCCGCGGGAGAAGTAGTAGCCGCAACGCCACCGGCAGCGCCGCCAGCAGCAGCATGCACCAGATCGGGTGCTGCGCCAGCTTGGCCGCATAAGGCTCCAACCATGGACGCCATGCCAGCGCGAGCGCCATCAGCAGCGCGGCCAGCGCCAGTTCGATGAGGTCTGCGGCGCCCATGCCGAGCGGATTGGAGAGCGGCAGAAAGGACTGCGCCAGATGCGGAGGAAACATGCGGTCTCTTAGAATAGGAGGCTATGCATGCGTCGATCTACACCATAACAGATCAGCAACGCATGGCGCACGCGGTCAACTACTTCGCCTGGCAAGGCCGCCTGGTTCTGCCCGAGTTGGGAAAGCGGGTGATTGAGGTGGGCTGCGGTATCGGCAATTTCACCGGGATGCTGCTGGGGCGCGAAACGGTCGTCGCCGTAGACCTGGATCCCGAGTGCATCGAACGGCTGCAACACCGGTATTCCAACAGGCCGAATCTGCATGCCTTCGTTTGCGAGCCGTCGAGCGGCGCGTTCGCGGACTTGGCGCGCTTCCATCCGGATTCGTGCGTCTGCTTGAACGTCTTGGAACATATCGAGGACGACCAACGGGCGCTGGAAGCCATGGCATCCGTGCTGGTCCCAGGCGGAGTGATCGTGTTGCTGGTACCCGCGTTTCAGTCCCTCTACGGCCCCATCGACCGAAACCTGAGCCATCACCGGCGGTATACCCGCAAGGCGCTGGCGGATCTCGCGCATCGCACCGGTCTGCGCATTGAAAAGCTACATTACGTCAACGCCATTGGCTTCTTCGGTTGGTGGATCAACGCGCACGTCCTGCGGCGCGAGGCTCAATCCGAAGGCCAGATCCGGGTCTTCGACCGCTGCATCGTGCCCTGGATGTCGCGCTTGGAAGCCATCGCCAGGCCTCCATTCGGCCAGTCGCTCTTCGCCGTGCTGCGTAAACCATGAAGGTCTCCATCGTCATTCCGGTCTACAACGAATTCCGCACTTTCGGCCAAGTGCTGGAACGTGTGCGGCGCGCGCCCCTGCCCCCCGGCTGCGTTAAGGAGATTGTCGTGATCGACGATGGCTCCACAGACGAAACCGCCCAGATACGCCCGGAGTTGCTGGCGGGCGTGACGCACCGTCGAATCAGTCACTCCGGCAAGGGATCGGCGATTCGCGCCGGTATCGAATTGGCGACGGGCGACATCGTCCTGATCCAGGATGGCGACCTGGAATACGATCCGAACGATTACGCGCGGCTGCTGGAACCCATCGTCGGCGGCGATGCGGATATCGTTTACGGCTCGCGTTTTTTGGGCCAGCCCGTCTCGATGGCGCTGCTCAACCGTATCGCCAACCGCATCCTGACCGTAACCGCGAACCTGCTCTATCGCGCGCAACTGACCGACGAGGCTACCGCGTACAAAGCGTTCCGCATGCCGGTGCTGCGCGAAATCCATCTCCATTGCCGGCGGTTTGAATTCTGCCCGGAAGTGACCGCCAAGGTTCGGCGACTCGGGCATCGCATCCACGAAGTACCGGTCGGCTACAACGCGCGCGGCATCGCGGAGGGCAAGAAGATTCGCGCGCGCGACGGTTGGGAGGCCTTATGGACGCTGCTGCGGTACCGTTTCGTGCCTCGCGCGCGACTTTAGCTTTTCGCGTGCCGCATCGCACAGTATGCTGAACTGAGGACCATGCGTTCCGGAAAGCCGAGCCGCACTGCACAGTTCGTGGCCTACAACCGGGCTCTAGGCAGTCTCGCGCCGCGAGTGCCGGGTTTCTCGGATCCGTTCGCCACCGAACTGCTGCCGGACGACTGGAAGAAGAAAATCGAGCGGACGCGCAGGTCGCTGGCCGGCAAGCCGGGGAAGTCACCCTATCCATTCTGGCTGCGCGGGATGGGCTTGTTCAACCAGTTCCGTACGGTGGTGCTCGACCGCGCGATCGCGTCCGCCGCACCCATCGCGCAACTGGTGATCCTTGGCGCGGGTTTCGACACGCGCGCCTGGCGATTGGCCGCTCTCAAAGATGCCGCCGTATTCGAGGTGGATCATCCCGACACGCAAGCGTTAAAGCGCGCCCGCGTCGCAGCCATACCCGCCAAGGCCCGCACGGTCTGCTTTGTGGCCACCGATTTTCAGCAGGACGATTTGGCCGCTTCGCTGCGCGCCGCCGGTTATGATGCGAGCCTTCCGGTGTTCTGGCTGTGGGAGGGCGTCACCATGTACCTGCCGCCGGATGCGGTGGCGGCCAATTTGAAATCGATCGCAGCACTCTCCGCTCCGGCCAGCCATCTAGCGCTTACGTATCTGAGCAAAGACCGCGGGCGGATTCCCCGCAGCTTATTCCTGGCGCTGTTGGGCGAGCCTGTGCGCTCGGCATTTGCTCCAGCCGAAATCACGGAACTGGCGAAAATGTACGGGTGGGGGAGTACGGCCGATTCGGGGATCCAGGATTGGCTGCGCGATCTGGCGCCTGCGTTGCGGCTTACGAAGCGTCAAGCGGGGCTACAATGGTTCGAGCGGATTTGGGTCGCACGCTTAACATGATTAGAGATCTG
>JBEKTJ010000017.1:0-50585 GCA_049516155.1 Bryobacteraceae bacterium
AGGGGCCGGAAGCCTCGTTGAAGGCGATGCCGAACTTCAGATACGGCACGGTATTCACCAGGGCCTCATACAAGTCTTCGACGGACTTGATAAAGTGCGCCTGCCCCAGAATCACGTTGCCGGCTTCCGGAATCTCCAGGCGAACCGTTGTCAGTTCCATGGCCCCAGCATATACCTTGGCGGGCGCGGTCGTGCATCGACGAACCCAATCACTCTTCCCGCAAGGCCAGCGCCGGATCGATCCGGGCAGCCCGCCAGGCCGGCACGGCGCCCGCAGCCAGCGCGATCGCCAGCATCAGCGCGGCCACTCCCAGAAACACCAGCGGACGTCCCGGACCGGTCAGCAGGAAACTCCGCAACAACCGCAGGCCCGCCATCGCCATCACCGCGCCGACGGCAACGCCGATGGCCGTCAGCAGCAGGCTGTGCCGTACCACCATCCCAACCACGTCGCGCGGCGACGCGCCCAGGGCCATGCGTACGCCCACTTCACGCCGGCGCTGTGTAACAAGCTGCGACAACACGCCGTACAGCCCGATGGCGGCCATCAATAGCGCCAGTGCGGCGAACATCCCCAGCAGCGCCGCACGAAAACCGGGCTTGGAAAACGCCTGTTCGTTCAGGAACTGCCGCATGCTGGAAACCTCGGAAAGCGGCAGCGTGGGATCGATCTGGCCGACCATGCGCCGCAACGCGGCCATCAGAGTGTCGCGCGGCCGGTCGTCCGCTCCCAGCCAGCGCGCGCCCGCCCGCATCATCAACACCAACTGGCGCCCTCCGCCCGGCTCGCTCTGCGCGAAGGGCACGTAGGCGTGCGGTTGCACTTTCCAGTGCATTTCATCGAACGGATTGGTCTCCTTGATATCGCCGATCAGGCCGACCACGGTTCGCCAGGGCGAGTCGCCGTTCAAGTCGCCTATCCGGATGTGCTTGCCCAGCGCGGCCTGGCCGCCGAAATAGCGCCGTGCGAATTCCCGGTCCACGATGGCTACGGGCTCGCTTTGGTCCGTATCGAGCGGCCCAAACTCGCGTCCCGCGGCGAGGGGTATACCCGTGACGCGGAAGAATCCCGGAAAGATCAGGTCCCGGGCGATGAAGCCGGTCTCACGCGCCGCACGGCCGCCGGCGGCCTCCGCATGCACCAGTTTCCCGGATCGCACCGTCCCTTCGAGCGCGGGCATCGCGGCCAGCGATTCAGTGAGCCTGCCGCAAAACGCCAGACGGTCCGCCAGCGCCGGATAGGCGGCCTTCGGCAGATCCAGCCGCGCGATCAACAAGCCATCCATGCGATATCCCATCGGCTCGGCACGCAATCGGAACAAGCTCTCGATCAGCAGAGCGGCGCCTGTCAGCAAGGTCAGCGATAAGGCGACTTCAAGCACCACCAACACGCTTCGGGAGTGCCGCTCGGCCCGGCCCGCCGACCCCCCGCGCCCACCCTGCTTCAGCAGGTCGTGCAGCCCGTAGCGGGATGCCTGCAAGGCCGGCAGCAGCCCGGAGAGGATGGCGGTAGCCGCCGCCAGACTCGCGGCGAAAACCAGCGCGCGCCAATCGAGCGACACATTCTCCGGCGTCGTGCCGATGGGCAGTTCCACCGGTTGTACAGCCAGAAAGTAACGCAGGCCGCCATATGCCAGCAGCAAGCCCGCCGCCGCGCCAAGCGCGCAGAGCAGCAGGTTCTCCGTCAGGATCTGGCGCATCAGGCGCGCGCGACCCGCGCCCAGGGCGGTGCGGATGGCGATTTCGCGGCGGCGCTCCAAAGCGCGGCCGGCGAGCAGATTTGCCACGTTGGCGCACGCGATCAGCAGCACGAATGCGACGGCCGCGAATAGCAACAGCAACCCGGAGCGTAGCCCCCGGCCCGCCAGCCACGTGAATTCCGCCTGCAGGCTGCGCACGGTGGCGCCCGCGTGCGGGATCTCGTCCGGGTCCGTCCGCTCGAGCGCCGCGCGCAACGCTGTGATTTCCGCTTCCGCCGCAGCCATGGTTGCCCCAGGGCGCAGCCGTCCCACTGCGCCCATCCCGTGGAATTTGGCGCTGCCCAGACGCGCTACATCGGCGGGCGTGAGCAGCACCCAAAAGAGGGCTTGCCTGGGATAAAATTCGAACCCGTGCGGCATAATGCCCAGCACCGTGTAAGCCTTCCCATCAAGCGTCAGGACTTGTCCGACGGTGTCCAGCGCACCTCCAAAAAGCGACTTCCATCCGGCATCGCTCAGCACCACCGCCGACCCCCGATTCACATCGGCTGGGCCAAAGGTGCGACCCTGCGCAGCCGGCACTCCCAGCGTTTCAAAAAAGCGCGGCGTGACGGCCTCGCCCAGGGTGCGGCGCGGGCTGCCGCGTCCGGTGAGCGTATACTCCACCCATTGCCATCCGGCGATCCCATCGAACCAGCGGCTCTTGCCGTCGAAGACTTCCACGTCGCGATAGCAGGCGAACACCTTGGGGTCCCAGTTGCGTGTGGTTTCCCAGATGGCCGCGAGGCGCGCCGGATCGCGGAAGGGCAGGGGGCGCAGCAAGACGCTATCCACCAGCGTGAATACCAGCGTATTGGCTCCAATCCCCAAAGCCAAAAGCAGGATGGCGAACGTGGCGAAGCCGGGATTGTTGCGCAATGCGCGGGCGGCGTAACCAAGATCGGCAATGGACTCGCGCATGGGGATTCGGGTACAAGATATCACACGCAGGTGGCCCATTCGTGGGCGCCGGTCGACACAAACGCGTCTACCCTCTTCAGTAAGTACGCCAGAGCCCAATAACTAGGACCGGCCCCCAATTCTGCGTACAATGATCCTATGAGAACAATAGTTCTAGTAGTACTAAATCTCTGTCTCGCCGTCGCTGCCTTCGCGCAAGCGGGTACGTGCGCCGGCATGAGCCTGGGTCCCCTGGCGTCCTTAAACGGCTTCGTGCCGTTCCCCTCCGACAACCTGTGGAACACAGACATCTCGAATGCGCCGGTAGATCCCAACTCCGCAAACCTGATCAACTACATCGGCGCGAGCGTGACACTGCACCCCGATTTCGGGCAAGGCCTTTACGATGGACAAACGATGGGGATTCCCTATCAGATTGAAGCCGGCACGCAGCCTCTGGTCCCGGTCAAATTTACCGCGTACGGCAGCGAGAGCGATCCGGGCCCCATGCCCATCCCCGCCAACGCGCTGATCGAAGGCTACCCGGCCCCGGGCGATGGCGACCGTCACCTGCTGGTCCTCGATCAGGGCAGTTGCTGGCTTTATGAGCTCTATCAAGCACACCTTGTGAACGGCGTCTGGTATGCCGGCTCGGCGGCCATTTGGGACATGACCATCAATGAACAGCGCCCCTACACCTGGACCTCCGCCGACGCCGCCGGCTTGCCCGTATTTGTAGGGTTGGTGCGTTATGACGAAGTGGCCGCGGGCGCCATCAATCATGCCGTGCGCTTCACGGTACCCACTACGCAGGAGGCTTTCACGCCGCCGGCGTCGCACTGGGCGTCCAGCACCACCGACCCGAATGCGCCGCCCATGGGGATGCGGATGCGGCTCAAAGCCAGTTTCGATATGTCGGGCTTCTCGCCGGCCAACCAAGTGATCCTGACGGCGCTTCAGAAATACGGCATGATTCTGGCCGACAACGGCAGCGCCATCTACATTACCGGCATGCCCGACAGCCATTGGAATAACAACGATCTGCACGCGCTCACCGGCATCGCGGCGTCGAATTTCGACGTGGTCTTGATGGACCCGCTGTACACGCCGTCGAATGTGCCTACCGGACCCTCGCCCGCGATCGCGAGTTTCACCGCCAATCCCACGACGGTGAGCGCGGGCCAGCCGGTGACGCTGAGTTGGAGCGTCACCGGAGCCATTTACAACATCGTCAGTCCGCAAGTCGGGCCGGTTCGCGGCACCAGCGTCGTGGTGATCCCTACTGCGACGACTACTTACGGTCTGTTCTCGACCAACCAGTACGGCAGGAAGATCGCCGAAGTGACGGTTACCGTGCAATAACGCGCTACACTGGCTCAATATGCGAAAACTGTTTGGCGTACTCGTTTTGGCGGTGGTCTGTCTGGCGCAGGAGGCAGCGGACCCCTGGGCCAAAGCCGAACTGATGGAGCCCGCGGCCCTGGTCGAAGCACTGCACTCGAACAAACCTCCGGTAGTGATGTGTACAGCGTTCTCGGTGCTCTACCGAAGCAAGCACATCCCGCATGCAATCGAAGCCGGTCCGGGATCGAAGCCCGAAGGAATCGCGCTGCTCAAGAAGGCCGCCGCGGACCTGCCCAAAGATGCAGACATCGTCCTCTATTGTGGATGCTGTCCGATGGTGAAGTGTCCCAATATCCGGCCTGCCTACCGCGCACTGCGCGAAATGGGCTTCCAACATGTGCGCGTGCTGAACATTCCCACCAACATGCATACGGACTGGTTCGGCAAGGGCTACCCATCGGAAGGTAGCGCGGCGAACGACGGTCACTCGTAGCGGAGCGCCACCATGGGGTCTACGCCAGCCGCGCGACGGGCGGGGATATAGCAGGCCAGCAAGGCCACGCCGGATAAGACCGCCGCGACTACAATCAATGTGACTGGATCGCGCGGCGAGATGCCGAACAACAAGCTGCCCAGCAGGCGCGTCAGCGCCAATGCGCCCGCCACTCCGATAGCCAGCCCGACGGCCGTCAAGCCCATCCCGCGGCGAATCACCATGGCCAGAAGGCTGCCGCGGCTGGCGCCCAAAGCGGCGCGAATGCCCAGTTCATGGGTCCGCTGGGTCACGGAATAACCGATCACGCCGTAGATGCCGATGGCAGCCAACAATAAGGCCAGCGCGGCGAAGATGGCCAGCAGCATGGTCTGCATGCGGTCGCTCGAAACGGTACCGGCCTTGATCTCCTCCAACGTTTGCAGATCGGCGATGGCCTGGTCCTTATCGACTGCATGGACCGCCGCGTTAATTGCCGAGGTAAGCGTCCGCGGATCGAGCGAGCCGCGCAGAACCATATTCACATCGTTGGTGGGGCTCTGATCGAAGGTCACGTACACGCCCGCGCTCTTGGTGTCGACCAGGCTGCCCGTCTGTTCGTCGCCCACGATGCCCACCACTTCCCAGGGGATCTCCGGCCCCAGGCCCGGCTGACCGTAGAGGATCTCCTGAATCAGAATGCGCTTACCGATAGGATCTTCGCCCTTAAAATAACGCTTGGCCATCTCCTGGTTGATCACCGTCACCGGCGCGCCGCCCGGCGTATCGCGGTCGGTGAACCCGCGTCCCCGAATCAGGTGAATATCCAGGGTACGGAAGTAAGAACTGGTGACCCGCTTGTAGAAGCAGGCGCGGCGATTGGCGCGGTCGACGAACGCGCGTCCCGCGATCAGGAAGGGCATGCCGTCGCCCCAGCCCTGCATGGGCAGCACATTGCTGAAGGCCACGTCGCGCACGCCGGGCGCCGAGCGCAAGCGCTCATCAAGGCTGCGGATGTATTGAAGGAGCTGCCCGGGATGCACGAAACGGTCGCGCGCGATGGGTAGGCGCGCGGTCATCACGTTGGTGCTGGTGAAGCCCGTATCGACCTGCAGCATCCGGAAGAAGCTTCCCACCAAAAGGCCTGCGCCCGCCAGCAACACGAATGCCAGCGCGACCTCGGCGACGATCAACGCGCTGCGCAGGCGCGCCCGGCTTGTCCCGCTGGTGGCCGAGCGGCCGCCCTCTTTCATGGAAGACGCAGGATCCACGCGGCTGGCGTGGATGGCGGGCATCAGTCCGAACAGCAGCGCCGTAAGAAGCGAGACGCCCAATGTGAAAAGGAGGATATGCAGATCGATGGATACGTCGGCTTCGCTGGGAAGGGAATAGGGCGGCGCCAGACGAATGAGGCCGCGGATCATAGCGTAGCCGAGCGCCAGACCGAGCGCGCCGCCAGCGCCGGCCACCAGCAGATTTTCGGTGAGCAACTGACGGATGAGCCGCCAACTGCCGGCGCCTAGCGAAGCGCGCACCGCGATCTCCCGTTCGCGGGCGGCGCCCCGCGCCAGCGTGAGATTCGCCAGATTCGCGCAGCCGATCAGAAGAATGGCGCCGACCGCAGCCAGCAGTACTAATAGGGAGCGGCGGAGCTGCGGGCCGACGATCTGGTCTTCGAAGCGCTCCACGGTGACCCCCCAGCCTTTGTTCGATTCCGGGTAAGCTTCGGCGATGCGCGCGCCAATGGCGTCCATGGCGGCCTGCGCCTTTTCGAGCGTGACGCCGGGCTTGAGGCGGGCGAAGGAAATCATCCAGTGATAATCGCGGGTCATGTCGCGAGGCTCGAACGCCAGAGGTGTCCAGAGCTGCGCATACGAGCGATCGAAGGGGCCATGTGCGGGAAGCACGCCGATCACGGTGCATGGCTTACCGTTCAGTGTTAGCGTGCGGCCGACGATGGCGCGATCCGCGCCGAAGCGGTTCTCCCACAGGCGGTGGCTCAGGATCACGACCTGCGATTTGCCTGACTGGTCCTCATCGGCGGCGAACGTGCGTCCGAGCACGGCCTGCACGCCGAAAATATCAAAGTAAGACGCGGAGACGCGCGCGCCCTGTAATTCCTCGGGCCGGCCGGAGCCGGTCAGCGTGACGGCGCCGCCGAAATTGACGGCGGCCATGTGTTCGAAGACGGCGTTCTGATTCTTCCAGTCGAGGAAGTTGAGTGTGGAGATGCCATTGCGGCCGCCGCCTGGCGGCTTCTCCCAAACCAGCACGATGCCGTGCGGATCGCGGTAGGGCAGCGGCTTCAGCAGCACGCCGTTCACGAAGCTGAAGATGGCGGTATTGGCTCCAATACCCAGCGCGAGGGTCAGCAGGGCGATGATGGTGAAGCCGGGAGACCGGCGGAGCGTGCGGATCGCGTAACGCATGGCATTCGTTTGACGACGGCCGGCGAGTCCGGTTGGCCGTCCTGGATATGTATACTGCGCTTTTGGGGAAAGGTTACAGGTGAGAACGGTGGGGTGCCTTGCGGCTTATTACGCTTCACCTGACGAGATCTGTTTTTGCAGTCTGCTGGACCCTTCGTCTGGTAAGGGATATTTTCGACCGTGGGCGGTTCGGGCTGGTTCTGATCGGAATGCCAGGCATGGAAAAACGGCTGGCTCGCTACCCGCAGTTCTACTCGCGGATCGGCTTCGTTCATGAATTTCGGCCTTTGGCCGCCAAAGAGGTCCGCGAATTGTTGGACCGGCGTTGGGCGCCACCTGGCGTCTGTCTTCCACAGCAGCCGTTGGACGCGGAAACAGTAGCGGCGATCATCCGAATCACGGGCGACAACTTCCGGCTGCCAAACCGCCTCCTTACCAGATGGAGCGGATTCTCGAAATCAACGCCCTGCAACAGGTGACCAAAACCGTTGTAGAAGCTGCCCCCGAGAGCCTGGTGATTGGGCAGACCTAAAGCGACCTGAACCCATGCACTCAATTTCCGGTAACGCCGTCTATCGTTCAGAACACTGTCGTCATGGCGTTTACCAAGGGTCCGTCCGGCGCTGTCGCTGCTTCGCCAGGAGGCCGTTCCGCAGGCCGGGATTCCGACCCGTGGTATGGTGACGCTTGGGTGTTGCCGCCAGGCTTGGGGCCGACCAGAGGAGGGTGCTTATTGTGTGGCCCTACAAGAATTTCGTTCAAGACGGTGACTGGGCCCTTACCGTGATCGCGCCGACCGGTGGGGTGGTGGCGGGCGCGATCGTGATCGTGGGAAGCATAGTTGGTGTAGCTAAAGGCGCCGCCTCGGCGGGAGCCGAGGTTGAGATCCGCCCTGAGGGTGTCTACGACCTTGCGAAGGTTCCCGCCGATGCGCTGGCCGCGGGCGCGATTGCCAAGGTGGATCCGGCTACCGGGATCGTGGGCGCGGCCGGAACGAAGAGCATCGGTTGGATCGTCGCGGCGGCTGGCGCTGGTAGCACGACGGCGCGGGTGCGGCTGGTGCCGGGGATCGCTTAGAGTCTCTTCCGCCGCAAGTTTCCGAAAACCCCGTTTACCAAGGATTATCGGAACTCACTCCTCCCAAAGTCTCTATTCTGCGAGGCGATTCCCGCATCTGGCGTTATCGGTAACTTGCCCGGACACTAGCTGTCTGAAGCTTGCAGAAACGTTCGTTTCTGCAACGAATCCGCAAATCCCTATTTCTGGGGATATCTGCATTGCAAAAAGGTATTGCTTAATATAAATTAATGGCAATAGATTATGGCAATGCTCATCGGTTACGCCCGAGTCTCAACCAACGATCAGGAAACCGCCACGCAGGTGGCGGCTTTGAAGGCGGCCGGATGCGAGCGGATTTATCGCGAGAAGGCCTCCGGCGGTCGCTGGGACCGGCCTGAACTCCACCGGCTGCTCGATCAACTCCGCGAGGACGACGTGCTCGTGGTGTGGAAACTCGACCGTCTCTCCCGTTCCCTCCGGGATGTCCTGACGATTATGGAACGGCTGACCGAGACCAAAGCTGGCTTCCGCAGCCTGACCGAGGCGATCGACACGACGACGCCGGCGGGAAGGATGATGATGCAGATGGTCGGAGCTTTCGCAGAGTTCGAAAGGGCCATGCTACGGGAACGAACAAAGGCCGGTCTGGATTCTGCTCGTCGGGAAGGACGCATCGGCGGGCGCCGGCCGAAACTCTCGCCTCAACAACAGGCCGAAATCAGAAGGATGGTTTCCAAAGGGGACAAGACCTCGGCTGATGCTGCGCGGCTATTCAGAATTCACCCGGCCACCGTCTGTCGGCTCCTCGCACGACCGGCCGCCCCACCCCCGCCCAAGAAGCGCAAACCTGCCAAATAATGTTGACGGAACTATGCCAAATAATTCTGAAAGTGACACTGGATCGGCTGGATCGCGCGCATCACAGCCTGGTGAAACTTGTGGCGGTTCGGCTGGCGGAGGCGTAACGATCAAAATCCCGCGCAATCCAGGCAGGCCATGATATCCTCACGCGTGAGCGAGGGGTATTCCGGCAACAAGTCCTCGACCGTATCGCCGTTGGCCAACATGCCGACAATCTGGTGAACCGGAATGCGCGTGCCCTTAACGCACGCCTGCCCATGACAGATATTCGGGCTTATTCAAATGCGCTCAAACCCATGGCCCTATCCCTCCCTCTCCAAGCTTACCGCCCGCAGGATGGCCTCCACCAAACCATCCACCGTGAACACCGATGCTTCGACCGTGACCGCCATCCCCAGCCCGCGCGCGGTGGCGGAAGTAATCGGGCCGATTGAGGCTGTCTTCACGCCTGCCATAGCCGACGCGTCGGCCACCGCCACCAGGTTTCGCACAGTGGACGAGCTAGTGAACGTGACCCAGTCCGGTTTCCGTTCCGCGCCGAAGATCGCGGCGGCCATCGCGCGCGCGCCCTCGGGAACGGCCGTGCGGTAGGCTTCCACCACATCCACCACCGCGCCCCGCCGCGCTAACTCCACCGGCACCAGATCGCGGGCCACGGCAGCGCGCGGCAGCAGGATGCGTTGACCCGCCAGGTTATGCGTCGCGCCATAAGCGGATAACGCCGCCAGCATCCCTTCGGCCACATAATCCTTGCCCATCACATCCACCTTGAGGTGCAAAGCCTCAACCGCTGCGCGCGTCGCCGGGCCGATGGCGCAGATGCGCGCGCGCAACGCCCGCAGGTCCGCGGCGGAGCGATCCAGCCGCTCCAGGAAAAATCGCACGCCATTGGCGCTGGTGAAGACCAGCCAGTCGTACGTGCCGAGATTGGCGATGGCTTGGTCGAGCGGATCGTAATCCAGCGCCGGCAGTATTTCGATGGTAGGCAGTTCGATCGCGTCTGCCCCCAGCGCGCGCAGCCGGGAGGAGAGCGCGTCGGCCTGGCCGCGGGCGCGCGTCACCACGATGCGCTGGCCGAACAGCGGCAGGCGCTCGAACCAGTTGAGCTTGTCGCGCAGCCCCACCACTTCGCCGATGACGATCGTCGCGGGCGGCTTCAGGTCATGCTGGTGGATCAACCCTGGCAGCGTAGCCAGCGTTCCCGACAGCGTCTGTTGATCCGGCCGCGTCCCCCAGCGCACGGCCATGGCTGGGGTATCGGCGGGGCGTCCGTGGGCGATCAACGCGCGCGCAATTTCGTCGAAGGCGAAGATGCCCATGAAAATGACCAGCGTCTCGGTCAGGCCAACCTTGCTCCAATCGATGCCCTCCGCATCGTGGCCGGTGACGAAAGTCACTACCTTGGTGTGCCCGCGATGCGTCAGCGGCACGCCCGTGTAGGCCGCAATGCCCAGCGGCGACGTAACTCCCGGCACGATCTCGAAAGCCACACCCGCGGCCGCCAGCGCTTCGGCTTCTTCGCCGCCCCGGCCGAAAATGAATGGATCGCCGCCTTTCAGCCGCACCACGTTCAGACCCTGCCGCGCGCGCTCGACCAGCATGGCGCAGATCTCTTCCTGGGTGAACGCGTGGACGGATTTCTTTTTGCCGACGTAGATGCGCTCCGCCCGCGCGGGCGCCAGATCCAGCAGCGCGGGGTTGGCCAGGTAATCGTACAGGACGGAATCGGCCAGCTCCAGCAGGCGGCGGCCCTTCAACGTGATCAACTCGGGGTCGCCCGGCCCGGCCCCCACCAGGTAGACTTTGCTCATGCGTGGATCAGCCGCACTCATCCGTAGACGCTCTCCAGGATGCGGTCCGCGCCCGCGGCCAGCAGCGCTTCCCCTAACTCGCGCCCGATGCGCTGGGCGTCCGCTATGGCGCCTTCAGATCGGTCGCGCACCAGGTCGGCGCCATCCGGCGAAACCACTACGGCCTGCAGAGAGAGACGCTCGCCGGTTACCGTGGCATAGGCTCCTATGGGAACTTGGCAGCCTCCTCCTAGAGCGGCTAGGAGAGCGCGCTCGGCGGTTACGGCGGCGCGTGTGGGGGGATGATTTAGCGGTTGACAGGCCAGGAGGCCTGTCCTACAGGTTTCGATCGCCAGGGCCCCTTGGCCTACCGCGGGACACACGATATCGGGTTCCAGAATCTCCGCGATGCGGGCTTCCCAACCCAGGCGTTTCAGCCCGGCGGCGGCCAGCACGATGGCGTCATATTGACCTTCATCCAGCTTGCGCAGGCGGGTATCCAGATTACCGCGCACCGGCTCGATCCGGAGATCGGGCCGCACCTTGCGCAACTGCGCGGCGCGCCGCAGGGAGCTGGTACCGACCTTCGCGCCCGCGCGCAAATCGGCTAGCCGCCGCCCCACCAAGGCATCCCGCGGATCTTCCCGCTCCGGAATCGCGGCCAGCACCAGTCCTTCGGGCAACTCGGTCGGCAGATCCTTCAGGCTATGTACCGCCAAGTCGGCGCGCCCCGCCAGCAGGGCTTCCTCGATTTCCTTGGTGAACAGACCCTTCGATCCCACCTGCGCGAGCGGCACGTCCGTGATTTTGTCGCCGGTGGTTTTGACGATTTCGATGCGGGCCGGGTATCCCAGCGCGGCTAGTTGTTGCTGTACCCAGTGCGCCTGCCACAGGGCTAGTTGCGATCCGCGCGATGCGATGATTAGCAGGGCGGCCTGCGAGGCCGCCGCAGGCTGCGAGCCTGCCCCACAATTTTCAGTCATGCAGGTGAAACGCCTTGCGAATGGCGGCGATTGCGGGTGCGCCGTCCGGCCGCGCCGCCAGCAACCGCAACTCCGCGATGGGCCCGTGTGCCACTTTGTTGATGATCCCCCGGGTCAGCACTTCCCAAGCCTCCTCCTGCTCGTGCGTCACCGGACCGAATTTGCGCCGCACCTTGTCGATCTCCGCCAGCCGGATGCGCTCCAGTTCCTCCTGCAGGCTGACAATCGTGGGCGCGATTTCCTGCACCTTGAGGCGGGCGATCATGCGCTCCACCTCCTGCGTCACAATCTCCTCGGCGCGTTCGGCCTCCTTCAGCCGCTCGCGCAAGTTGGCGTTCACCACCTCCTGCAAGTCGTCGATGTCGTAGAGAAATACATTATCCAGATCGTTGACCGAAGGCTCGATGTTCCGCGGCACCGCGATGTCGATCAGGAACATGGGCCGGTTGCGACGCGCGGCGATCACCCGCTGCATTTCATCCTTATGCAGGATGTAGTGCGGCGCGCCGCTGGAGGCGATCAGGATGTCCACTTCCGGCAGCATGGCCACGAAGCGGGTGTATTCCACGGGCGTGCCTTGGAACAGTTTGGCCATCTCGGTGGCGCGCTCGTGCGTGCGATTGGTGACGAACACGTGCGTGGCGCCGGACCGCCGCAGGTGCCGGGCGGCCAACTCCGACATCTTACCCGCGCCTGCGATCATCACCGTGCGGTTGTTCAGCGAGCCGAAAATCTTGCGCGCCAGTTCCACCGCCGCATAACTGACCGACACCGCCATCTGCCCAATGCCGGTCTCCGAGCGCACCCGCTTGGCTACGCTGAAAGCGCGCTCCAGCAAGCCTTCCAGCCATCCGCAGAGCGCGCCCTCAGTCTTCGCGATCCCATAGGCGTTTTTCAGTTGACCCAAGATCTGCGGTTCGCCCACCACCATCGAATCCAGGCTGGACGCCACGCGGAACAGGTGGTGGATGGCGTTCGAACCCGCGTGCCGGTAAAGGTACGGCTCGATCGAGGCAGACGCCACCATGCGCGATTCCCGCAGAAACTCGTCGACCAGCGCCTGCGGGTCCACAGGATCCTCCGTGGTGACGGTGATCTCGACGCGGTTGCAAGTGGACAGGATGCAAGCTTCCGAGACACCCGCGTGCGATTTCAGCGAGTGCAACGCTTGGGCCACGGCCAGCTCCGGAAACGCCAGGCATTCGCGCACTTCGACGGGCGCTGTCTTATGGCTGACGCCTGTGATCAGCAGTTTCATGGCTTCAGCAGCCAGCTCCCCAGGCGCGCGTGCGCCACCCAAGTCACGGCCGACAACCCCACCACCACGATCACCATCAGGGCCGCCTTACGCCCGCGCCATCCGGCGGTGATGCGCAGAAACACCATGGCCAGATAGCAGCCCCAGGTGATGAACGAGATGCCGATAGCCGGCTGGCTGATCCAGTCCGTCTTGTGCTCGATGAACGCCCATGTGGTGGCGGCGATCACCGCCAGCGTCATCAGCACGAAGCCCAGCGCCATGGACCGGGAGATCAATTCGTCCAGCGTGCCCAGCGGCGGCAGGCGGTAATACAGCTTGCGCGGTTTCTTGCGCTTGAGTTCGCGCTCCTGGAACAGATACAGCAGCGACGCTCCCGCGGTGAACGCCAGCGCCGCAAAGCCCAGCAGCACCAGCGTGATATGCACGTCCAGCCAGGCGTTGCGGATTACTGGACTGGTCCAGGCGTCCACCGGATTGCCCAGCGTGGCCACCAGCGTCATGACGAAGATCAGCGGGAAGATAAAGACACTCAAGCTTTCGGTCTTATAGCGCGAATAGACGAACAGGAACAGCGCGGTGATGAGGAAGGCGCACATGGAGAGCGTCTCGTAGAAATTGGCGATGGGGCAGCGGTTCATCAGCAGCCCCTCTTCGACGATGGAAACGCAGTGCAGCACCGCGCCGATGGAAATCGCGGTCAGGGAAACCCGGAAGAGGTGCTCGCGTTTGCGGACCAGCGTGAGGATGGCGTGGAGCAGGCCGACAGAGTACAGGGCCGCGGCCACGCGCAGCCAGATGACACTCATTTCAGCCATTTTCAAGCCAATGAAGCGCGCCGTTCGAGGGGGCGATTGAAATTATAGTATAACGTGGGGCTGCTGGGTGCTCCTAGAAGGCGCGTACCTGAGAGGTCGTCCATTGCAACGACCCAGTAGGCCTGCTACTCGGTTCGGCGATAACGTCGTGATCGGAGCGGATCGGCTCGTCCTGCGGCTTGGCCGCCCAAGTCTAGGGTCCCCTGCTTCTGTGGTCCGGGCGGACGGCTAATCAGGCGTAGAGACCTGGCTACAAGGGTCTGCACTTGATCGAGGGTGGCCTGGATCTCTTTGACCTGCTTTTCAAGGTCGGCTCTACCGCTATCGGTCTCAGTCCGGTGATATCGCTGATCACGTGATGCACTTGAACATTCATCTGCGACAACGTTTTGTGCATGTGCTGCACATGCTGACTGGCCATTACCGCCGCTCTAGCCTAGTTCCTCTCCCGTATGGCCCCGGGCATCGGGCACTTCGCTTTCCAGGCGGCTAGACCCGCTGGAAAGCGGGTCTGCGGGCTGCATAGCCCGCCCCACAATGCGACCCATAATCGTTAATCTGTGTGACGCACTACGCTAGCAGCATGTCCTCGGCCGCCCCCGCCCTCCGCGCCGAAAAGCTCTCCCCCCATTGTGCATTACCGCCTACGGGACAACCTCGAAGACTGCGCCGTCGCCATGCGGACCACTAAACGCCGCAGTGCCGTAGAGATTACCGCTGCCATCCATCAGCAGACCAGTTAGCGGACCGCTGCCGCCTTCGCCGTTGCCAAAGTGAGCCGGCACGGACTCTGTGAAGCCGCCGCCCGCGCCGGGCGCCAGCTTGTATAAGATACCGCAGCCCGCCGGGCAAGTGCCGTTATCGCCGCCGCCATCCAAGGTCGTGCCATACACATTGCCCGAAGCATCCAGGATAGGGTTGCCATAGGCATAACTCCCGTCGCCGCCGCCCATGAAGGCGTGGAGCACGGTTTGCACCCATTCGCCGGCTGCGTTGCGCGATAGCTTGTAGACAACCCCGTCCCCCGATTCGTTGCCGCCCCCGACGGTGGTTCCATACAGATTGCCCGCGGCGTCGAAGACCACCCCGGAGTACGGAGAGCACCCGTCCGCGCCGCACGAAAAGCTATAAAGGATGCTCTCCTGCCAACCATCTTCCGTGCGGCTCAGCCGGAACACGGTGCCTCCACCCGCCGCGCCGCCCACGAAAGTCGTCCCATACAGGTTCCCCAGCCGGTCCATAATCAGCTTGGCATAAGGATTCCAGCCATCCTGGTGGTCGTTGGTGAAATTATGCAGGATTGTCTCCCCCCAGCCCCCGCTGGCCAATGGCGTCAACTCGAACACGGTCCCGCAGCCGTTGCCACCGGCGCATCCGATGCCCGTGCCTCCCCCCGCGGTCGTGCCATAGAGATTACCGGCTGTGTCAAATACCAGGCCGGCCTGGGGCTCTCCTCCATCTGTGCCGCCTAGCAGGCCGCCATTGAAACTGTGCAGGATGGTTTCGGTCCAGGTTCCGTCCGCATTGGGCGCCAGCTTGAACACGGTTCCGGAGGCGGCGGTAACGCTTTGACCGCCCGAGAGGGTCGTCCCGTAGAGGTTGCCCTGCGCATCGAAGGTCAAAGGCGCCATCGGCTGCTGGCCATCCATCAGGGGACCTTCAAAGCTGTGCAGTATATGCTCGGTGTAGCCGCCGGTCGAATTCGGAGACAGCTCGAAGACCGTGCCGCAGCCATATTCGCAAGCTCCTGTGCCTCCCGCATAAGTCGTGCCATACAGATTGCCGTGCGCATCCATAATCAGATCGGACTCCGGCGCAAGCCCGTCGGGGCTGCCCGTAAAGGCATGCAGCACCTTGCGCGTAGCAGCCAACGACGGAGCGGCGAGGGTAAGCCCCGCTAACGCCATGCAGACTATCCCATTCCCGGCACTGCGAGTGGTTCGTTGCATTTCGACGCCTCCTTCACCCATCAGTATGCCAGCGCGCAGAACGGCTGGAAACCGTACGGCGCGGGTTTTAACACTCTGTTTACACGTCGGCATCATGCCGCGTCCCGCCCCTCCCCCGCTCAGCACCCCTGCTACCCTAGCAGCATGTCCCCCGCCGCCCCCGCGCTCCGCGCCGAAAAGCTCTCCAAAGTCTACCGCTCCGGCAACGCCGACCTGGTCATCTTCGATGCCATCGACCTGGAAGTCCGCCGCGGCGAGATGCTCGCCCTGGTGGGCGAGTCCGGGGCGGGCAAGTCAACACTCCTACATCTGCTCGGAGGTCTGGACAGGCCTACGACCGGTACGATATACTACGGAAAGACAGACATTTCACGGCTCGCGGATTCGGAGCTGGCCGATTTCCGGAATCGCGAGATTGGGTTTGTTTGGCAGATTCACTACCTGCTGCCGGAATTTACGGCGCTCGAAAACGTGATGATGCCACTGCTGATCCGGGGCGTTCCGCATGGGAAGGCGGCGACGGATTCGCTAGCGAGGTTGGATGAAGTCGGGCTGCACGCGCGCGCCACACATCGCGCAGGGGAACTATCCGGGGGTGAACAGCAGCGCGTCGTGCTGGCTCGCGCTTTGGTGGGGGAACCCTCCGTCCTGCTGGCCGACGAACCTACCGGCAACCTCGACTTCAGGACCGGTGAAATGATCTTCGATCTTCTGGAACGTCTGCATCGTTCTCATACGCTCACTTCGGTTTTTGTCACGCACAATCTCACATTCGCCAGGAGATGCGATCGTATCCTGATGATGGAGGGCGGGGCATTGCTTCCAGGTACCGGCGCCAATACGGGACCCAGCAGCGTGCATCCGCGCGGGGATGGGTAGTATCTTTAATAATAGGGAGCGTCACGGTCATGTTTGAACGTTATACGGAGAAGGCCCGTCGGGTAATTTTTTTCGCCCGCTACGAGGCCAGCCAGTTCGGCAGCCCTTATATTGAAACCGAGCATCTGCTTTTGGGCTTGTTGCGCGAGGATAAGGCCCTCGCCAACCGGTTTCTGCGGTCGCACGCCGCCGTGGAATCCATTCGCAAGCAGATTGAAGGCCACACCACCATTCGCGAGAAGGTTTCCACTTCTGTGGATCTCCCGCTAAGCCACGAATGCAAGCGCGTCCTGGCCTATGGCGCGGAAGAGGCCGAGCGCCTAAATCACAAGCACATCGGCACCGAGCACCTGCTGTTGGGCCTGCTGCGCGAGGAGAAGTGCTTCGCCGCCGAAATCCTGCATGAGCGCGGCCTTCGCCTGTCCACCATTCGCGAAGAGCTGGCCCGTTCCCAATCCGAGAAGGTGGCCTCCAACCGTCCCAAGGAAAGCTCCCTGCTGGCCGAATTCTCCCGCGACCTGACGCAAGCTGCCATGGACAACTCGCTCGATCCGCTCATCGGCCGCGATTATGAATTGGAGCGCGTGGTGCAAATCCTCTGCCGCCGCACCAAGAACAACCCCGTCCTGATCGGCGAGCCCGGCGTCGGTAAGACCGCCATTGTGGAAGGCCTCGCGCAGCGTATCGCGGAAGGCGATGTGCCGTCCTTTCTGGCCGACAAGCGCATCCTGGCCCTTGATCTTTCCCTCATCGTGGCCGGCACCAAGTATCGCGGCCAGTTTGAAGAGCGCCTCAAAACCATCATGAAGGAGTTGATGGAAAATCAGAACGCCATCATCTTCATCGATGAGCTGCACACGCTCGTAGGCGCAGGCTCCGCCGAAGGCTCCCTCGACGCCGCCAATATCCTGAAGCCGGCGCTTTCCCGCGGAGAAATCCAGTGCATCGGCGCCACGACGCCGGCAGAGTTCCGCAAGTCCATCGAAAAGGACCGGTCGTTGGAACGCCGCTTCCAGGCCGTCAAGGTCCCGCCGCCGAGCGAATCGGATGCCGTGAAGATCCTGTTCGGCATCAAGGATCGCTACGAAAAGTTTCACGCGGTGGGCTACACCGACGATGCCATCGAGACGGCCGTCTTCACGTCCAGCCGCTATATTCCCGACCGCTTCCTGCCCGACAAAGCCATCGACCTGATCGACGAAGCCGGCGCGCGCGTCAAGCTGCGCCAGACCACCCTGCCCAGCGACTTGGCCGACATTCAGAAGCGCATCAAGTTCATCGTGCACCGCATGGAAAACGCCATCGCCAACCACGAGTTCGAGAAGGCCCGCTTCTACTCCGACGAGGAGCGCAAGGAGCGCGAGAACATGCGCCAGTTGCGCGAGAAATATAATCTGGACGATTCTTCCACGGGCATCGTCACCAAGGACGACATTGAGGACGTGGTGGCGCGCTGGACCGGCGTGCCCATGACCTCCATTAAGGAAGAAGAGATCACCAAGCTGCTACGCATCGAAGAGGAGTTGCACAAGCGCATCGTCAGCCAGGAGAAAGCCATTTCCGTGCTGGCGCGCGCCATTCGCCGCTCCCGCGCCGGACTCAAGGCCAGCGCCCGGCCAGCCGGCTCGTTCCTGTTCCTGGGTCCCACCGGCGTGGGCAAAACCGAAGTCGCGCGCGCGCTCGCGTCGTTCCTGTTCGGCAGTGAAAAATCGCTCATCCGCTTCGATATGTCCGAGTTCATGGAGAAGCACTCGGTTTCGAAGCTGATCGGCTCGCCTCCCGGATACGTGGGATATGAAGAAGGCGGCCAGTTGACCGAGCGGGTGAAGCGTTCGCCATATTCCATCATCCTGCTGGATGAAATCGAGAAGGCCCATCCGGATATTTACAACATCCTTCTGCAGGTGTTTGAAGACGGCCAGTTGACCGACGGTCTGGGCAACCAGGTGGATTTCAAGAACACCATCATCATCATGACCTCCAACCTGGGCGCGCGGTTCCTGGAGAAGCGCGGGCACCTGGGATTTTCGGCGCCCATGGGTGAGGGCATTCCTTCGAAGATCGAGGAAATGGTGCGCGGCGAAGTGAAACGCGCGTTCAATCCCGAGTTCCTCAACCGCCTGGACGACATCATCCTGTTCACCTCGCTGGTGGATGAGGATCTGCTCAAGATCATCGACCTGATGGTCGTGCAGATCAACCTAAATCTGGAGGCCAAGCAGCTCAAGATCCGCCTCACGCCGGACGCCGCCAAATACCTGCTGGAGAAGACCTGCGCGGATCGCAGCTACGGCGCGCGTCCGTTGCGCAGGGCTTTGCAGAAGTTCATCGAGGATCCGCTCTCCGAAGCCCTGATCCAGGGCCACCTGCCGCGCCCCGGCGATCTGGAAGTTTACTTGGGCGACACAGGCATCTATTACCGGGCGCTCAATGCTGAGCCGCAGCCCGTGGCCGCGGGCGCGGAACCGGCCGAAGAAGTGGCCGGCGTGCCGCTCTACACCTTCTGACTTGGAGGGCGGGCAATTCTGCCCGCAGCCGCCTTTTTAGGCGGCTTCTTGTGGCGGATTCATGAGAACTACTGACGAATAGATTCCGATCACTCTCGTGTGAGAGGACGATGGCCGCTGGTGGGCCGCCGTGCGCGCGCTGGCCTTGCGGGTTGCCGCCGACTGCATCGACCACGGAGAGGAAGTCTCCGTTCCCCTGGCAGACATCTTCGCGGTGGCCGCTGGCCCTCGGTCAAGGCAAAACGGCTGTTGGCGGCATTGCTGCGAATCAGATGGAGTTAGCTTGACAAAGCGGGTCTCATCGCCGGTGGTAGGCGACGACCACTCTTTGCCCGCCCGGGTACCCGTAGATGTGGTGGTTGCCATTCGTTCTCACTAGGAGGAATCCGTCGGAAGTGAAGTGCTCCGATGAGCAGGCGGATTTGGGCAATAACTTACGTGGCAAAATGGAAAACCGTGATCGTCTCCGCCCTTTGCGAGACGTTGAGGAGAGCCTTTAGGAACCATCAAATGTTGAGTCTCAGGAGTCTTGCATTCATCCTATGCTCAGCCAGACGGCGCGCGCGTGCCCTGTCCTGCGCTGCTCTCCATTGCTCTCCCTGCATAATGAAAAGAAGGAAAATGGCTACAAATAACGCAAAGTAAATGGCTACAAATATGGCCGCTCCCATGTGCAGTCTCCTACGAACAGTATACATGTCCCAAGGCGATCACGGCTCAGGGCGTAAAGGTTGCCGGTCTGCTGGCTCGCAGGCGATACTCTTCGCCACCTTCAGCCCTTCGCCTTCTCTTGCTTCTTCCAGTTCAGGCCACGTGGCACGCCGCTCATATGCTCATAGATTCACGGCCACCGCCGGGGTCGGCCACTCCAGTCCCCCCAGCTCTGGATCAACCGGAATGCGAGATCCGGATTCCCGTAGGTCCTCGACGTACAGTTCGACTGCCTCGCGGACGTTCGCCGAGGCTTCGTCGTAGGTGCGCCCCCACGTATGGCACCCTTTGAGCACCGGGCAATAGGCATGGTAGGCTTTCTTACCGGTCTCCATAGCGTCGTCTTCGATTACCACCCGGAATATGTATGACTTCACCGTCTGCCTTGGAGTCTCCATACTTGCACATTACCATACCCGGAGCATCGCCCAAACCCGGACAGGGTGCATCCGGCACATACGATGACGAGGCCAAACTTAAATCGCCGCTCCGCTTGCCGGCTTAGGAATGGTCCTAGGCTACAGCATGATTCGCGGCTCGGTCGTAAGATATGGCCGGACAAAGCGCCGCATCCGGAAAGCTCTGCGGGCACACCGAAGGCGAGCGGCGCCCCTTCTTCGATGCCGGTAATTCACTATACTACGCGCCGTCGATGAGATACCGCTATAATTAGTAAGGCGCTAGTCGACCGCGTCCCTCCTTTGGCTTAAATGACCGACAATCGTGGATCTGCGGCGTCACTCGATAGGGCACGAGTGCAGCTAGAGAGAGCGCTCGACTTTAGGGATCTGTTCAAGGCCCTCCCCGGGCTTTACTTGGTGCTGCTCCCGAACGATCCGACCTACACCATCGTCGCCGCCAACGATGCCTACGTCAAAGCCACGCTGGTCGACCCGGACCAGATCGTTGGCCGCGGTCTGTTCGACGTGTTCCCGGACAATCCCGGTGACCCGCATGCATCGGGAGTACAAAACCTGCGGGCTTCACTGCGTCAGGTATTCGCCACCAAAGCAGCACACACCATGCGGGCTCAGCAGTACGATATCCGCCGGCCGAAATCCCAGGGCGGCGGGTTCGAGGAGCGCTACTGGAGCCCGGTGAACTCACCCTTGCTCGGCGATGACGGAGAGGTGCGATTCATCATTCACCGTGTCGAGGACGTCACCGAATTGATCCGGCTGAAGCGGATCGAGGACGAACGGGGCAAGCTTACCGACCAACTCCGCACCCACGCCGAGCGGATGGAGGCGGAATTGTTCCTCAGGGCGCGCCAACTCTCGGAATCGCAGCGGCTGCTAAACGAGCGCCGGATGGTGGAAGAGATGCTCCGGGCCAGCGAAGCCCGATTCAGCATGGCATTTGCCCAAGCTCCCATCGGCATGGTGCTCCTGACTCCCGAAGGGCGGTTCCTCGATGTGAACCAAGCCTACGTGTCTATGCTGGGTTACACGCCGGAAGAACTGGCATCGCACGATTCGTCCTTCTTTACCCATCCGGAGGACATTGCGCTGACCCGGTGCTTCTTTGCGTCGCTGCAAGCGGGCCCGCATAATTCGGGCAGTATTGAAAAGCGGTATTTCCGTAAGAACGGCGAAGTCGTATGGACCAAAGCCTCGGCCGCCATGCGGCGCGACGATGCGGGAAGGCCCTCCCAGGTCGTCGCGATCGTGGAGGATATTACCGCGCGGAAGCGCGCCGAAGCGCGATACCGCTTTCTGGCCGAGAGCATTCCGCAGACGGTCTGGACTGCGGCGCCCGACGGAACGCTCGACTATGTGAACGGCCGGGGAACTGCATATTTCGGCGTCCCGCAAGAAGCTGTTCTCGCCGCCGGGTGGCTCGCCTGGGTGCATCCGGATGAGCGCGAAAGTGTAGAGGAGAGCTGGAAACAGTCGCTGCAAACGGGGACCCCGTATGAGGCCGCTGCTCGCCTGAAACGAGGCAGCGATGGCAGTTGGCGTTTTCACCTCGTGCGCGCCCTGCCGCTGGCGGGGGACGATGGAGCCCTCGCCCAATGGTTTGGCACGTGCACCGACATTGAAGACCGGAAGCAGGTCGAGGCCAAACTGCATCAGCAATGGCACACCTTTAACACGGCCCTTTCGAATACACCCGATTTCGTTTACACCTTCGACCTAGAGGGACGATTCACATATGTCAATCGCGCGCTGCTCTCGCTCTGGCAGAAATCGTTGGAGGAGGCGCTTGCTAAGAATTTTTTCGATCTCGAATACCCGGCGGAACTCGCCGCCCGCCTGCAGTCTCAGATCCAGCAGGTGATCGATACCCTGCAGCCGGTACGGGATCAGACCCCTTTCACCGGGCCCACCGGCGAGACCCGCTATTACGATTATATTTTCGTGCCGGTACTGGATGGTAACGGCCGGGTTAGAGCAGTTGCCGGCACCACGCGCGACAACACCGAACAAAACCGGGCCGCGCAACAAATCGAAGCCGATCGCCGGCGCTGGCGGGAGCTACTTGTGCAAACGCCGGCGGCTATTGCCGTTCTGCGCGGGCCGGACCACATCTTCGAATGGGTGAACCCCGAGTATGCCCGCCTGGTGGGGCGGCCGGCGGAGACGCTCGTCGGACAGCCCGTGTTGCGGGCGATCCCGGAGGCGGAAACGCAGATCTACGCCGGTCTGCTGAACGGTGTGTTTCGGACGGGAGAGCCGTTTGTCGGTCACGAGTCGCTGGTCCGTTTAAATCGCCGCGAGGGTCTCGAGGATTTTTATATAAATTTCGTCTATTTGCCCACCAGAAATGCTGTGGGTGAAATTGATGGCATCTTCGTTCACGTCACGGACGTCACCGATATGGTGCTGGCACGCAAGCGCGTTGAGGAGAGCGAAGCGCAGTTTCGCACATTGGCTGAGACGATTCCGCATCTTGCGTGGATGGCGGACCAGACCGGCAATCGATTTTGGTACAACCGGCGCTGGTACGACTATACCGGGATGACCTTCGACGAAGTCAAGGACTGGGGCTGGCAAAAGGTCCATGATCCAGCCGTGTTGCCCGTCGTGCTTACGCAGTGGCGGGAAGCCCTCTCGTCCGGCCAGCCTTTTGAGATCGTGCATCCACTAAGAAGATCCGACGGAACATTCCGTTCGTTTCTCACGCGCATGGAACCTATCAAGGATGTTCAGGGACGCGTGGTCCGATGGTTCGGCACGAATACCGACATTACCGATCAGAGAAGAACCGAACAGGAACTGCGGCGCATGAATCGGGAACTGGAGGAGTTCGCTTTTGTGGCCAGCCACGATCTGCAAGAGCCGCTACGCATGGTCAACATCTACACCCAACTGATCCTCAAAACGGTGGGTCCTGAGAACGCCCAGTTAGCCCAGTATTCCCGGTTTGTCCAGCAGGGAGTGACGCGCATGGAGGCGCTGATCCACGATCTGCTCTTGTTCTCGCGCACGGTCCAAAGCGAGGTAATCACGGTCGGCACTGCGGACCTCTCGGCTGCCTGCAACGATGCCTTGTCCGTGCTCAAGAATCGTATCGAGGAAACCGGTGCGGTCATCAAGGCCGATCCGCTGCCGGAGGTGCGCGGGGAGACGGCCCAGTTGGCGCAGGTGTTTCAGAATGTCCTTTCCAACGCGCTGAAGTATCGCAAGAAAGGGATGGCTCCCGAGGTCTATGTATCCGCCAAACTGCACGGAGAGCAGTGGACCATATCCATCCGGGATAACGGAATTGGGTTTGAACCGCAGTATTCCGAACGCATTTTCGGGTTATTCAAGCGGTTGCACAAAGATGAATATCCCGGCACGGGATTGGGGCTCGCTATCTGCACGCGCATTGTGGAGCGGTATGGCGGGCGCATGTGGGCCGACGGCAGGCCGGGGCAGGGAGCCACATTTCACTTTACACTTCCTCGCGTGGACCCAAAATGAGCGTGCGGCCAAAGCCTGAAAACCCTACGGATAAACCCTCCACCCCCGCCTGATGGCCGCCTGTTCCAGCCGGCGGAAAGAGTTTGGCTCATCGTCCGGCCGCGTCAGTCCGCCCCCTGGATTGATGCTGCTGACACAGATCTTTTGCGGCGTCACCGGCTGCGGCGTCGGCAACACCGGCCCCGCCTTCGGCTTATTGTTGAAGTTGATTACCGAAAGCAGATTCCCCACCGTATTGGAGGTTTCGCGGGCCGCCAGAGGCTGCACATTGAACACGGATTCGATCATCTTCAGCACCGAGGTATGGTCGAACACCGTGTGATTGACCGTGGGGTTCGCCGGCGCGCCCAGGGTCCATGGCGACGCCACGATGCACGGTACGCGGCAACCCAGCAGCGCCTCGCCATCCACCAGGTCCGGATCCGTATTGTTAGGCGCCAGCGCGCGCGGCGGCGGAACATGCTCGAAAAACCCGCCCCATTCATCGTAATTCAGCACCAGGACCGTGTTTTCCCATTCCGGGCTGCTGGCAACCGCCTGGTACACCTGCGCGATGAACGCGTCGCCGTTGCGAATATCGGACTGCGGATGGTTGTCGTTCGCCGTGTTCAGCAGCAGCGTGAACGAGGGATCCACGAAGGACACCGCCGGCAGGGTGCCGTTCGCGCAATCCGAAAGGAAGTCCGAAAACGCGTACGCATATTCGATCAGGTCGATCGGGAAGAGCGTCAGAAACGGGACATTGCCATAGTAATACTTGCTGCTCACACCGGCCGCGGTGCAATGATCGAAGATCGTGGGATACGAACACAGCGAGATGCTGTCGTCCAGCCGGTCGGTCTGGCCGCATAGTTGGAAGATGCGGTTCGGGAACGTGGGGCCCAGAATCGACGGAAAGTACATGTCGCAGGCGGTGAAGTTAGTGGCGAACTTCGGGAAGAATTTGTTGTCGGTCTCCCCGTAGTAGCCGATGGCAAAAACGTCCGCGGTGGACGTCTTCATGAAACCGTCCATCAGTCCGTTGTCGACTTCGATGCGTCCGCCGTCGTAACTATGGTCCGGGTCGTTATACCCGCAGCCCGTCCATTCGGGCGCCAGTTCGTGTGTCGGATGGCTCACGCCGCTGACGTCCACATATGACAGGCCGGCTTGCTTGCCGTTGGCGTTGGGCAGCCAACCCAGGAAGTGGTCGAAGCTGCGGTTCTCCATCATCGCCACGACGATATGCTTGATCTGCGAGGTGGCGGCCCGCAACATGGCGGGGCTAAGGGCGGTGCCGGCGGCCAGGCCGCCTGTGGCTTTCAAAAATGTTCTGCGATCCATTCTTGTTTTATACAACAGAATTGTTAATAGCGTGTGAAAGTGGGGCGCCGTCGAAAACCGTCACCGGATCTGCACCAGGCGGTCGCCCGTTTGCGGCATGCCTGCCGCGTCCAGGGTCTGCGGCGCGCGCCAGAAATCCACGTATGAAATCTGGTGTACGCAGGCCACCGTACACCGTGGCGCGCAGGATTTTTCCGTCAGAAACTCGCGCCGGATGTCCGCCACCGTGTATTCGGCCAGCGGCTTGGCGGGATATCCGCGCTGCTGCGAACAGTAATGCACCAGGCCGTCTTCGCAGATGTACAGATAGCGCGCCCCCGCCCGGCAGCGCCATTGATTCTCCCGGCCGTGCGCAATATTGTCCTGAAAATAGTTGATCTGCGCATAGCTGCTCTTCCCCATGCCGCGCATGGCTGCGTATACTTCGCGCTCCGCCGGGGATAGCGGCTGCAACTGCCCTGTGCCGTCGTGGATGATGCCCACCGTAGAAGTGAAACCCAGTTCCACCGCGCGCTTGCCCACCACCAGCGCATCCTGCGGATTGCGAATGCCGCCGCCCACCACGGAATTGATATTCACGTGAAAATCGGCGTGCTCGGCCAGAAGTTGAAGCTTCTTGTCCAACACCTTCAGGCTCTTCTTCGAGACCTCGTCGGGCGTGACGTTGTCGATGCTGATCTGCAGGTGGTCCAACCCTGCCCGGTTCAGCCGTTTGATGCGCTCGGCGGTCAGCAGGTAGCCGTTCGTGATCATCCCCGCAATCATGTGCCGGCGGCGGATGTGCGCCACGATCTGGTCCAGATCCGGATGCAGCAAGGGCTCGCCCCCGCTGATGGTGATGATGGTGGTGCCCAGCGCCGCCAGATGATCGAGGCGTTGGCACACGGTTTCAAGCGGCACCGGCTTGGAATGGTCGTCGAATTCGTTGCAATAGGTGCACGCCAGGTTGCAGCGGCGCATCGGGATGATGTGGGCCAGGATCGGATGGTCCGTGGACACCAGGCCTTTGCAGATCATGCCCAGTTCGCGCGTCCGCAGATGCGCCGCCCGCCATTTTCTACGCACCGTGTCCAGCATGAGCAAGATTCCCATTAAACCACACAAACGGGAGGAGTTCTGAGTTGCCGAAAGCGACCGGACGCTTTTCCGCATTCAACGGCGATTTAAGGACGCTGGAGGGCGGGCAATCCTGCCCGCAGCCGGCTTTCAGCCGGCCTCTTTCTTGCAGGCACTCATCCATACAGAACATGTATTGCGTGCCCCACATCCGCAGTCACTCTGGCGCCAAGTTCCGGCATCCGATCCCGTGCCGCGTGCCGGCTGATATGGACCGTAACCGGCTCAGGCAGATCCGCAACCCGAATCGATACCTCCACGTAATTCCCCTCGTCCGCGACCCCCATGATTTCTCCGGCCAGCATGTTCGGCCCGTCCGCCGTTTCGCCGGACAGCAGCCCGACCTCGTCGGGATGAACCATCACGTGAACCATTCCCGTGCCGCACGCGCCATCCCGACCCGCTCGAGCTACGATCGGACCCGCAACCACCTGTTCCTGACCATCCTCTCCCGTGACGACCCTCGCCCTATATACATTGACGGCGCCTATGAAATTGGCGGCAAACAGGGTCGGCGGACGCCGCAGCAAATCCGCCGCGCTCCCCAGGAAGTCCAACCGCCCATCGTTGATCAGGGCAATGGCGTCGCCCATCTGCCGCGCTTCGGACAGATCGTGAGTGACGTGCAGAATAGTGAGTTTCTTCGACACATGCAAAGACTTAAGCTCGCTACGCAGCCGCCGGGCGGTACTGCGGTCCAGAGCGCTTAACGGCTCGTCCAGAAGGAGCACCCGAGGCTCCGTGACCAGCGCGCGTCCCATGGCGACCCGCTGCTTTTCGCCCCCGCTCAGCGTGTATTGGTAACGGTGCATCAGGTGATCGATGCCCAACAAGCGGGCCGTCTCCTGTACCTTGCGCCGTGCCGATTCGCGCGTTTCCCGCCTGTACCGCAGACCGAAGGCCAGGTTCTGCTCCACGTTCAGGTGCGGAAACAACAGGTAGTCCTGGTAGACCATGCCAATGCCGCGTTTCTCCGGCGGCAGCACCGTGACATCCTCCCCGCCCACGAAGATGCGCCCCTGGTCCGGGTGGTGAATACCCAGCAGGAGTTCCAGCAACAGGGTCTTGCCCGCGCCCGTCGGGCCCACGATCGTTAGGTATTGGCCCTCCTTCACCTCAAGCGTCACATCCCGTATGGAGAATTCTGGCCAACCGCGGCTGACATGCTCAAGTCTGATCATGTTCCGCTCTCGTCAGCCGGGGCACCGCCCTCAGAGTCACGAATATTGCCAGCGCGACCAGCAGCAGCAGAGCGGCCAAAGGCTTCGTGTAGGTGTAGCCGAAGAAGTTGTACCACTCGAACAACAGCGTATTGATGGTCCTGGGATAGTAGGCGATCACTGCCACGGAGCCGAACTCGCTGATGGCCCGCGCCCATGTCATAATGGCGCCGGAAAGCAACGCCCTCCAAGTCAGTGGGAGAGTGACACGGAAGAATGCCCCGGGCATGCTTGCGCCGAGGCTGCGCGCCACGTTCTCCATCCGCGGATCCACTTTCATAAAACCGTCGCGCGCGTGATTCACCACGAACGGCATACCCACGAAGACCATGGCCAGCACAATTCCCCAAAAAGAATCGCTCAAGATCACGTGAAAATTGGCGTTGAGCGGTGCGCCCACAATTCCGCCGCGTCCGAAAATAAACAGGAGCGCGATGCCCGCAATGGTGTGCGGGATGACCACCGGCATATCCACGATGCCTTCCACGGCGGCCTTCCCGGCGAATTGCTCCCTGGCCAGAACATAACCCAAGGGAATCCCGAACACCAATGAAATCCCCGTGGCCGCGCCCGCCGCGCTTAATGTTAGGAACAGCGCGCTTTGGACCGATGCATCGCGCGCCATCGCCAAGATACGTGCAGGCTCGGTCGTGAACAGAAGATTCAGAATGGGCAGCACGATAAACAGAATCAGAAGTCCACCCATGATGGAGAAAACGATGAGGAGCCTATCGCTCTTGCGGGGGCGCGGTTTGCCCGCCAGCCACGCGGACAGAATGCCCGCCGCCACGATCGCAGCCGCAATCGCGTAGCTGCGAAACAGCAGAAAAACGATCGCCAGCGGCAGGAAAACCAGCAGATGGCTGAAGGCGGAAACTTGCCGGTACTTGAAGCGTTCGGCCCGTGTTTTCGCCGTGGCGCTCACCTCTTCACTGTGCCTGCTTCAGCAGGGGACGCAACGCCTCGGGCGCCTTACTCAGGTCGTTGGTCACGGCCGGAACCAGCGGCGTGATGTGCACGCGCGTGAGTGCGTCCTGCCCCGTCTTACCCAGAAATATCTGAAGGTAATCGACCGCGGCCTTCTTGTTCGGGGCGTTCAACGGAATAGTCAGTCCATTCGCCTTAGCTCCCAGGGTGACGGATATTTTCCGGTCCGGCTTGTCGCTGAACATATTGATCGTCACTCGGTTGTAAACGCTTGCCACCAGCGACATGTCCGACAGATCCACCTGTGGGGGTAAATCCACCATCCGGATGCCCTCCGGTCCCTCGCCGATGACCGATCCCATATATCCGAACGCATAGTCGATCTCTCCCGACAGGATCATCGGATATAGCGTCTCGGGATCCGGACGTATCACTACTTTAGGCGATTTCGGATTGAGATTCTCCGGGCAATCGATCGTATACCGCCCAGCCGATTCAGTCGCCGTAATGGCGGTATTCGAGGCCACCAGGTCTTTGAAAATGTCGCTCTTGTAGTAGATATTCGAGAGCATGATCTGGCCGAGTGAGAAGTAGCCATCCGGTCCCGCATTGGGGTCCGCGATTCCCCACTTCACATCCGGCCTTTGCAGTATCTTGTACCAGTTGCCTGCGTTGATCTCCGCCGCGTATTTTGAGTTGGCGGCGTAGGCCAAGGTCATCTTGTCGTGTGCGTAACTGATCCAAAAATCGGCGTATTTCGGAAACATGACCGGCGGGATGATGGAATAGTCGTCGGTGTATACCAGGTCCGCGAACTTACCCAGGTCGGTCACCTTGCGCATGTTCGCCAGGGCGTCGTCCTTCTCGCGCAGGACTTTGATGTCCGGATACTTGGCCTCGAATACTTTTTGCGCCGCCTCGATGGCTGGAGTCGGCGACCCGTGATGGTAAATGACTAAGGTTTTTTCGGAGTCTGCATGCGGCCCGCAGCCGCCCATTACCGCGCATGCCATTGCCGCCAGGATGGTTGTCGAATTTTTCGATCTCATAATTGATTTAGGCTTTTCCGGCTGCCCCCGCGCCAAGACGGCCGCTGATCGCGTACCACAGAGTGCCGAGCAGGCCGACGCCGCCGCCAATCAGAAAGGTGTAGTCCGGACCAATCCGATGCCAGAGCAGCGCGGCCACCAGCGGGGCGGGGCAAAAGGCGAACGAGCGCATGCCCCAATAAAGCCCCACCGCGCGCGCGCGAACCTCCGGCCGAAAGCCGGATGCGATCAAAGCTTTGCGTGCAGGCTCCCCCACTTCGCGCAGTCCGTTGATCGTGTAGGCCAGCACCAGACCCGTCATGACCGGCAGTCCCGCGCGCGCGCAAAGCTTGGGCAGCAGCACCAGGCAAATGGGAAACAGGGAGAACATCAGGAAAGTAGTCCCAATGAAAGGCCGCGGTGAAGGCGACCGGTCCACCCACTTAGCCATGGGAATGTAAGTCGCAATCGCGGTGACGCCCATGACCCCAAGCAGATACCCGGCGTTCCTGGCGGCGGCGGCTTCGCCAAACCCCCAACGCGTGACCAGCAGGTTGACTATGTAGAGAACCGCGAAGTCCCGTGCGAACCAGTCGCTCCAGCGAATGAATATCTCCGCGCTCAGCAGCAGGCGCAGATTGCGCGGCATCTCTTTCAGAACCTTGGCGGCTGGCACAGGCACGGGATCCGCCTTCGGCCGCATCCGCCGCATCAGAGTCAGTTGCAGAATAACCGCCACACCGACCAGCGCCAGCGCCAGTGTTAGGTTCAGCCAGTAGCCCACCGCCGCGAATACGATGCCGCCGCCGATCGGCCCGATCACCTTCGGCAACCGCTTCTGAATGCTTTGCACCGCGAACGCGATTGTCCTGCGGTTTTTCGGCACCTCGCTCCCCACCACTTCGAACGTCGCAGGCACCGATAGCGGCTCCCAACTCGTCATCAGCAGCGCGCTGCATGCGATCGCCCAAGGATTGCCGGAAGCCAGCATCACCGTGAACCCGATGGCCATGGGCGCCGCCGAAACCGCCAGCGCCAGGCGCGCGCCCATCCGGTGCGCCACCGTTCCGCCAATGATGTAACCGAAGCCTTCCAGCAGATTCTTCCCGAAGGCAATGAACCCCATGATGGTCGCCGCCTCCAGGACCGCGCCCGCCGGAGTCAGCGCCGCCACGCGATCCCGCAGGTGCAGCGACAGGAAGTCGCTCCAGATTTCCTCGCTGAGGCCTAGGCAGCCGATGACTACCAGCACGGCCAGCGTCGCGCGGTTCAGTCCCAGCCACTGGGCCAGAGTTTCCTTACGATCCTCGGTCGCGGTGTCGTTCACGCTGCCTTCTTCGCCAGCTTGCGGTGGCGCGCAAACCTGAATTATGGCATACTCGGCGAAACCGCCGGGGCAGGGTAATGTCCCTGTCATCCACCGGCCCAATCCGACACAATTGCGCACGAACCACAGCCAGTGGCAACGAACGAAGCTCCCCTTCCATCGTGCTACGTTATGCAACTTGCCGGCTCCCCAACTGCGCCGCCAGCTCGGTTTCTTCGACGCCACTATGATCGTCATGGGCGGCATCGTCGGCTCCGGAATCTTCATTAATCCCTACGTGGTCGCGCAGCAGGTCCACACACCCCTGCTGATTCTGGGCGTCTGGCTCATCGGCGGCGCGCTGGCCATGGCCGGCGCCTTCATCTGGGCGGAACTGGCCACCCGCATGCCGGATTCCGGCGGCCAATATCTGTACCTGCGGGAAGCCTACCATCCGGCCGTGGCCTTCATCTATGGATGGGTTCTGCTGTTAGTCACGCAGACCGGCGGCATGGCGGCGGTGGCGGTCACCTTCGCCAAATACTATCGCGAGATCACGGGCCTGCGCACCGGCGACGGGCCGATTGCCGCCGCCGCGCTGCTGGGCCTGACCGCCATCAATTGCCTGGGCGTGCGCGCGGGCAGCAACGTCCAAAGCGCCATGATGCTGCTGAAATCCGGCGCCATCGCCGCCCTGGTAGTGGTCGGGATCGCGATGGGCGGCGGCGTGGTGCATCCTCTACCGCTGCTCGACCGGCCCGTTTCATTCGGCCTGCTGCGTGCCATCGGCGCAGCCATGATTCCCGTGGCGTTCGCTTATGGCGGGTGGCAAACGTCCACCTTTGTGGCCGGAGAGATGCGCGACCCGCGGCGGGATCTGTCGCGCGGCTTGGTCGCCGGCGTCATCGGTGTGATTGCGCTGTACCTATCGGTGAACTATGTGTGTCTCCGTGTGCTGGGACCGGCGGGTCTGGCGGCCTCTCACACACCGGCATCGTCGGTGATGCGCGTAGCGCTGGGCGCGCGCGGCGCGGAATGGCTCGCCGTGGGGATCGCGGTTTCGACGCTGGGTTTCTTGAGCCAAGGGATTCTAACGGCGCCGCGCGTCTATTATGCGATGGCGCGCGACAGGCTGTTCTTCGCGCGCGTAGGTTGGCTTTCGCCGCGCACCGGAGCGCCGGTGGTGGCCATCGTGCTGCAGGGTGTATTCGCGACCGTGATCTCCCTTTCGGGACGTTATGAGCAGATTCTGAACTACGTCATCTCGGTGGATTTCATCTCGTTCGCGTTTACCGCCGCCGCGCTCTTCGTCTTTCGCCGCCGCGATCGGGCCGGCCCGCCAGCGGGCATCTATCGCGCGCCGGGACATCCTTATACCACTGCGGCGTTCGTATTGGTTTGCGCCGGCATCGTAGCCAGCACCATTGCGGCGTATCCGGCCAATAGCGCGGCGGGATTGCTGATTCTGCTGGCAGGCATCCCTGTGTATCGGTACTGGCGCCGGCACTCGGCATAAGGGGACTGGATACGCTCCCGTCCATCGGCCAATTGCGTGAGCCGGGATTTTCCCGTACTCTGAAGGGAGTGAGCACCAGGAGCAACAGGCGATGACGATTCATCTTACGCCCGAACAACAGCGCCTGGTTCTACCAGGCTTTTGCTGGCACGCAGGAAGAATTGGAAGCCTTGCTTGCCGAGGGGCTGGCATCGAAGGATCTCTCCGAGAACGAGTTCTGGCATTCGGTAAGCACGCAAACCAACGCGCTGCTCGCCGAGCATAAATCCAGCCGGCGTTCGTGAAACTTTCGTATCGGCAAGCCGCCAGCCACGATGTGGTGCGCCAGTTCCGCTATTACCTCGTCACTCAGAGTTCAATCGGTGCTCGACCATCGTTTTGTGGGTCCGCACTATCGTTTGAGCAACCCGCATCTTTCAAAACCTGCTCGTGGCCTGTCACTGGATTTGAGGCGATCCGGATTTACTGCCTTGTGGATGGAGACGTAATCCGCGTCATTCGGATTCTGCATGGCAAGCGCGATGTTAAGCGCATTCTCGAACGCGAGCGGGTTAGAGGCGAAAACTTACGGCCTCATCTCATAGTCCGGCCAGCAGTCCTCGACCTGCTGCCAGGGAGCGTTGGGATCGCCGTCCGGACTGGACAGCGACACCCCCGACCACCGATCCCCAAAGATCCGAATCTCCGCCGCTCCCGACCCCTGCATCGGATTGAACTTTGGATCCAGTATCCGGGCGATCTGGTCGCGCGCGCCTTCCAAATGCACGCGCGTGGTGCGATCCGTCGTCCGCGCAATCGCGGCGGCGATCGAAGCACTCAACGCGTGCAGTTCGCCGCGGTAGAACGGTTTCTCGTCTCCGCTTGAAGCGAATATCGCGATAGGAAATCCGGCCGGCAACCCCGCGGGAAGCGTCGGTGCAGACCCATTGATCTTCGTATTCACCAGGTCCAGATAATTGCGTTGCAATTGCCGCCGGTACGCGTCGATGGTCGCCTGCGGCGTTTCGATCTCGCGCCAGATGCCATGCCGCACGGCGGCCAGAAAATCGACCGGCTTGTAGGCCGCCGACCCATCCAACGCATCCTGCTCGACCAGACGGGCGAAGCGCGCACTGTTCAACAGATTTCCCAGCACCGAGCGTTGCGCGCTGCCCACCCGGTTGATCGCGCCCAGCGGCTCGATGCGGCGCAAGATCTCCTTGTCGATGGCCCACTGCGGCGTCGCAAATGCGTTGTCGTTGAGGAACGCCACCGCCGCCGCCTGGCGCACCTTGGCCACCGGCGTAAAGACGACGCCCTCCTGGCCGATGTTCTTCTGCTGCGACTCGAGCCCGCCCACCAGCGCGACCACGTGGTTCATCTCCAGCGTCCACTGACCCAGCATGCGGCCATACAACTCGGACAGATCCTCGTAGGGATCGCCTTTCTGCGTGGTGGTGGCGGTCAGCATCATGTGCGCCACGCGCTGCAGATTCTTGACCCCCAGCGCGGTGGATTTCAGCGCATCGCCATCCCCCACGGCTTCCGTCAGCTCGCCCGGATCGGAACCGGCCGCACCCGCCGTTGAGAAGCGATACCAGGGCGTCTTATCCTGCTCCCGCGCCCACTCGTCGAGCGTCGACTTTTCGTCGTCGGGCGCCTTCGCGTCCGCAATCGGCTGATAACCCCAACGCGTCGCCCAAATATCGTACGGCCCCACGGTCGGCACCAGATCGGCCACGTCGATTCCATCCTCGGGCTGCGCCACGTAGTTGAAGCGCGAGTAGTCCATTATGGATGGCGTGTGTCCCATTTTCTTGACCCACTCCTTGTCGCGCACCTTCTCCTGCGGGTACAGGGAACTGGCCTTCATATTGTGTTGGAAGCCGAGTGTGTGCCCGACCTCGTGTGCGCAGACGAACTCGACCAGGCGGCCCATCAGGTCGTCAGGCAGGGGCAGCTTTTGGGCGCGCGGATCGAGCGGCCCGACCTGCAAAAAGTACCAATCCCGCTGCAAGTTCATCACGTTGTGATAGAACTGGATGTCCGCGTTCAGGATCTCGCCGGTGCGCGGGTCCGAAACGTGCGGCCCCATGGCATTCTCGATAGTGGACGGCAGCCAGCGGATCACCGAGTAACGCACATCCTCCGGGCTGAAATTCGGATCCTGATCCGCGGTGGGAGCGGGCTTGGCGATGATGGCGTTCTTAAAGCCGGCCGCTTCGAAGGCTTTCTGCCAGCTCTCCACGCCGCGGATCATGTAAGGCACCCACTTAGTAGGAGTGGCCGCATCGATGTAGTAAACGATAGGCTTCACAGGCTCCGAGAGCGCTGCGCCGGGGTCTTTCTTTTCCAGCCGCCAGCGCGTGATGTAGGTGCGCTTCGGCGCGCGCTGCTCGTCGCGGCTGTAATCCATCTGGCGCACCGAGAAATAGCCCACGCGCTCGTCAAACAGGCGCGGCGTCATGGGATGTTCGGGGAGCTTCACCATGCTGTGATGCAGCACCACGGTCGCGCTTCCCGGCCGCATGCCTCCGACGGTTATCGGATTCTCCGTCCGTGCGGCTCCGGCGGGCGTAGCCATACGCGTGTAGGTGTGTGTGGATTCCACCTCGATATTTTCCGGATACGGCGAAATGCGTTCAATATACGAACGGGTGGCGTCCATGGTGCTGGCGTTCAGGCGCTGCCGCGCGCTCAGCTCGAACACGTCGCTGGTGAACAGGCGGGTCACTTCAATGATGATGGAAGGTTCGTGGCCGGTTTCCTTGTACTCTTTGATTTCGGGCTTGGCGGGCTTGGCGGGCTTGCCTGCTGCCGGTTTCGCCGCGGCGTCTTTGGCCGGCTTTTCGGAAGGCGGTTCGTCTTTCGCTTCCGTACTCTCTTTTTCTTTATCTTTGTCTTTATCTTTATCGGTGCCCGGTTCCTTGCCGAAAGCGGCAATGGGAAAACTCATCACGATGCTGTCGTTATTGGCGGCCTGCACGGCCAGCGAGATGGGCGTCTTGGGATCCGCCACCACTTCGTAATTCACTTCCCGCAGATTGATTTTGTCAGCATGGCGCTCCCAGCGCACCACCCGCTCGGAAACAAACTGGCCGCCATAGCCAACGCCCAGCGTGGTGCGCGCAATCTGCGTCACGAAAAGAAATTCGCGGTTCAGTTCGGACTTCGGAATCTCGTAGTAGTACTTATCCTTGATCTCGTGTACGGTGAACACGCCGGTCTTGGACTTGGCGTCCTTGGTGATTACCTTGTCATAGGCTTGCGGCTGTTGCGACGACGATCCCATCGGCAGGCGGGGCATAGCGCCGGTCTCTGCACCGGCCGGCGGTTCGGACGGTGTGGGCGGAGGATCCTGCGCGGTCAAAAGGAAAAACGCAATCGGGAAAGCGAGAACGCTACGGGCGGCAGCGGTCATGGCACACTCCTTGTAGCTGAATTGCCCTATAATACCGCAAGTCCACCGCGCGCCGCCCGCCCTTTAGGCTAAAATGGGAAGTTACTAAACCTCATGAAATCTTATTTGTTTTTCCTCTTTGCCGCCTCCGTGTGGGCGCAGTCCGCAGCCCCACAGGCGGCGTCCCCGGCCTCTCCGGCGCCGGCTCCCGCGGCCATGCCGCAGGACACCGTGGTGGCCACTTTCGGCGACGGCCGCAACCTCACAGTCGGCGAGCTCGACAGCTTCCTGGCGGCCATGCCTCCGAACATGGCTCAGGCTGCGCGGCGCGACCGCAAGGCATTCGTGCAGCAGTTCGCCTTGATGCATCGTCTGTCGGAAATGGCCGAGAAGGCCAAGCTCGACCAGCAAAGTCCCACCCACGAAGCATTGGCTTTCAACCGCATGTATCTGCTGATGAACGCGCAATTGCACGAAGTGCTGACCACTATCACCGTGCCGCCCGCCGAGGTGCAAAGTTTTTACAACGCACGCAAAGACCGTTTCACACAGGTTAAGGTCAGGGCGATTTATATACGCTTTTCCGCGGACCCGCCGGCGGCCGGCGTCAACGAACCGAAGCGCACCGAAGCCGACGCGCAGGCCAAGGCCCTGAAGCTGCTGGCCGCCATTACCGGCGGCGCCGATTTCGTAAAGCTGGTGAAAGAAAATTCCGAAGATCCCGTCTCCGCCGCGAAAGACGGCGACTTCGGCACTCTGCGCAGCACCGATAATCTTCCGGACGCCATCCGCGGCACTGTCTTCGCACTGAAACAGGGTGAGGTGAGTGAGCCTGTCAAACAGCCGAACGGCTTCTATCTGTTCCGCGCCGAAGAAGTCGGGGTGCAGCCCCTCGCCGAGGTACAGGAAGAGGTGATCAACGAGCTGAAGCAGGCGCACTTCAAGACCTGGATGGACGACGTCACCCGCGATTTGAATCTGAAGATTCAGAACGAGGGCTACTTCAGTGCGGGCGGGAGCGCGCCAGCCGCCGGCAAGTAGCAGGGGGCTTATGAGCGGGCCGATGCATGAGTGCGATCGCGAAGTCGTAGTGCGCGAGTTCATGCCGGGAGACGAGGCTGCCTTCCGCAGTCTCAACGAAGAGTGGATCCTGCGTTACTTCGCCATGGAACGCAAGGACGAGAGCATACTCGCCGAACCGCGAAGAACGATCCTGGATTGCGGCGGCAGAATCTTCTTGGCAGTGCGGCAGGGCGAGACGGTGGGCTGCTGCGCTCTCTTGGCAATGGGTCCGGGCGAGTTTGAGGTGGCCAAGATGGCGGTAACGGAATCGTGCCAGGGGGCCGGGATTGGACGCCGGTTGCTCGAAAAGACCATTGCGGAGGCGCGCGCCGCCGGCGCCACGCGTCTATATCTGGAGACGAATAGAAAACTCGCGGCGGCGATTCGGTTGTATGAGTCTGTGGGATTCACGCACATTCCAGAAGATCGGATCGTGCCTTCGCCCTATGCGCGCGCCAACGTCCACATGGAACTGCGCATCGCCCAAATTACTTAGCCGCTCGCTCCCACACCTCCGGATTAAGCAAATTCGGCGGACGCCGCCCCTCGATCGCCGCCACCGCGTTCTCGGCCGCCATCATCGACATCTTGCGCCGCGTGTCCACCGAGGCGCTGGCGATGTGCGGCGCCAGCACCACGTTTTCCAGCTTCAGCAGCAGCGGATGTACGCGCGGCTCATTTTCATATACGTCCAGGCCCGCGCCAGCAATTACGCGCTGTTCGAGCGCCTCCGCAAGGGCCGGCTCATCCACCACCGGCCCGCGCGCCGCATTCACCAGAATGGCCGTGGGCTTCATCATGCGCAGTTCGCGCGCGCCAATCAGGTGGCGCGTTTCGGGCATCAGCGGCACGTGCAGGCTCACGAAATCCGACTCCCGCAGCAATTCTTCGGCGCTGACCGGTTCCAGTCCCAGCTCTTTCTCCACAGCCTCGGGCGCGCGCTGCGTATCGTGGTAAATGACGCGCATCGAAAAGCCCTTCGCGCGCCGCGCCACCGCTTGGCCGATGCGCCCCATGCCCAGAATCCCCAGGGTGCGGTGATGTATATCCTGCCCCAACAGCAGGTCCACCCGCCACTTGGTCCATTGCCCGGAGTGTACGTAATAGTGGCCCTCCACCACGCGCCGCGCCGCCGCCATCAGCAGCGCGAATGCGAAATCGGCTGTGGTATCCGTAAGCACGTCCGGCGTGTGCGTCACCATAATGCCGAGACGCGTGGCCGCCGGCACGTCGACGTTGTCGTAGCCCACGGCCACGTTGGCGATTACCTTGACGCCTTCCAAGGTGGTCAGCACCTCCGGCGTGAACTTGTTCATAAGCTGGCTCACCACGGCCTGTTTGCCGCGGATGCGCACGGCCAGTTCTTCCGCGCTCATGCCGTCGTCCGATTCGACGTAGTCCAGCTCGGCGTGCTCCTTCAGATAGGCGATGGCCTCGGGAAAAATGCGTTTGGTGACCAATACGGCGGGTTTCATCGAACGCAAATTGTCGCACATGCCGCACTCGGCTTACAATTCGGAGATGGCTAAATTAGGTTTCTTAGGACTTGGCATCATGGGCTATCCGATGGCCCGGAATCTTCTGCGGGCGGGTCACGAGGTGGCGCTCTGGTCGCACAGTGCCGCGAAAGCGCGCGAACTGGCCGCCGCGGAGAAAGGCCGCTTCTGCTCCACGCCGAAGGAAGTCGCGGAAAATGCGGACGTCGTCTTCTTGATCGTGGGCGATACCGCGATGTCGCGCGAGGCGATCCTGGGCAAGGATGGCATTATCGAAGGCGCGCGCCCCGGGACGGTTGTGGCGGATGCCAGCACCATTGCGCCCACCATCAGCCGGCAGATCGGCCAGGCGCTTGCCGCCAAGGGTGTGGATTTTCTCGACGCACCCTGTACCGGATCCAAATCCGGCGCGGAAGGCGGCACGCTGACTTTCATGATTGGCGGCGACCGCGAAGTATTCGAACGCGTCCGCCCGTATCTGGACGTGATGGGCAAGCGCTTCTACTATTGCGGAGGGCCGGGCATGGGACTGCACGCCAAACTCTCCCAGAACCTGATCCTTTCGAACCTCTTGCAAGGCTTCAACGAGGGGATGGTGCTGGCCGCCAAAGCCGGTGTGGACCTCGACATGATGTTGGACATCCTCAACAACAGCGCCGCGAAGTCCGGGCTGGTCGCCGCCAAGGCGCCGCTGGTTCTGCGCCGCGCCTTCGATCCGGCCTTCTCGGTGAAGTGGATGCACAAGGACATCGGCCTGATGCTGGACTCGGCCAACGAACTGGGCGTGCCGGTGCCGCTGACCGCGCTTACGCGACAAATGTTTCAGGCCGCCATCGCCATGGGGCATGGAGAGGAGGACATCTGCGCCACTATCAAGGTGCTTGAGGATTGGGCCGGCGTAGAAGTAAAGGGCGAGGAAGCGCCTAAAGGCTGACGCTATGTGATTCGGTAGAGTTGATCGTGTGATTCCTCACACATTTGGCGCACGATACCAAAAAGTATAAAAATCTCTTGCTTTCCAGAGCCGGATATTCTAATATTGGAATTAAGCCGGGGAGGCAACTCCCACCAAAGCGAGACTAACCTCTAAATAAAAGACCCCTGAAGCAACCTCCCCGGCGCCCGAAAGGGTAAGGGTCTTCCGAACCGAACCAAGAAAACTAAGACGTCGAGCTTTCGGCTGGAGGTGCGATGCGCACGCTGCTGGCGGCCAGTTTGCCCGTCCGATCCATCCCAAGTTCATATTGCAGACGGGTACCCGGTTTCAGTGTAGTGGGGTCGCCTTCGGCGAGGCGCGAGACATGGAAGAACACGTCGCGGCCACCGTCATCCGGACGCAGAAAGCCGAAACCTTTGGCTTCGAAGTAGGTAACCACGGAGCCAATTTGCTCACGCGGGCCGTCGCCCGCTCCGCCGTCCGCGGCACCCTGGCCGCCGGACCGGCTGCTCTTGTCGCCAACCCCCTGCTTGATCAGAGCCAGATCGTCGTCGGATAACTCGGTGGCAGGAGCCGTCTCCGAAGGCATCTTCAGATCGGGGTTCTTCTTGCGGGCTTCTTCAAATAGACGTTTTGCTCGGGCGTTCAAATGAATTCCTTTTGGGCGGCTCTAGTGCACGGGCGCGGCTGCGGCCTTGGGTTTCCGTGCGCGAGAGGCGCGTTTCTCCGCCGGCGGTTGCCGGTCGCTCTTTTTCAACTGTCCCACTACCATGGGGGTCACAAACTTCTTTTCACCGTGATCGTCAAATTTGATCACAATACGCTCGTCATTGCTGGTGAGCACAGTTCCCAAGCCGAATTTGTCATGCTCTACCTGGGCGCCTTGGGAATAGTTATTGGAAGCCATTAGTTAGGGTTTACTCCTTTGTTTTCGAGGACATGGCGAGTTTCGGGCCTGATTTGGCCGGATGCGGGCAACGCTTGCACAGGTGTCTTCACCTATCGTAGCACTCGGCGGCGCCCAGCGGCAAGCGCCCGAATCTGCCGATCTGCTACGATAATGGCCAGAAGCATGCCTAGCCCAGCACTCGAGCTCTACGGCACCGCGCGTTGCCCCTACACGCAGGAAATGCGCGACTGGCTCGAATTACGAAATTTGGACTTCGTGGAATACGACGTGGAGAGCGACGCGGACGCTTTGGAACGGATGAAAGCTCTCGCGGGCGGCCAGCGCTCAGTGCCCGTTTTGGTGGAAAACGGGCGTGTCACGCAGATTGGTTGGCAGGGGCACAGTTGTGTGGTTGGCTAGGCCGGTTGGACGCTAAGCGTACAGACGCACGACCCACTCGGCGTAAAGCGCCGGCTTGCGGCCGCCTTCCACCTCGATCGTGACTACCCATACCGCCTGATACCCCGCGTCGAACTGCTCCAGCGATTGGAGGGTGAAGCGCGGGCGGATGCGCGCCCCCGCCAGCACCGGGGCGGGGAAGCGTACACGGTTCAGCCCATAATTGATCCGCATCTTGAAATCGCCGCGGATCTCGAAACATTGGTGCGATAGCTGGCTGAGCAGCGACAGCGTCAGGAATCCGTGCGCGATGGTTTGGCCGAAGGGCGATTCGGTCTTGGCGCGTTCCACATCCTGGTGGATCCACTGGTGGTCGCCGGTGGCATCGGCGAAGGCGTCGATGCGCGATTGCTCGACTGGCATCCAATCGCCGACTGCGACCTCCTGGCCTATTAAGGATTGCAGTTCTTCGATGGTTTCTATGATTCGCATAGCGATTACCGAAAGGTGCGCAAGTGCGGCTCGGCCAAGTGCGGCACGCCGTTGAAGGTGAACAGCATCAGGTCGTCGTCGCGCAGGCGCAAGGTGGTGACGGCCGAATTGTACATCACGCCGGCGAGTCTCATGATATTGCCCTCCGCGACGTCGAGCGCCGCCGCCGACCAGATCGAAATCGGCGTGGCGGACGTGAAGACAGCCACCGCGTCGCCCGGCTGATACGCACCCAGCGATGCGCGCGCGCTCAGCACCCGTTGGCGGAAAGCCGCCCACGGCTCCGTGCGGCACGGATAGCGGCCTTCCATCCAGGCGCGCATCGCTTGCGTATCGCAATCCGTCCATTGTTGGTGGATGGGCGATCGCTCGTCCTCCAGCTTTCGCATCAATTCCTGGTAATCCTGTTTGAACCGCGGGTCGGCCTCGCTCAACAAAGGCGCGAACTCGCTGAACACCGCGGTCATGTCGAACTCATTCCAGTTGGGTTCGGAAACGATATCGGGAACCGCGACGCCCGCCTCGCGGTAGGCGCGCCAAACTTCCTCGGCCGTCTGCCGCTGGCGATTCAGGCATCCGGCGATCAACGCCTTGAATGGCACCTTCTGCGCCGCTAGATGCCGACCCAGCAGATAACCTTGCTGGTGGCCCAAATCCGACAGCGCATCGTAGTGCCCGCGGGTGCCCGCCTGGCCGTGACGAATCAGATAGAGGGAACTCAACCGGCTCTCTCCGCACCTGTTTCGGCCAGCGCGGCCGCAATCTCCACGAGTCCGCGCACGCGCTGGTCGAAGTTGCGAAAGCGCTCGTCGCGCGTCTGCCCGCGGTGATATCGGAAATAGATTTGCTGAAGGACCACGGCGATCTTGAAAATCCCGAACACTTCATAATAGCCGAGGCCGGAAACATCCCGCCCCGTGATGCGCGCATAGCGCTGCACAAGCTGCGCGCGGGTGAACCAGCCCGGAAGGGTGGTGATGACGCTGAGCGCATCGCGCCGTACGGGCGGATCGCAGGCCTCCGGCCAGTAACACATCACGCAGCCCAGATCCACCAGCGGATCGCCCACAGTGGCCATCTCCCAATCCAGCACGGCTTCCACGCGGCCGGGATCGCGCGCGTCCAGCATCAGGTTGTCGAGCTTATAATCGTTATGCACCAGCGTAGGCGGCGGCGATTCCGGCAGGCGGTCCCGTAGCCAACGGATGAGCTGATCCATTTGCGGCAGCGCCTCGGTTTGCGCGCGCTGCCAGCGTTCCGCCCAGCCGTTCACCTGGCGTTCCAGGAAACCGGCGGGCTTGCCCAGCATTACACGATTCACGTCCACGGTGTGCAGCGCGGCCAGGCAATCTACGAAAGCCTCGCTAACGCGTCCCCCAAAGCCGGGATCGTCCGCATATTCCGCTGGGATTTCGCGGCGCAGCACCAAGCCGCGGCGGCGCTCCATGACGAAGAAAATTGCTCCGATGACCGACGGATCGTCGCACAGCAGGAACACGCGCGGCGCTTGCGGAAAGAAAGGATGCACGGCGGCCAGCACGTTATATTCGCGCGCCATGTCGTGCGCCTTGGGCGCCACCGGACCCAACGGCGGACGGCGCAACACATATTCGCGCCCGCCGGCTTCCAATAGATATGTCAGGTTGGAATGGCCCCCGGGAAATTGGCGCACGGCGAGGCCCGTTTCGACGCCTTCCAGCTTGCCCCGCAGATAAGCGGCGAGCGCCTGTGTGTCGATCTGTTCCCCTTCGCGGACGGGGGCGAAATCGGCAGGTTGGGTCATGCAATGGCCAACGGGCGGATGGGCGATCCCGTGCCGCCGCGGATTTTCAGCGGCGTCGCCACGAACAAGAAAGCATACTGCCGCGCGGCCGCCAGTTGCTCCAGGTTCAAGCACTCAATAATGTGTATGCCGCTTTCCACCAGCAGATGGACGTGTACGGGCATGTTGGAATCGGGCACCTTCTCGAAGGCCACGGTATCGGAACCGGCGGCGAAGACGCCCCGGCTGCTAAGCCAGCGCGCGCCAGGCTCGCCCGGTCCCGGACCATGCACCTGAGCGATGAAGCGCGAGGCATCGTCCCAGAAGCGCGCCCATCCGGTGCGCAGCAGCACCACATCGCCGGACCGCACGTCCACTTCTGCCGCTGCTAGGGCGGCGTCCAGATGCTCGGGCGTTACTTCGAAATCGGCGGGCAGCGATTCCATTCCCATTTGCCCTGCGATATCCAGCAGCACTCCGCGGCGCAGGATGGGCGCAATGGTATCGACCGTGTGCCGCTCGAGCCCGCTCGCATAGGTTTGCAGGCCCGCCGCTTCTGCGCCGCCATGCAGCTTGCCGCCGCACGAAAAATGGCATAGCGCATCGATGTGCGTGCCCACGTGCCCGCCCAACGCCAGACCTTCGGAAGCAGAACTCGCGCCATTGCGCGCGATGTAATCGCCATGTTTCTTGTTCAACCCGAACAGGAACGGCGGATGGTTGGGATGGTGCGGCATCCCCGGATAGTAAGGCTGCGCCAAGTCGTAGACACGGGCCGCTTGCACCGCCGCCAGCAGTTGCTCCATCAGTGATAGGTCCCGCTCTAGATTCTCCCACAGCGCGATACAATCGGAGCAAGCGCGTGAAAATCACCATTTCCAAGGAAAATTACCTGAAGGCGATCGCGGAAGCCGAGTCCGAAGGCGAAACCGTCAAGGCGGCCACCCTGTCGCGTTGGTTGACCGTTACGGCGCCCGCGGTGACCATGGCCATCAAACGTTTGAAGCGCGATGCCCTGATCCACGTGGGCGAGGAGGGCCACATCACGCTGACCGCTGCCGGCCGCGAGATCGCCAATCGCATTTTGAACCGGCATCACCTGATCGAGCGCATGCTAACCGAAATCTTCGGCATGGAGTGGTACAAGGTCCACGAAGAGGCCGAGCAACTGGAGCACGCCGTTTCAGGGGATTTCGAGCGCAAGCTGGTGGAGAGGCTCGGCGCTGGAGAAGCCTGTCCGCACGGCAATCGCGTGGGCGTAGACACTCCCGCTGACCGGCGCCGGCGCGGCTTGAAAACCCTCGACGAAAGTACGGCCAGTGAGGCCGTGGCGGTCACCAGCGTTTACGAGCGCGACCGGCGGCTGTTGGAATATCTGGAAGGCTTGGGAGTGCGGCCGGGGTCGCGGGTAAGCGTGGAGACGCACAATGCCGACGACACACTGACGCTGCGGGTGGGTGGCCAGCGGGTCCAACTGGGACGATCGGCGGCGCAGAAAGTTTGGGTGACGGCGGCGTGACGGCGGCGTCCGTCACTGCAGGGCTTCCAGGGCCGGCTGGATCGAGGAAAGCAGAAAGTTTGAAATCCACGGGAACTGCCAGGCGAGCAGGCCCAGGATGGGCAGTGCGCCGAAGCGGGCCAGCTTGAGATAGAAGGCAGGTCCCAGTTCGCCAGGCTTGGTGCCCGCGATCCGGCTCAGAATCGGATCGCGTTCGATCTCCACCATGCACTTCCCCAATATCGAAGCGATGGCGGCGAACAGAACCAGGAGAAATCGTCCGATCCACTGCGGAGCCTGGAAGCTATAAGAATTCAACGAAAACATCAAGAGCACGAAACCGATGGATGGGAACCACAGCAGGTTTTGGATCTGGCGCACGCCGTAGAGCACGAACATAGAGTAATGCAAGGCTAAGAAAGTTCTGGCCAGATCCGCGACGTTGCCAGGGTCGCCGGGAATATTGAGCGGGTGTTCCGAGGCGTGCGATGAGTCCTTTCGGTCTTCTGCTTTCTCTTCTGGCGGTTCCTTTTTCTTCGGCGCCAGCTTTTCCGGCTTCGAAGATGCCTCGCCGTCCAGTTTTCCAACCAGCGGCTCGGCGTCCCACGCCGGTTGCAGTATCCACTTCCATATTTCGTTCGGTGCCTCGCAGCGAGTGTGCCAGAGCTCCCGGCGCGCCTTGCCTGCCCCTTCGATCCGATTACTATATTCGGTTTGCCATTGCTTCACGCAAACAGCGCTTAGTCCCTTTGCCTCCAGAGACGCGCTTTGCAGACCCATGTCGTGGAGGATAAGCACAGAGTCGGTTTGAATATCCAAAGCTTGCCGATCGATGCGGCGTACCCAGAGGGGACGGTTGCCGCCCACGCGGGACACCTGGATGAAAGCGCGCGCCAGAGGAAGCAAGCTGAGGCTCGTCGTAAAATCGCGCAGCGATCTCCACAACGAGTGAATCTGCCAGCAAGTCAAAAGCAGCAGTCCCAACAGCAGAAGGTGCAGAGAGATGCACAGGCCATCGTACGTAGCGCCATCGATCGAGCCGAGGATCGCACCGGACTTTGAAATAATCTGCATACGAAACAGATACAGCAAGGCCGCCAATATAGATACGGCGATCCGGAACCAGACCCGCTGGTCGAGAAGACCCAGCACGGAAGCCGCTAATTCACCGAACTTGGCATAAGAACTTTTAAAACATCCCGGCAGAACCGTATCCACGAAGGGACCGATCTCGGGCTGCTCGCAAGAAGCGAAATAAAGCCGCCTCAAGTGCGCGAAGCACCACAGCAGCAGGGCCGCCGCGGCCGCCACCACGGGCCAGAGCGGCGACGATCCGAAGCGTAGTTCGCCTGCGCGGAACGAGAATAAACGGCTCCGGATGCCTTCGCCCTGGCAACAGAACCACCAGGCCAGAACGGCCGCCAGCACCAACCCCGCCGCTACCGCCGAGGCCAGCGCCGGCCCTATCGCCAGAGAGCTTATCTTGGGGCGCCAGTCTTTCGGCTGCCGTAAGAATCGGAGCGCGGATGGAAATCCCGCCATGGCCGCGATCAAAACCGGCAAGCCGCAGCCGAGCAGCAACGGCATCGGCGACGGCCGCGCGAACCAAATCGTGAGTTGCATTCCCGCCAGGATCAGCAGGGATAGCAGGAGATAAAAACCGCGCCAGGAGACTATGCATTCCGATATTTCAAACCGCGCGAAGAAAACCCAAACGCCGATGGCGGCGCTAAACAAAACAAACGCGAGCGAGAGAAGTCCCAGACCGCCCGGCGGACTGACTTTGCGGGGATGCGGTATCCAGGTTCCGGCGGGCCAGAATCTGACCGGCATGAAGCCCCTGCGGTCCAATATCAGGAGCCATTCCGGCGGACGGGGGACCGATTGCCATGCGTGATCGGCGAGATCCGGCAGACGTTGTTCTTCGCCGGTTAACAATAAAACAGTGGCATTAAATACGCCTTCTGAGAGGGTGTCCGGGAAAACGATCATGTCGTTCCGGTCCTCCCATGGATTGCTTTCGGCAAACAAGGGATAGCTCGTAAGAAACAGGGCGCCGTCCAGAGGCTGGGTCTGCTCCGCCTGGACGAAGAGCAGGTCGGCACTCTGGATCAACAGCCGGGTATTGGGGCACTGCCTGCGCAACACGCCAGCCAAAAACAACGAGTCGAGCACGTTGGTGGCGCTGACCGAGACGATCCGGATACCGTCGCGCCGTATCGCCCGCGTAATCTCGTTGATCATGCCATTCTGGGAGAGCGGCGTTTGGGTTTGGGAATAGATGGGCACGCTGTCCTCGCCCACGCTGGGATCCTTGATGGAGAAATCCAGGGCGGGTACTGGGGCATTGCCCGGCTTCGCCGCTTGTTGCACCTGGCGATAGGCATCCCGCAGATGCGAAATGTCGCGCGGAAAGCGGAAAGCGCGAACCGGCTGGGCCGCATCGCCGTTGCCGGACGCTGCCACCAAGGCCGCCCCTCCCAGCGCGGATTCGTCCTCCGTCAGCACCGCTGCTTGATGCGGGGGTATGCTCAGAGTTTGCAGCACCTCGCGGAAATGCCGGTCCTGATCCGCCAGATTTTCGGTGGCAGAGTGGAACTCGACATGCTCTCCCGCACGGGCCAAGAAATCGTTGGCCGCGCCCGAGCTTTGCACGGTGCCGCTGTGGACTTGATATTTTTTTCCATGCAGTTTGTCCCTGTCTTGCAGGATCAAGTTAGCCAGCGAATAGAGCGAGCCTGAAAACGTCGGCCCTTCGATTTTGACAGGCCTGGAATCCTGGCCTGGCCCGCAGAGCGCCTGCATGTAGGCGCGCGCGATTTGGAATTGGCTGGGGTTCACGCCCGCCGTGGGTGTTTCACCAACCACAAAGACCAACAACTGGCGCGGGCCCCAAGCCGGCTCGTACGCCTTCGAAGCCGATACCGCCGCGCGCCGGAAAACCAGAACACCCGGCTGCTTCTCCTGCAAGGCGATTTCACTGCGCTCTTGCGCCTTTTTGGCGGGATCCCCTTCATTGGGATCGACTGTGTCGTTCCAGGGGAGCCACTGCGTGGCGAATTCCCAATCGGCCGCAGTCGCCCCTTTGCCAATCGCCTCGATGGTGTGGTCCGTAAACAGCGCAAGCCGTGTGTGAACCGGGTCCGGCGCCAGCGCCAGTACGCATTTGATTTCATCGGCGGTCCCGGATCCGGCTTGCGGCAATCCGAAATATTGCCGTAGTCGATCCCGGCAATTCGCCTCGTCGGCGCATTTCCGGATACTTTCAGGGTTGGCGAAGTCGATGGCCTTCGAGTTGGCAGCCTGCACGGCGGGCGGCGGTGGCTCGTACGGCGCGAAGAAATGCCGCGTAGCGATCCAGGGGCCGTCGTAGGCTGGCGCAGCTGCGGCCGCCGCCTGGGCCGCGCCATTCGTAGCCTTCCCACCGCTTCCCGACTGGCCGGCGGATCCTCCCTCGCGTCCTGTTGGGAGCGCAAGATGGGCCACCAACGCCAGTAGCGCGACGATTCCGGCCGTTAGTCCGGGGTTTCCTTTCACGGGTGCCCTATACCTTTAGTGATTATCAGGCAAAAATCGTTTCAAGGAGCAGCCGCAGCGCCACAAGTGCATGGTGACCGCCGGCTCATCGGCGAGCCGTAACGAATTCTCAGGCTACTTGCTTCGGAATCACGTCCCGCTCGATTGCGGCCCAATCGATACAGTCGAGGTCGAAGCGATTCTGGATGTTCAGCCAGTATTGCGCCGAGGCGCCAAAGTACCGTCCCAACCGCGCGGCCGTATCCGCCGTAATGCCGCGCTTCTCGTTGACGATCAGGCTGATGCGGTTGGCCGGGACGCGGATCGCCTGCGCCAGGCCGTTTATGCTGATCTGTTCATCCTTCAGGTCCTCAAGCAAGATTCTACCTGGATGAATTGGCGGCAGCTTCTTTTCAGTGGTAATCGACGATTTCGACGTCGGTCGGTCCTTTCGCACTCCATTTGAAGCAGATTCGAAATTGGTCATTGATCCGAATCCTGAACTGGCCTTTGCGGCCACCACCCAGTGCCTCCAGCCGGTTGCCGCGAAGGGCTCGCACGTCTGCGAGGGAGGTCGCGGAGTCGAGCCGGATCAGCCGAGTTCGAGCTTGTTCTTCGATGTTCACCATTTCAAGAACGCGCCGGCCGCCCATTAGCTTCTCGGCCCGTGCATCCTTGAATGACCGGATCATACGTATATAGTATTACTTTACAGGTACAGACTGGGTCGGGATAGCGGCGGGCAAGTCGCCAGACGGAATATCCGCTAGCAGGCCCAATTGCGCGCCGGCGCACGCATCGAATTCCACCGGAAACAGGGGACGCCCGCGCACCGGCTCGAAAAGAAGCCAGGAGCCAAAAGGCGGAAATCCGAATTAAAGCTTACGCCCCCGCCGGCTTCTGCGGGTTCCGCGATTTCGAAATCGCCGGGGTTTCCGGCGTCTCCGGCTGCAAGTGACTGGTCAGATGATCCTTCACCATGCCAAACGCCGTTTCCGGGTCGTCCGCGTACCGGAACAGGTCCAGATCGGCCGCCCCGATGGTCCCGTGCCGCACCAGCGCTTCGAAGTTAATGACTTCCTTCCAGTAACTCGATCCATATAGCACAATCGCGACTTTCTTGGCCAGCTTCTGCGTTTGCGAAAGCGTGAGGATTTCCATCATCTCGTCAAGCGTCCCGAAGCCGCCTGGAAACACGATCAGCGCCTTCGAAAGATATGCGAACCACAGCTTGCGCATAAAGAAGTAGTGGAACTCAAAACTCAGCCCGGGCGTGATGTAGGGGTTGGGGAACTGCTCGAACGGCAGGCCGATGTTCAAGCCGATGGTCTTCCCTCCGGCATCGGCCGCGCCGCGATTGGCCGCTTCCATGATGCCCGGACCGCCGCCGGAACAGACCACGAAACGGTGCGTGCCATCGCGGGTGAACTGCGCCGCCCATTCGGTGACCATGCGGGCCAGCGAGCGCGCATCGTGGTAGTACTGCGCCAGCGGACCCTCGGCGCGCACCCGTGCGGAGCCGAAAAACACCACTGTGTCGCGAATCTTTTCGTGGCGGAAGATGGAGAGCGGTTCCAGGTACTCGGCCAGCAGGCGGATGGCCCGCGCATCCGGGCTGTTCAGAAAATCCTGGTCCAGGTAGGCTACCGGTTTGCGTCCGTCGGGCGGCTTATTGTTTGCCATGTTCCAGTTGCTCGATTCGTTTTTTCAGGTCTCGCACGTTCTTCAATAGCTCCGGCAGTTTGGGAAACGCGGTGATGGCGCGCAGCCATTCGTTGGCCGCGAAAGCCGGGGAACCGGAGACGCGCGCGCCGGCCGCCACATCTCCGCCGATGCCGCTTTGCGCGTATACGATGGCGTCGTCGTGAATCGTCAGATGCCCGGAAATACCCACCTGTCCCGCCAGGAGCACGTTGCGCTCTAAGATAGAGCTCCCAGCCAGACCGGTCTGCGCGCAAATAATGTTGTCCTCGCCGACCACGCAGGCGTGCCCGATCTGCACCAGGCTGTCGATCTTGGCGCCGCGCTTGACGCGCGTTTCGCCGACCGTGGCGCGATCCACCGACGTAAGGCTTTGCACTTCCACATCGTCTTCGATAACGGTAACGCCGGACTGCACGATCTTGTAATGCGTGCCGTCGCCGCGCTTGGCGAACCCGAAGCCATCGCCTCCGACGACCACGCCGTTCTGTAGGATCACACGATTCCCGATCCGGCAAAATTCGCGCACCACCGCGTGCGAATGAGCCAGGAAATCGTCGCCGATGCGCGCGCCTTCGTAGATCACGGCATGCGGATGCAAAACGGCGTTGCGTCCAATGCTCACGTGGTCGCCCACCGCGGCGAACGGCCCGATGGAAGCGCCCTCGCCGATGGTGGCCGTGTCGGCGACGAAGGCCAGCCGGTGAACGCCGGGCGCAGGCCGCGGCGGATGGTAGAAAAACTCCAGCGCGCGCGCGAAATCCAGATAGGGATTGGCCGACACCAGGCGCGCCAGCCCGGAGTGTCCGCTTACATCGCGTTCCGGTTCGGATACCAGGATGGCGTCGGCGCGGGTGTGCTTAACCTTGTGTGCGTATTTGGGGTTCGCCAGAAAGGTGAGTTCGCCGGCGCCGGCGTGTTCCATGCCGGCAACTCCCGTGATTTCGACCTCACCGTCGCCCGCCAGCTCGCAATCCAGCCGGGCGGCAATTTCGCGTAATCTCATGGGCCAAGCTACAGGTTAGCCTAATTCAGAATTGCCGCGACTTGCGAAGCCGTGGGTTCATGCGCGCGGCCCACCGCAGATAGCGCCACAAATCCGCCCGCCGCCGCCACGCGAATCGCCAGAAATCGGCAAAGCCGATTTGTTCCGCGTGTAAGCCCCAGTAGGTCTCCATGCGCCATCGCAGATACGGGCTGCGCCGAGGCGCCAAACGGTAGCCGCGGGTGAGGCGCCACAGAATCCGCAGCACTACTTGCTGCCGGAGTTTCGGGCGGACGCGCTGGCCCCGATGCCCTCCGGCGTGGCGTATTAGCCGGAGCGCGTACGCACGGTCGGCCGATTGGGTCCGTTGGCCGTCACCTTTGATTTGCCGGAAAGATCCGTCCAGGGCGATGTTTACCGGCGTGT
>JBEKTJ010000018.1:0-52601 GCA_049516155.1 Bryobacteraceae bacterium
TAGCGCCGTCGCGCGCCTTCATCCGCGCGTTTGCGCAGGAACGACGCCATGGTCTCGCCGGGCGGCACGGGATAGCGCGGAAATTCGTAGCCCAAGTCCGCCAGCGTGAATTGCAACCGCGATGAAATTTCCGCGGTATGCGCGATGGCCTCCGGCAGATCCGCGAACAGCCGCGCCATCTCCGCGCCCGATTTGACGTAGCGTTCCGCATTGGGTGTGAGCAGCCGTCCGGCGGTTTTGAGCGTCGTTTTTTCGCGCACGCAGGTGAGGACGTCCAGCACTTCCCGCTGCCGCGGCTGGGCGTAGCAGACGCCATTAGTGGCCACCAGCGGAATGCCCAGCCTGCGCGCTTTTTCGACGATTGCCTGATTGCGGGCTTCCTCGTGGCGATCCATATGCCGCTGCAATTCGGCAAATAGATTCCGCTTCCCGAAAATCCCCACCAGCGTTTCGTCGATATCCGGCGTAATGCAGATCAGCCCCTGCGCGAACTCCGCGATCTCATCAAGTTTGGCGGCCCCTTCACCTTTCTTGGCGCGCAGCTTCATGCGCGTGACCAAGCGGCACAGGTTCCGATACCCCTCGCGGCTTTCGCACAGCAGCGGATAGCGCCGGCCATTGGTGCAGGTAATCTCGGAGCCGATGTGCGCGCGCATTCCCGTCTTCTTCGCCGCCATGTGAAAGCGCGGCGCGCCATACACGCCGTCCCGGTCGAGCAAAGCCAGAGCCGGAATGCCCAGATCGTTGCAAGCTGAAACCAAGTCCTCCGGCGCCGATGCGCCCTGCAAAAAGCTGAACGCCGATCGCGCATGCAACTCCACATAAGGTGCAGACATAACTTACTTCACCATGTGGGGCGGGCGTCCACGCCTGCGGCGGGTCTCCAGACCCGCCTCTTTCTCAGTCATAACAACCCTCCACAAACCATCGCCCCTGCTCGCAATAAATCCGATAAAGCGCCCCATCGCTCAACTCCACATCCCATTCATCGCGCGCCCACGGATCGGCAGTCCACCAATCTCCCGAAGTGCGCCAAGGCCCAGCGGACGCAGTCACGTGTCCGCGCACGCCATCCGCCTGTATATGTACCGGCTGCCCCGATGCCATCTGGACACGGGCGGTTCGGGGTGGGCGGATGGCACGCATTACCAGAGACGCGGCGACACGGCGACGCGGCGAGGGCGCGAGCGGTCGCGCCAGCATCCGGAATGCTCCGGGGCGATAAGTGTCGAGCAGGACCGGCGAGCCTACGTTTGTCTCGCCTACCAGCGACCTCAACCGCGCCAGCGTGAGTTCCAATTTTTCCGGCTCAGGCGCGAGCGGAATAAAGAGACCAGTCTGCGCCGCGCGCGGCTTGGCCGGCTCCGCTTCCAGCCATACTTTCACCACCGGCGACGGCGGCGGATGCGCGCCCAGATCCAGATCCAGCAGCTTTAAAAATGCCTTGGTGTCCAGCATCGGAACCGGGAAGCGCAGCGTGCGCACATGCTCGCCCCGATTTTCCAGCTTCAACCGCAACCGCAATTCATTGGTGGCCAGACCGTGCGAGGCCAGGCGCGCGCGCAGGCCGTTCAACAGTTGCGCCAGCACGAACATCAGCGGCTCCAGCAACTCCAGCGGATATTCCAATTCCGCTTCTTCTTCAAAATGCAGCGGCTCTCGCACGGGCGCCAGCGGCCGGTCGCCCGCGCCGCGCGCCAGCTTGTGCAAGCGCAACCCCTCCGGACCGAGCCGCTCCGCCAGACCCAGTTCCGGCAGTGCCGCCAGATCGCGGAACCGCCGGATGCCCCAGCGTTCCAACGTCTCCTGTATCTCCGGCGTAGGACCCAGCAGCGTGATCGGCAGGCTGCCCAGATACTTGGCTTCATCGCCGTAGGGAATCACGCTCACGCCTGCAAATCCGCGCGCCGCATGCACCGCCGTATCCAAATTGGCCGCAATCGCCACACTGGCCTGCAAGCCCCGCTCCCCGGCGCGGCGCGCCACGTCCGCCGCGATTTGCTGGGGCAAGCCATGGATGCGCTCCAGCCCGTCGGCACCCAGCGCCACGGTGTCCGCGGCGATCTGCTCCACCAGCGGCGAAAACTCCTGCGCCAAGTAGGACAGGCCTCCAGGCCTGTCTGCGCCCGGCCTGTCCGCGCTAGCATGGATCGCCACAAACATAACGTCCTACCAGCACGATTCAAACGATGCCGCAAACGCCGGCACAGGCTTGCGCCGGTCCACATGCACCCGAATGCCGCGCAGCAATCGCGCGCAGGTTTGTGTGCCAGGCACCCCCGACCAAACCGCCCCCTCTCGCCGCATCTCCAGCGTGAGCGAAGCGCAAGTCTTGGCGTGCGGTTGCCGTTCCACCACCAGCAACACCGTCGGCGTATGCTCCACGGCGCGGCGCAGACGGAACCAGGAAGTCATCGAAATGCGCCGCGCGGCGATGTCCGGCGTATCCGCCAGATCCATCACCACCAGGCCGAATCCGCCGCCCTGCACCAGCAGATCCGCGGCTTTCAAGGCGTGCTCGGCATTCCCGCCGCAGCGCACCCACAGGAGCCGCTCCAGCCGCACGCCAGCCGCCGCGGCCGATGCGGGATCGAATGCATCGCTCGCATCCACCAGCGCGCACACATTCTCGCTGCCGGTGGATTGGGCCATAGCCGCCAGCATCAGGCTGGTCCGCCCGGACGACGACGGACCGTAGACTTCGGTCATACACCCCTGTGGCAGTCCGCCGGCCAGCGCATCCACTTCGGGCAAACCAGTCGGACAGACCTCTGGCCTGTCCATCTTGAACACGAAATCCCGGCCCAGCGCCACAACGGCCATATTCGCTTTTTGTTCGCCTTAACTCTAATTTTGCAGGATGCCGGGCAGGGTGTCAAGGGGTCATCCGTTACTACAGTGAGAAGCCGGGCGCATGCGCGATGACGAGTATCTGGACTGGCTATGGGATCGGCAGCGGCGCCGTGAAGCGCGCCCATAGGCGCTCTCTGGGCAATGGATCAATCTCCCGGAGCCTTGAACGTGCAGGCTATGCTCCGCGATTCACTGGCCGCTATAGAACAGTTACCGGCGGCCTTCCCCCCAATTCAGGAAGAATCTTCCTCCGCGTTTGGCCCTACTGGAAGTCATCGTTCGTCAGAGCCTGCTCCCGGGCCGAAGCATACAGCATGGTCCCAAGCCGTGATCCCCAAAACGGTTAAACACTCCGGAGCCGATCTGTCGCGCTTCTCGATGCGGCGAACGTGGCTGGATGGCCGAGCGGTTGTTCTAAGATGGCGAGAGGGGCCTCGCGTTATTTTAAGAGCACTCAGCATCGGCATTCTTCTGCTTGGAGCGGCCTTGAGCCAAAGTACCACGCCAATGGCCGCGTCCCCGCAAGTAAGCCTGCCAGATGCGCCGGGAACCCTCGGCGGGGTGGTGACGGACAGCAGCGGATCGGTGGTGGCCGGCGCGCTTGTCACCCTGGGGAGTACCGCTTCCACAGGCAAACGTACGACGGTAACGAACGAAACCGGATCCTTTCATTTTGCCGCAGTCGCGCCAGGAAACTACACGATCACGATCATGGCCGATGGCTTTGCGCCCTGGACCGCGGCAAGCGTGGTAGTCCGTGCAGGCGAGAATCAACCGTTGACCGCGGCTGTATTACAGGTCGCTCCCGCATCCACCAAGGTGGATGTGGGCCTGTCGCCGAAAGAACTCGCGGTGGAGCAACTGAAAACGGAGGAGAAGCAGCGGCTGTTCGGCGTTTTTCCAAACTACTTCGTTACCTACGACCCGAATGCGGCGCCGCTGAATGCCGCCCAGAAATTTCAACTCGGCTGGAAGACGATTCTCGATCCGATCACTATCTTGTCGAGCGCAATTACCGCGGGCATCGAGCAGGCGCGGAATAGTTACCACGAGTTCGGCCAGGGCATGGAGGGCTATGGGAAGCGTTTCGGCGCGCAGTACGCCGATACGGTCAACGGCGTCATCATCGGCGGCGTCATCATGCAGACGGTCTTTCATCAGGATCCCCGGTACTTTTACAAGGGCACCGGCAGCGTTCGTTCGCGCGCACTGTATGCCATCGCGACCGCGTTCGTGCGCAAGGGCGATAATGGGCGCTGGCAGCCCGATTATTCCGATGTTCTGGGGAGTCTGGCGGCCGGCGAGATCTCGACCTTGTATTATCCGGCCAGTTCGCGAACGGGACTGCGGCTTTTTCACGACGTTCTATGGGGTTTCGGCGGGAGTGCGGCAGGCAACCTTTTCGAAGAGTTCTTGTCGCGCAAGATAACCACTCACGTGCCGAAAGCGGCGCTGGCGCTGTCCAAACCGATTTTGCGCGAAGGAACGCCGGTATCGCTGATTTCGGTCGCAGAGTTGAGTGCCGGGAAGGGGGCAGGCGCCGGATCGATTGATTTTGTGCTGGCCAGTGATATTCAGGCGGGCGGTGTGCTGGTGGCCAGGGCTGGTTCCAAAGCCGGGGGCCAAGTGCGCTACGCCGGCGGGCCAAACGCCGGGGGCGAAGCGATGCACGTGGAACTGGAGCAAGTGCGTCTCAAGGTGGGCAGCGCGGAAATTCCGCTGAGGAGCACTCCGCTACGGAAGGGTGGCGCCGCACTGGTCTATCACCGGGTCGAAGACTCGGAGAGGATCGCCATCGTGCTATATGTGGCCCGAGATACCGCGCTCCCGCCGGCGCCGTGAGCCGGGATTCAGCGATCCTTTCCTTTGGTCTTCAGCACCACGGGCGTACCGCGAAAGCCAAACTGCTTGCGGATCTGATTGACCAAATAGCGCTCGTCGGAAAAGTGCAGCGGCGCCGCGCGGTTGGTGAACAGCACGAACGTAGGCGGGCGCACAGACGCCTGCGTGATGTAGTAAATCTTGCGTTCCTCGAAGCGCAGCCGCTCGACGAAGCGATTCAACTCGCCAGTAGTGACACGCTTGGTAGCGGAATCGTAGACTTCCCGAATCAGCTTGAAGATGCGGTCCACACCCGCGCCGGTTTTGGCCGAGAGGAAAACCACCGGAGCATATTCCAGAAACTTCAAGTGGTCGCGGACATCCTGTTCGAAGTCTCTCTTCTTCTTATCCGCGATCAAGTCCCACTTGTTGACGCACAGGATGACGCCGGATCCGCCTTCATGCGCGTAACCGGCGATGGTGGCGTCCAGGCCGAGTACGCCCTCAGAGGCATCCATCAGCACCAGCACCACATCGGCCATGCGGATGTTGCGGCGCGCCATGACCACGCTCAACTTCTCCGCCATGAGTTTGGTCTTGCCCTTGCGGCGGATGCCGGCGGTGTCGATAAACGTGTAGCTCGAGCCGCTGTGCGCCACGGTTTCGTCCACGGAGTCGCGGGTGGTGCCCGCAATGGGTGAAACGATGACCCGGTCTTCGCCAGTGAGCGCGTTGAGCAGTGTGGATTTGCCCACGTTGGGACGGCCGATAATGGCCACCTTGACGGAGTGGACCGGCTCTTCACCGGGCGCCGCCTCGGCGGGCAGGGCAAAACCGGCGGTCACGTGATCGACCAAGGCGTCCACGCCGATGCCATGCTCCGCGGAGACGGGGAAGATGTCGTGGATGCCGAGCGAATAAAAGTCGTGCGCGAGGTCTTCGCGCGCCCCGGTATCCGCCTTGTTCACGGCCAGCGAGATGGGCTGGCCCAGGCGCAGGAGCATGCGCGCCAGGTCGCGGTCGGGCGCGGTGATTTCGGAGCGGCCGTCCACCAGGAAGATGATATGCGCGGCGGTCTTCAGCGCGACGCGCGCCTGTTTTAGGATCTGGCTGGGGATGTACTCGGAATCGTCGACTACAATGCCGCCGGTATCGATCAGCTCGAAGGGCCGCCCGCGGTAGTCGGTGAGGCCGTGCAGGCGGTCGCGGGTGATGCCGGGCTCGTCGCCCACGATGGCGCGGCGCTGCCCGGTAATGCGGTTAAAAAGGGTCGATTTTCCGACATTAGGGCGGCCCACGATGACCACTGTGGGGAGGGGCTGGGGCATGTGATTCTTATGATAGCAGCCGCGGGGCGGGTGTTAGGCGGCGGCCCTGAAGCGGAAGCATCTCCTTTCACCTTTATAGGGCCTCGGGTGGAGCAACTCGTCACGCTGAGATAGTCCATCGGGCACTCCTTGCCTCAAGTATCTTGGCGGTGTACCTGCACGCCCATCGGCTGAATCAAAGATCGCGATGGCGAGGGTGCAGGCTGCCGCGTACCGACCGGATTTCAGGCCCAGGCTTCTTCGACAGGCTTGACGGGCACGATCCGCGCGACGCGCTCCATGACCTTTTTATTTTGCCCAGCCTTCTTCAGGTCGTGGGCCGCTTGCAACCGCATCCACAACTCCGGCGTACCGCCAAACAGTCGGGACACCTTCAGGCACATGACGGTGGATAGGGGCTTGCGCCCCGCCAGAATGTCGTGCAGCATCTGGCGCGACACACCCAAAGCTTTCGCGGCGGCTGTCACAGCTAAGCCGACAGACGGCAGGATATCTTCCTTGATAATCTCGCCCGGATGGATAGGCGGCAGTCCATTCTTTCTCTCCACAGCTTCCTCCTAGTGGTAGTCTTCAAGATCGACATCAAGCGCGTTTTCACCCGACCACCCGAAGGTGATCCGGTCAGTGTAAATCCTTTAGGTTACAGTGTCAACTAAACTGTTGACACTAAACTGTTGACAGAAGCCCCGACCCACTAACGCGGTTTCAAGCCGTAGGTTGCTTGCAAGCACATGCGCAGGTCTTACTCAATAGCCCGGTCGCGTTAACATCCGTATCACGCTGGCCTTACGCATCCCGCATTGCGGGCCGTCGAATCGCCAAAAACACTCCATAGACCCCGGTGAGCGCGGCGCTTAACCCGGCGGTTAGGGGACCTCCCATGGCAGAAATCAGCGCGCCCGCGGGAAAGTCGCCCAACGGCCTGACTCCCATGACCAGCAATGTATTCAGACTCATGATCCGCCCGCGCATCCGCGGCGGTACGCGCGTCTGCATCAACGTCACCGCCGTGGCGCCAGCGGCGTTCTGTGCGGCGCCGAGGACCAGCAGCGCCGCCACCGACAGCCACACGGCAGTACTCGCCGCAAAAGCGCCCAACGCCCCGCTCCAGATCAGGACGGCGGCCAGAAACAGCCGGCCCTTATATCGGAAATCACCGAGCGAAGCCACCGCGAGTCCGCCGAGAATCGTCCCCAACCCAAGAGCGGAGAACAGGAAGCCCATCTGGGCAGGCGAAAGGTGAAGCACGCGCAAGGCGAAAATCGGCAGCATCACCGCGGGCGACGGCCCCAGAAAAAGGAGCGCGCCATATCCCGCCATGATCCCAGGGAGCGCCGCGTCGCCCGCAGCCGTAACCAGCGTGGCGCGCACCGACCGCCACAAAGGCTCGCGCACGCCTCCCGCTTTCGTTTCCACCGGATGCCCTGGCCGCAGCCGCAGCAGCGCCACGATCACCGCCACATAACTGGCCGCATTCAGGAAAAAGTTTCCGGCATATCCGATGGTTGCGACCATTACGCCGGCCAGAGCCGGGCCGAACGTGGAAGCGCCGCTGAAAATTATGGATTGCAGCGACACCGCGTTCATCAGGTCGCCCGGCGGCACTAAAGATGGAATCAGCGACGAGCGCGCCGGTTGGTCGAAGCTCAATGCCGCGCCTGCGCAGAATGCGGTTACCACGACGGTCCACAGCCGGACCCAGCCGGCGAGGGTCAACGCTCCCAGTGCGGCTGCCAGCAGCAGCAGAAAGCTTTGCGTGACGATCAGCAGCCGCCGTTTATCGAGCCGGTCGGCGATGGCTCCGCCCACAGGGGCGAACAGGAAGAAGGCCGCAGCTTGTGACAGCGATACGGCGCCCAGCGCCAGCGCCGATCCACGCGTCAGGTGCAACACCAGGAGGGCTTGCGCCACGATTTGCATCCAGGTGCCTACCGCCGAGACGAAGAGGCCGATCCACAGCATGCGAAAATCGGGATGGCGCAGCGCGCGCAGAGCGTCAAACCGCATAGTACTTCCCTCCAGTGGATCATAGATGCTATACTCGGACCCACAGGAGGAAAGCGTGAACTGGACAACACCGGATTTTCAAGAAGTCTCCGTCAGTTGCGAAATCAATTCCTACGCAGCCGCTGAAATCTAGCGTGCTGGTGAGTATACTCGGCGCAGCGGCCGGCGGCGGATTTCCGCAGTGGAATTGCAATTGTGATAATTGCCGCCGGCTCCGCCAAGGAACTCTGCGGGCCACGCCCCGCAGTCAAATTCAAGTGGCCGTAAGCGCGGATGGCCGCGCATGGCACCTCTTGGGCGCTTCCCCCGATCTTGGCAAGCAGATCGAATCGAATCCCTCCTTGCATCCCCGGCAAGGCTTGCGCGATTCCCCAATTGCATCTGTAATCTTGACTTGCGCGGAAGTCGACCAATCGCTTGGGCTGTTGCTGTTGCGCGAAGTGCAGCCGTTCGCGGTCTACGCCACCGCATCGGTGCGCGATATCCTGCTGGGCGACAATAGCATGTTCGGCATGCTGCACCGCCTCCCCCGGCAAGTTGAGTGGCGCGGCGTGAGCCTCGGCACTCCGTTCGAAGTCGAAACAGGAATGCACGTGGAAGCCATCCCCATGGGTGGCGGGTATCCGAGCTATGTGAAAGCCGATCGCCTAGCCCTCTGCCGCGCGGATGAAGCCGTGGTGGGGCTGTCGGTGCGTTGCGCAGGCCGCGCCATGCTTTTCCTTCCGGGCGTTCCCGGCATCGACGATGCGCTGCTGGCGCGCATGGAACAGTGCGACCTGCTGCTGCTCGACGGCACCTTCTGGTCGGACGACGAGTTCATCCGTATATGGCCCGAGGCGCGCACCGCCAGGGCCATGGGGCATTTGCCGATCTCCGGTCCCGGCGGGAGTTTGGAACGCCTCGCCGCGTTGCGGGGTCCACGCAAAGTCTTCGTCCACATCAACAACACGAATCCGATCCTGGATGAGGACAGCGGCGCATACCGCGCGGTGCGGGAAGCCGGCTGGGAAGTGGCCCACGATGGGACGACAATAGAATTATGACCGCCCTAATCAGCAACGCCGCGGACCCTATGACGCCGGCCGAACTGCATGCCCGCCTGCAGTCCGTGGGTGACCATTTCTATCATCACCGGCACCCGTTTCACCTGCGCATGCATGAGGGCCTGCTCACGCGCGGCCAGTTACAGGCTTGGGCCTTGAACCGTTACTACTACCAGAGCCGCATTCCGATGAAGGATGCCATCATCCTGTCCCGCTCGGACGATCCGGACTTTCGCCGCGCGTGGCGCAAGCGCGTGGTGGATCACGACGGCAACCGCGCCGGAGAGGGCGGCATCGAGCGCTGGCTGCAGTTGGCCGAGGCCACCGGGCTCGAACGCGGACGCGTGGCCGCGGGGCGCGAGATCCTGCCGGGCACGCGCTACGCGGTGGATGCGTATCTGCATCTGGTATCGCACGGGACGTTGCTCGAAGCCGCGGCATCTTCGTTGACCGAGCTGTTCTCGGGCAGGCTGATCGCCCTGCGCATGGACGCGATGCGCAAGCATTATGCCTGGCTGGAACCGGGCCTGTCGTACTTTCAGGCGCGGCTGACGCAAGCCCCCGAAGACGCCGATTTCACGCTTGATTGGGTTACGCGCCAGGCTTCCACGCGCGCTCAGCAGGAGTCCATCGTGGCGGCGCTGCGGGCCAAGTGCGACATACTTTGGGCACAGCTCGACGCGTTGTACTACGCGTATGTGGAGCCGGGCTGGCCGCCGCCCGGAGCGTTCCGGCCCGAGGACCGCGCCGCGTGACTACCACCAACGTTCCGCGGCTCGCGCGCGGGTGCCGGCTGTCGGAAGATCCGGCCCAGGGATGGGTGCTGCTGATCCCGGAAGGGGTATTGCGATTGAGCGGTCCGGGGCCGCGGATACTCGAGCGCTGCGATGGCCGACGCACCTTCGGCGAAATTGTGCGTGAACTGGGAAATGAATTCGCCGCGGCGGATACTGCGCGTGTGGAAGCCGAGACTTCCGCATTCCTGGATCGACTGGTGGCGCGGCGCATCGTGGTGCTGGAGTAATCGTGGGACTGAGTCTGCGGCCGCAAGCTTTAATCGCCGAAATCACGCATCGCTGTCCACTACATTGCGTGTACTGCTCGAATCCTTTGGCCATGCAGCCACGGAGCGATGAGATGGCCACCGATGCCTGGACGCGCGTCTTCCGCGAGGCGGCCGAACTCGGCATGCTGCACGTCCATCTGACCGGCGGCGAACCGGTGTCGCGTCCCGACCTGGAAGAATTGGTCCATGCGGCCCGCGCGGCGAATCTGTACATCAACCTGATTACTTCCGGCATCGGCCTCAGCGAGCAGAAGCTGGATTCGCTGATCGACGCCGGACTCGACCATCTGCAACTTAGCTTTCAGGACGCGGAAGAAGCGCCTGCCAACGAACTCGCCGGCGCGCGCGCGCATGCCCGAAAATTGGCCCTGGCGGAAGTCGTGCGCGCCCGCCAAATCGGATTCACGTTGAATGCCGTGGTTCACCGGCAGAACCTCGAACGCCTGGAGGCCATAGTGGCGATGGCCGAAGGGCTGGGCGTGGACCGCCTGGAAATCGCCAACGTACAGTATTATGGCTGGGCCATCGAGAACCGCGAGAAGCTAATGCCCACGCGCCGCCAGCTCGCCGCTTGCGTGGCCACCGTCGAGGCGCATCGGGAGCGGCTGAAAGGACGCATGCGCATCGATTTCGTGCCGCCGGACTATTATGCGCGCTATCCGAAGGCCTGCATGGGCGGCTGGGGTCGCTCGCTGATGCTGGTGGACCCGGCGGGCTTCGCCTTGCCGTGCCATGCCGCCGGAGTGATTCCGGGCCTCGAGTTCGACAACGTGCAGGCGCAATCGCTGCGCTGGATCTGGGAAGAATCGCGCGCCTTCCAGCGCTTCCGCGGCGAAGACTGGATGCCGGAGCCGTGCCAAAGCTGCGACCGCCGTCACGAAGACTTCGGCGGCTGCCGCTGCCAAGCTTTGCTGCTGACTGGCAACGCCGGCGCCACCGATCCGGTCTGTTCGCTGTCGCCGGATCGCCAGTTGGTGGATGCCGTGATCATGCGCGCTAACGCGAGTGTCGCTGCACCCGACTGGGTCTACCGGATCGATCCGGCTTAGCCCTGCCCGCAGGCCACTTTACGCCGCAGCATTCCGAGCTTTGCGGTAAGCCTCCCAACGTTTCTTGGTGGCTTGCCTGATGGCTTTCAAACCGGCCGCCGAGAACTTCCGCTTCTTCGCCTTGGCCGGCTGCGCGGGTTGTTGTTTCTGCGCTGCCCATCTAGCTCTCTGGGCGGCGGCGATACTGGCGCGTCCCGCCGCGCTGATCGTGCGGTGCTTTGGTGTACCTGCATGCACCGCTCCGGCGGTCGCTCCCTTTGGCCGGCCTGGACCGCGTTGACCGAGCTGCGCTTTGATTTCGGCTATCTTCGCGGATAGTCTTTCCAGTTCGCTTCGATAGCCGACGATAGCCATCTCCGCGATGGAATTGTCTACTTGTGTCCGTGCCCGTCTTGGCATTTTGATTCTCTCCCCAGCAACAATAAATATGGACTATATAGCCAGTCAGTCCCTCGCGATTTTGATTCTATCACCCGTCGGCTCGAGATCGCAGCCAGTCCGCGTACACCAGAGCAGCCACCAGACCAGGAGTAGTTGTAAGGGCAAACGTCCCCACCGAAGTACAGCCGGGATGTTCACGGCGCCAGCCTCGATCGGGTTCGTAGCCATATAAATATTGGCCGGAAACACCGCGATTAACAGCGCGATCAGACCCCATGCGGCGCGTCTCCTTATCGCGGGAACCAGCAGACCCACACCACCGAGAATCTCGGAAATACCGCTGATAAGTACCATCTGCCGATGCCATGGGATGTAGGGAGGCATGATTCTTAGATAGGCTTCCGGTTTGACGAAATGCAAAGTGCCCGCGGCAACATAGAGGATGGCGGCAACCGCCAGACCGGCCGTCTGCAACTTGGACAATTCCTTCAGAGCCACGTCCGATCGTAGCAGGATCAACCTTTCGAGGGCAGCGGACTGCTGTGTATCGCAGCCAGGGCTTCGCGCAACGTATCGAAGAGTTGCGGCGCGCCGATGGCCTCGGTCAGATGGTGTCTATCCAGATCGGCCCGCAGGTCCGATCCGACATGCGCGAATGCCAGCCGGACGTTATGGCGGGTCAAATCCTCCTGGAGCTGGCGTATGCCGCGCGCGGCAGTGTAGTCGACGTTCGTGATCGGCCCGCCATCCACCACCACCCACCGGACCGGTGAAGTTGCCTGCCTCACAAGGCAACGGATCTCCTCCGAAAAGCGGTTTGCATTCGCATAGAAAAGCGGCGCGCCGAAACGGTAGATCACCAAGCCAGGCTCGGTCACGGCGTCGGGAACCACCGGCCTGGCCCGCCATTCGCCATTTTGATCCTTCACCATTACAGCCGTATGCGGACGATAACTGTGGTGTACGATCCGCAGCAGCGAAAAAACCATGGCCAGCAGGATGCCTTGTTCCACGCCCACCAGTACCACCATCGCCGCGGTCGTTATGGCAAGGGCATATTCGCCGGGGCTTTCGCGGCGAATGTTTCGCAGGCCGCGCAGATCGATCAGACCGATAGCGATTGTGAAGACTACGGCGCCCAGCGCGCAATGCGGGAGGAATTTCAGCGGGCCGGTCAGGAACAGAAGCACCACCGCCACCACGGCTGCCGTCGAAAGCTGCGCCACCTGGCTTTGGCCGCCGGAGCGTTCCACCATCGCGGTTTGCGTCGGACTCCCGTTCACTACGAACGTGCCGCTCAGCGCCGCGGTCACATTGGCGGCCGCCAGGCCCACGAGGTCGGCATTCTCGTCGAGCCACTGCCGATGGCGTACCGCATAGGCGCGGGCCGTTGCCGCACTTTGAGCCACAATCATTACAAAGCACGAGCCGGCCACCGGAGCCAGCGTCGCGGCATCCTTCCAGCTCACGTGCAGGCCCAAAGTCGGCAGGCCGCCGGCTACTGGCCCGACGACACTTATTCCGTGCCCGGCGAAATCAAACAGGAAACTCGCCACCATAGCGCCTGCCACTGCGATCAACGGGCCGGGCAGCCTCGGCGCAAACCGATTGGAAACCAGGATGCACGCCACCACCGCCGCTGAGATAACGATCTCGGGCAGCCGCATAGTCCCCAGACCGCCAATCACTTCGCGCAACTGCCTCAACGTGCCGTTACCGTGTACGTCGATGCCCAGCATCGTGCCCAGCACCGCAATCGAGACCTGAAATCCGACGCCCGTAAGAAAGCCCGCCAGGACGGTCTGCGAGAGGAAGTCGGCCAGGAAGCCCAGCTTCAGCAGTCGCGCCAGGAGCAGGCATACACCGGTCATCAGAGCCACTAAGCCAGCCAGCGCCACGTATCTCGCGCTGGCCACAGGCGCCATGCCTGCAAGCCCGCCTGCCAGGATGGCCGCGGTAGCCGAATCGGCAGCCACCACCAGGAAGCGGGACGAGCCGAAGGCGGCGAACGCCACCAATGGCAACAACAAAGTGTACAGTCCCGTGACCACCGGTGTGCCGGCAATCCGGGTATAACCCAGTGCCTGCGGGATATTCATCGCGGCGAGCGTGACTCCGGCCAACACATCCTTTGTAATCCGGGAAGTCTGGAGAGGCCGGATGCCTTGAAAGAGACTCAGCCGACTGGACCCTTCACTCATGTGCACTGATCCTGAGCGTCTGCGAGGCAAGCATAGCTCTCCATACTACCTGAATTGCGACAGGATGCTATAGCGCACCCCGGAACCGCTCTAAAACACAAGCTTCGTAAGCTGCGCGAAGCCTTAGTGGGTCAGTTTGGCTTTGGAGGGCGGGCAATTCTGCCCGCAGCCGGCTTTTCAGCCGGCTCTGGCCGCCCTCCAAAGCCAAACTGACCCACTACCGAACTGCACGCCTATCGCAATCCGGATGGATGGCTGAAGTCAAGGTAGGGCGATGCGGCCGCCTTCCGAAAAGCAAGGAATGGAAAAGGCACAAAAGGTAAAACACGGCGATCATCGCGAGCCCCAGCGCTGCGGATGTTAGTGGTGCGCCCGAGGTGATTCGAACACCTGACCTTCTGGTTCGTAGCCAGACGCTCTATCCAGCTGAGCTACGGGCGCATGGGAGCGTTCTTTTCAATCTACCGTTTCCGCGCCGTCAACGCAACTGGAGAGGGGCAAAGCGAAACCGCCTGCCCCACAAGCTACGAGTTAACAAAAGCAGGCCACCTGGCCCACCGCCAGGAATCAACAGCTTGCAGCAATGGGTGGGATGGGCCTCCGTGCCCGTCCATCTCCGCGCTAAAATCGAATGAGGAGCCGCACAGCTCCCCACCCCAAGATCATGAGCACCCCGGCAGTCCGCCGCCCCGCCACCGCGCGGGACATCATATTGGAAGTCGTCCGGAACATGCGCGAGGGCCTGGAACCGCTGCATTTCACGACTCTGCCCCCCGCCATTTACCATGTCTACCTGCATCCAGAGGATTTCGAGCGGCTGCGCGGCATTTTTCCGCGCATGCAGGACGAGACCCGCCAGGCGCTGGATGCCGAAATTGCGGAGATGAATCGAGCGTCGTTGGGCGCACGCTTGAAGCTGGCGCGTAAGCCCGCGTCCAAAGTGGCGGCGCCCGAGGGTGGCTGGCGGATCGAATTCTTCGAGAATACCGACGAAGACGTGGAAGCCGGCGACATTGTCATCTACTCCGAACTGGCCCTGCCCGCCAAGACGGAATTCGGCGCCGGCAGCATGACAAAGCGCATCAACACGCGGCGCACGGGCGGCGAACTGACTGCTTCGCAGAAATACGAACAAAAGCCGCCGGAATCCCCGGCCGCATCCCCCGTCGCGCCCTCGGGCGAGAATCTGGCGGAAACGAAAGATATGGAGGCCTACGCAGTCATCGAATACGAGGACCATACCGGCCGCCAGACCTACCGCATGGCCAAGAACCAGATCGTGATCGGACGCGGTGGCCGGGATTACTGGACCGACCTGAAGCTCACCACGCTTCCGGATGTTTCGCGCGAGCACGCGCGGCTGCGCCGGGATGCCGAATCCGGCGAGTTCTTCATCAAGGATCTGAGCCGCCTGGGCACCAGCGTCGACGGCAAACCGATTCCCACCAGCGTCGAATACGTCGACGGCGAAAAGCGCGACAAAAACGTGGAGGTGAAGTTGCCCGCGGCGGCACGCATCGGACTGGCGGACGTAGTCTTTTTGGACTTTCGCGCGTCTGATTCTCCATAGATGCCGGTGAAAACCAATCTCCGTTGCGCGGGCGAGAGCCACGTGGGCATGGTGCGGCAGAACAACGAAGACCGCGTGCACCTGGACCCGGACCGCGGCATCTTTCTGGTGATCGACGGCATCGGCGGGCAGGCCGCCGGCGAAAAAGCCGCGGACATCGCCATCAACCGGGTGCGTGCGCGGCTGGAGCGCCAAACCGGCACGGTGGAAGACCGTATCCGCGAGGCCATCACGGTGGCCAACAACGAGATTTTGCAGGCGGCCTCCACCAACCCGGACTGGCATGGGATGGCCTGCGTGCTCACGGCGGTGGTGGCGGAAAACGGCCGCGCCGTGGTCGGCCACGTCGGCGATTCGCGCCTGTATAAGATCCGCCAGCGCCAGATCCATAAGATCACGCACGACCATTCGCCGGTGGGCGAGCGCGAAGACCGCGGCGAAATCTCCGAAGCGGAAGCCATGCGCCACCCCCGCCGCAATGAAGTTTACCGCGACGTGGGATCGCAGGAGCACGCACCGGACGACCCCGATTTCATCGAATTGCTGAGCATCCCGTTCGAGCCGGATAGCGCGCTGCTGTTGTGCAGCGATGGATTGAGCGACCAGGTGAGCTCGGCTGAAATTAGGCGCACAGTGCTGGCCAACGCCGGACACCCGGGCGGCGCCGTGCATGAGCTGATCGAGGCGGCCAATCGCGCCGGCGGGAAGGATAACGTCAGCGTTCTGCTGGTGGAGGGCGAGCAGTTCGCTAGCGCGCGGGAGCCGTCCCTGGAAATTGCGCCGCCCGCCGGGAATTTGTTTACCGGCAAGGCGGCGATGTTCGCCTATGGCCTGGTGTTCGCATCTCTGGTTTTTGGGGTGCTGCGCTATTTGGGTCTCGCGGACCGGCAGCCGGCGATCCTGCCCGCACAGACGCTGCGCGTAGGAACAGGTGGCTTTGCCACCATTAGCGAGGCACTCGCAAAGGCGCACCCCGGCGACACCGTGGAAGTCTCCAGCGGCGAATATCCGGAACAGCTCCGCTTGAAGAACGGGGTCCTGGTGAAGGGCCGCCTGCCTGATGTGCCCATCCTGCGCGCCGCACCGGTGCAAACCGGGCCGGCCGTCGCTATTGTGGCGGAGGGAGTCCACGGTGCGCGTGTGTCCGGCTTCCGTATCCGTGCGGATGAGAAAGCGCCGCTAGCTTCCGGCGTGGCCGTCCTGGATTCCGACCTGGAGCTGCAGGACACCGAGATCGTGGGCGCCGCGACCGGCGTGGAAATCCGCGGAAAGTCCGCAGCCGTGTTGCGCGCCAACTCCATCCAGGATTGCGGCGATGCCGGCATCCGCATATCCGGCGATTCCGCGCCATGGCTTTTGTACAATGCCATCTTGCGCAATGGACGCCGCCCGCACGATCCGGGAGCTGGCGTGCTCATCGAAGCACCCGCGCACCCCGTGCTGATCGGCAACACGTTCGCCGACAATGGCGAGCCGGTGCGCATACCGCAGGGTGTGGACAAAGACGCCATCGCGAAGTTTAATTTTTTCCTGCCGCCCGCCAAGCCGCCCGCACGTAATCGGGGAGGAGCATCCCGCTAATGGTGATCCCCGAGAGGCGCAAAATCGGCAAGTATGAAATCCTGCGCAAGCTGGGACGCGGCGGTATGGCGGACGTGTACCTGGCGCAGGATTCCGAACACCAGCGCACCATCGCGATAAAGGTGATCGAGCATGGGCCGGATGCCGATTCGCGCGAGACCATCGAAGCCGAACGGCGCGGCGCCCAGTTGCAGGCGAAGCTTGCGGAAATCGACTCGCGCGTGGTCCGCATCTTCGACGCCGCCGACATGGATGACTACTTCGTGGTGGCGATGGAATATGTCGAGGGGCAAGACCTTTCGGATCTGATGCGCCACGGACCCGCGGCCCCGGACGATGCGGTCGACATCGCGCTGGCGATCTGCCAGACGCTGGAACACGCCCACTCGCTCGAAGTCACCATCGACGGCAAGGATTGCAGGGGCATCGTGCACGGCGACATCAAGCCTAAGAACATCCGCATCGATCACGAAAACCGCGTGCGCGTGCTGGATTTCGGCATTGCCAAGGCGCTCTCGCTTTCGCGCAAGCTGACGCGCAACGAGTTCGGCAGCGTGCCCTACGCCTCGCCCGAGCGGCTGGATTCGGGCGAGGTGAATTCCATGTCGGATCTCTGGTCGCTGGGCGTGCTGTTGTACGAACTGGTCACCGGATCGCAGCCCTATCAGGCGGAAAGCACCGAGAGGCTGGAGCGCATGATCCGCTCGCACATTCCCGCGCCGCCCGCGCCGGACCCCTGTCCCGAGCCGCTGCGCCGCATCCTGCAGAAGAGCATGGATCCCGAACCCGTGCGGCGCTATCAGTCGGCCGCCGATCTTGCCATGGACCTGGTGGCGTTTCGGGCCGGCGCGCCGGTTCGCGCGGAAACGCCGTCGGAAACAGAAGACGCCAACGCCACCCGCCGAACCTATCGTCCCGGATCCGCTGAGGGTGCGGGTGTGGACGAAGCCACCCGCCGCACCGCGAAGCCGGTCAAGTTCGGAACCAAGGCGCAGGCGCCACGCGCCGTCGAATCCACCAGCCGCTTCGGATATCAGGTGCGGCGCGCCTTTGTGATGGTGGCCGGACTGGCGCTGGCCTACATCGTATATGCGGTGACGTCGGGCGTAGTGCTTTGGCGGCATGGACAAGATCTCGATCGGGACATTCACGCTGAAGTCCTGACCGATCCCGATGCCATCTGGACTCGCTGGGCGGACATCTCCAAGGGCAACGCGCAGGCGCTGGCGTTATTTGGGCCGCGCCATTCGGTGAAGAAGAAGCTGGCGGCAGCCGCCGAGCGGGTGATCGGCACGTATCGCAATAGCGACACGCAGCCGGTGTACGAGAAGGATTGGGAGCGCGCCAAGCTGTACCTCGCCAGGGCGCTGGAGATCGATCCCGGCGATGAAACCGTGCGCGGCGAATTGCGGCTTTGCGAGGGGCAGATCGATCGCATCAACGGCGTCAGCCATCACAACGCGGCGATATTGAACGAAGCCGTTGAGAAGTTCGAGGAGGCCGAGCAGGCCCTGCCTCGCTCACCCGATCCCGAGTTGGGCCTGGCGGGCGTCTATGTTTACGGCTTGAAGGATATCGACAAAGCGTATGCCGCCTTGCAAGAGGCGGAGCGGCGCGGGTACAAGCTCGGCAATCGCCAGAAAGCGCAACTGGCCGACGGCTACCGCGACCGCGGCGACCGCCTGTGGTGGGATTCGCGCGACGTGCGCGGCTTGCCGCAGGAGAAGGACCAGATCCAAAAGGCCGCCGACGATTATCGCCGCGCGCTGGAACTGTATCAGGGGATCGTCCCTTATAGCAGCGCCAACGTCAACATCGTGCGCGTGCAAGGCAGCCTGAGCGCCATCGAATACCGGCTGGCGCAACTGCAAGCCGAACCGTCAAAATAAGGTTTTAGTGCGGCTGAGTGGGCTTCGGTGGCGGTATAGTCGGCGGCGGAGTTGGATTCTGCCGATCGCATGCCGATCCAGCCGGAACCGGGCATACCCCCGGCGGCGTGGGGACCGACCCCGGCAACGGCGTTCGGTACACGATCTCATACAACGCTTGCTCGGCGCGCTGCAACAGAGCGCGGATTGCCCCATTCTTATCCACCGGGGCCGCGGCCAGCGGCTGGTCCCTATAGACGCGCAGCGATTCGCCCGGGTTCAAAATGCGCTCGGGGCCGGGCTTTAGCAGGTGTTGCACTCCCACCTGCCCTTCCTCGACGCTGACCAGGGTGGTATCGTCCTCGTCCTCGATGGCCACGTCGAAGACCGTGCCGCGCACTGAAATCACCGCGGTCGGGGTGCGCACGCGGTTGTAATTAGGCTGTCCGCCCAGCTTCTGAATGTGGACCTTCACGCGTCCCAGCAAGACATCCAGGAGGTCCCGCCAGGAGCCCGGATTCTCGCGGAAGACGACGCGCGCGTTGGGGAAAACTTCGAAGGTACTGCCGTCGGAAACCTGAAAGACGGCGAAGCCGTCTGGTCCGGTTATGACGATTTGGCGCGGCTGTATCGAATCGCCGACGTTCAACACCCACGGCGAGTCGTCGCGCAGCACGGAAACCTGCCCATTCAGGGTAATCACCTTGGCTGCGCCGTTTTCAGCGTGGATCGGGACGAGGCAGAAGCAGGCCGCCAACAGCAGCCAGTGCGCCGTCCTGAACAATCTACGCGAAAACATGATACAAGCTCAGTACTATTGGCACCATCCTTAGTGAATGGTACGTTTTGAAACCCTAGTCTAGCACCAAAGATGCAGGGCAAATCGTGCGCCGCATGAAAAGTGTTTCACAAATTCCATCGATTCAACTCTTTGGAGTAGGCAAGCGGATTCAGATAGGTTAAAATAGGACTCGGCTGTGTGTCACAAGGAAACAGTTTCGGTGTGGCGTTATCTTTTGGCAGCGTCACTGACGGCGGGCATTCTAGCCGCCCAAACCGGTCCGGGGTGGCGGCGGGTGGGCAACCCGGCGATGGAAGTCGGGCTGGCTTCACCGGCTACAGGACCCGCGCAGACCGTCTGGTATTCCACGGATGGCGCCCGTCTGTATGCCCGGACCCGCGCCGGGCGGGTTTTTGAAACCACCGACTTCGAGCAGTGGACCCCGGCCCAAGTGGCCTCCGAACCGTTAGATGCACCGGCGCCCACCGTGGATCGCCTACCTGAACCCGGAGCGAAGCTGGCTGTCGCAGCTACGGCTCCTGAGCGCATTTATGCCATGGGAGCGCAACTGTACCGTTCCGACGATGGCGGCCATTCCTGGACGAACCTGACTGCTTTCCACAACCAATCGATTATCGGTTCGGGCCAGCATAGTGTGGCAGTTTCTCCCGCCGATCCGGATCAATTGGCGGTGGCCAACGACTTCGGCGTCTGGCGCTCGATGGATGGAGGGCTGTCCTGGTCGGGGTTGAATCTGCAATTGCCGAACTTACCGGTGAGCCGGATTCTGGCCACTCCCGCTGGTACGCATGGGACTCGGATTCTAGTACGCGGTCTGGGCGCGATGGAATTGCCACCCGGCGGGGAAGCCTGGCAGTCCACGTCCGATGCGCAGGCCGAAGTCGAGGAAACGGCTGAAGAGAAAGCGTTGCGCCGCATCTCTCAGGCACTGGGAACCCGCATCACCGCCGTAGCGACGTCCGGCCAGACGGTTTACGCGGGCTCGGCGGACGGCCGCATTTGGGTTTCGCTGGATGCCGAAGGAAGCTGGACTGCTTCGCTGCGGTCAAGCGCGAGTGGGCCCGTCGAACGAATTTTTGCCGATCCCAGCGAGCCGCGGGTGGCCCTGGCGGCAATTGGCGGCGCGGGCACGCACGTGTTGCGCACCACCAACACTGGCGGTTTTTGGGACGATTTGACTGCCAACCTGCCGGATGTTCCCGCCCACGGTGTGACCGCCGTGCGCAGCGCCGGTGCGATCTACGTCGCTACCGATAAAGGCATCTTCTTCGCGGCCGCCGACCTGGAAAATGCGGGCTCGACCGCGGTGACCTGGACACCCATAACCGGCGGGCTTCCGGCGGCTTCGGCTACCGATGTGAAACTGGATTCAAACGGCGATCAACTTTATGCCGCGTTAGATGGCTATGGAGTTTATGCCATCGCAGCACCGCACCGCCTGAGGACGTTGCGCCTGGTGAATGCAGCGGATTTCAGCACGCGCGCGGCGGCTCCGGGGTCCCTGGTCAGCGTGATGGGCGGGCGCGTGAGCGCTGCCAATGCGGGCGCGATGAGCTTTCCGGTGTTGGCCGCTTCCGAAGCCGAGTCGCAGATTCAGGTGCCGTTCGAGACCTCGACCGCGAATATCTCCCTCGCGTTGGACACCGCTGCGGGACACTTCACACTAGGGCTGCCCGTGCAAGCCGTGTCGCCCGCTATTTTCGTGGGCCGCGACGGTTCGCCGATGATCCTGGATGGGGATAGCGGACTGATGCTGGATGGCCGCAGCGCCGCGCATTCCGGGTCGCGCCTGCAGATTCTGGCGACTGGACTGGGTAAAGTGCAGCCGGAATGGCCCACGGGGATGGCGGCGCCGCTGGAGAATCCGCCGATGGTGGCCGCCACGGTCAAAGCTTATTTGGACCGCGTACCGGTGCAGGTCACGCGCGCCGCGCTGGCGCCGGGTTATATCGGGTTTTATCTGATCGAAGTGCAGTTGCCGGTGCTGGTTAATGCGGGGCCGGCGGAGTTGTATATCACCGCGGATGGGCAGGAAAGCAATCGTGTGCAGGTGATCTTGGAACCGTAGTGGAGCGATCCCAGTCGCGCGAGGCCTTCAAAATGAAAAAGGGCCCCGCAAACGAGGCCCTTCCTCCGCAGAAATTTTGGTCCTACTGGATATCTATACCCTGGCTACGTTCTCGGCCTGCAGCCCCTTGGGCCCCTGCTTCACCTCGAACTCTACCTCCGCGCCCTCGTCCAGGGAGCGATAACCGTTCGCCTGGATAGCCGAAAAGTGTACGAACACGTCATCGCCGCTGCCTCTCTGGATGAACCCATAGCCTTTCGCGGCGTTAAACCATTTCACGATGCCTTTTTCTCTCACTGCTTCTTCTCCTGATTCATTGTCGGCCCTGGCTCCGGAAAGAAACCCAAGAGGGATCCAAAAACGAAAAAGCTACGAGCCGAAGCTCGTAGCTCTCTGGACTTTCGGTGGCGCGGGACAAACAACCATTTCGAAACTAGCACTTGGAATTATCGCAGATGGCAATCGTGCGGTCAAGTCAAATTTGATATAAAATCTTGCGGAGGAACCAGATGCGCGACAGTAGTCCGGGCCTCCAGGCCGGCCGGTCCGGCGGCGAGGTTGAAATTCTGGAAGCGATTCGACGCCGGGCGCGTTGGCCGGCGAAGCGTGGCTTGGTGTTGGGAATCGGAGACGATTGCGCCATTTACCGCACGCGAGGCACCTCCGAAGACCTGCTGTTCACTACCGATCTGCTGCTGGAGGACGTGCATTTCCGCCACGAAACGCATCCTCCCGAAGCGCTGGGACACAAGGCGCTGGCGCGCGGATTGAGCGATATTGCAGCCATGGGTGGCCTGCCGCGGTTCTGCCTGGTTTCGCTAGCGGCCGGCGCCCGCGTGGACCGGCGCTGGATCGATCGCTTTTACACAGGATTGCTGCGCCTCGCGCGCATCCGCGGGGCGCCCTTGGCCGGCGGCGACCTGGCGCACGCGTCCAAAACGGCCTGCGATATCGTGGTCTGCGGGGCGGCGCCGCGGGGGAAGGCGCTGCGGCGCGATGGCGCACGCGCAGGCGATGCGATCTACGTTTCCGGGCGGCTCGGCGGGTCCGCTCTGGGTCTCGAGAGGAGAACGGGCAAAGCTTGGTTGCGGCACCTGCGCCCGCAGCCCAGGCTGGCCTTGGGCGTATTCTTGCGGGAGCGCCTGGGGGCATCGGCCGCCATGGACTTAAGCGACGGAATCTCGCTGGACTTGCACCGGATGGCGTTAGCATCCGGCTTGGAGGCAGCCATCGAGGCCCCGCCACTATTTCCGGGCGCCAGCCTGCCGCAGGCGCTGCATGGCGGCGAAGACTACGAACTGCTATTTACGGTGCGGCCGCGCGTTGAAGTGCCCGCGCGCTTTGGAAGCATTCCACTGACCCGCATAGGCGTCATGCGCCGCGGCCGGCCGGGGGCCGTATACCTGTCCGGCGAACCGCTGCAGGCGCTGGGATACGACCATTTCCGGGGTCACCGATGAGCGCGCCCGATCCCACTCCCATCTTGGAATTGATCGACGCTTTCCGCCTTTCAAAGACCATGTTCGCGGCCGTCTCGCTGGGGGTCTTCGAGGCCTTGCACGAGGGTCCGGCGGATGCATCCGGCTTGGCCGCGCGGCTGTTGGGGCCCGGAGCCGGCGCAGACCCGCTGGAGCGCCTGCTGGATGCATGTGTGGGAATGGGCCTGCTCTGCAAGCGGGATGGAGCTTTCGTCATCGAGCCCGTCGCCGAAACCTACCTGTGCGACCAAAGTCCGCTCTCGCTAACCGGGTACGTGCTGTATTCCAATGAAGCGTTATTCCCCATGTGGGCGCATCTTGAAGATGCCGTGCGCGAAGGCACGCATCGCTGGGCGCAAACCTTCGGTTGGCAGGGATCCTTGTTCGATCACTTCTTCAAGACCGATGCGCGGCGGCGCAGCTTTCTGCTCGGGATGCATGGTTTTGGCCAGTTGAGCTCCGCGGCGGTGGTGGCGGCCTTCGATCTGTCGGGGTTCCAAAACATGGCTGACCTCGGCGGCGCCACCGGGCACCTAACCATGGCCGCCTGCGAGCGATATCCCCACTTACGCGCCACTGTATTCGACTTGCCCGAGGCGGTGGCGGTGGCGCGCGAGTACGTGGCGGCGTCGGCGATGCGGGACCGTATCGAGCCTATCGCCGGGGATTTCTTCCGCGACGATCTGCCCGCCGCCGATCTATATGCGCTGGGCCGCATTTTGCACGACTGGCCGGAAGATCGCATCCGGCTGCTGCTTTCCAAGATTCATGCCGCGCTGCCGGCGGGAGGCGCGTTGCTGATCGCCGAGAAGCTGTTGGACGAAGACAAATCGGGACCCACACACGTACACATGCAATCGCTGAACATGCTGGTCTGCACGGAGGGCCGGGAACGTACTCTGACCGAATACGCCAGGCTGCTGCGCGCGGCTGGGTTCGCTATGGTAGAGGGCCGCCGCACCGGCACTGTGCTGGATGCGGTACTGGCCACTAAGGAATACCCTTGAACGAGTGGCCACATTTTCGCCTTATCTTCGCCTCAGGGAGGGATAACCGTAACCATTGGAAGGGAATTTGCATCACATCAGGTAGCCCGGGTGCCGTACGTTCGGATTCTTGACCAGGAAACCTCTTTGATGACATTTTATTTCCGCCTCCTGTCCACTATTCTTCTGTCACTGGTGGCGCTGGCGCCCGCAGGGGCGCAATCCGCGGAGGGTTCCACAACCAATAAGCCGGCTGATTCGGACGGGACAACGCCGGTGCTTCCAGCCCCAAAAACGCCAGACACTGCCGCCAGCACTCCGCAACCGGAGAAACAGGATAAGCGGGTCTTCGGGGTGTTTCCAAACTACCGGACCACCGACGGCAATGTCCCTTTTCAGCCGATCACCAGCCGCCAGAAACTCCTGATTGGCCTGAAGGACTCGTTCGATTGGCCGGTCTATCCAGTAGCCGGCGCCTTCGCGCTCCTTTACCAGCTAGAAGACCAAAACCCGTCATTTGGCCAAGGCATGAAGGGCTATGCGCGGCGATATGGCACGGCCTTGGCCGACCAGGTAATCGGCAACATGATGACCGAGAGCTTTATGCCCAGTCTGCTGCACCAGGATCCGCGCTACTTCCGGATCGGCAAGCGCCGCGGAAGCGTGCTGCACCGGATGGGATACGCGGCATCGCGTATTTTCGTCAGCCGCACCGACAGCGGGGGACAGCAGTTCAACTTCTCGGAATGGTTGGGAAACGGCGCTGCCGTCGCTATATCAAACGCCTATTATCCGGATACCCGCACGGTAGGCAGCAATATCGAAAGGCTGGGGATCGCCTGCGCCACCGATGCGTTCTCACAGGAAATGAAGGAGTTCTGGCCGGACGTGAAACACTTTCTCTTCCACCGGCACGAAGCCGATCCGCAACAGCTACTGAGCGAATCGCACCCCGTCACGCGCTGAGCCAAAAGCCGGCGGCTCGAAGCATGGCTGCTTTCGAGTCGCGCGCAAATTGTTTTTGCAGCCTTCTGGAGAGCGGATAGCCTACGCGGGCCAGTCCATTGGGCCGCGAGAAGGCATAGATCTCGTACCAGACCGTTTCATCTTCAGGGCGCAGCTCCACCGTAAACCGCTCTTCGCCGGTTTCCGCATGTTCCGCTAAGGTCCCATAGGCGAAGCCGTATTTCGAATGCGCCCCGCGGTCGTCAACCACGTAGACCACGCGGGACGCATTCAACGACCAGAATCCGTAATGCCGTGCAAGTACGGCCACCGTGGATCCTTCTTGTATCGGGGCCTCCGGCCAGCATAGGTCAATCCAGCCGGTGTCGAACATTTTCCACTGCCGCACGGCTACGACCGCTTGGGCAAAGGCCGCTGCTCCCCGCCCTAGTTGGATGCGATTGCGATCGACGGTATAGCCGCGCGGAGCCCGGTCCCGCGTAGCTCCTTGCTCCGGATAAGAAAATTGCGCGCTGCGCTGAGACGCAATGAACGCGCAAATCCGTTCCCGAGTTGGCTTGTTTAGGAGAAACACACTAGGATTCGAGCGAGGCGTTCAGCGTGATTTTCGTGTTGAAGAGTTTGGATACGGGGCAGCCGGCCTTGGCATTGCCCGCCGCTGTATCGAAAGCGGCCTGTGTGGCGCCGGGGACCTTGGCCTTCAATTCGAGGTGGCTTTCGGTGATGGCAAAGCCGCCGTCGGTCTTTTCGAGCGAAATGGCGGCAGTTACTTCGATGCGTTCGGCCGTCAGTCCGGCGGCGCCCAGTTGCCCAGACAGCGCCATGGCGAAGCAGCCGGCGTGCGCCGCGGCGAGCAGTTCCTCCGGATTGGTTCCAACGCCATTTTCAAAGCGCGCCGCGAATGAGTACTGCGTATTGGAAAGCACGCCACTGCCGGTTGAGATGGTTCCCCTGCCTTGCTTGAGATCGCCTTGCCAGACGGCCGATGCATTACGTTTCATTAAATCCTCCTGGGATCAGCTTAATGGATGCTCGGCCGACCCAGGGAGATACGAGGATTACGGGTTAGGCGAGTCGCCTATAACACGCGGTCCGGCTAATGGCGGCGGAAGCGCGGGCGAGGCGGCCGGCAGATTCCCGGGAACCCGTATCAGAGACCAGGCGGCTTCGCGGTCAGTAGGCTTTCCAAAATAGTAGCCTTGCGCATACTCGCACCCGAGCGCCTTCAGTTGGGTAAGCTGTTGCGCCGTCTCCACGCCCTCCGCAATTATATCGATTCCGAGCGTGTGGGCCAGCGACACAATGGTGCGGATGATCTCCAGGCTGTCCGCGTCCAAGCCAATCCGGCTCACAAAAGCGCGGTCGATCTTAAGGGCCTGAACTTTCAGGTGTTGCAACTGGCTCAGCGAAGAGTAGCCGGTGCCGAAGTCGTCGATGTCCAGGCCGATATGCAGGTCTCGCAGGCGCGCCAACAACACTGACACATTGTCCGAGTTCTGCATCATGGTGCTTTCGGTAATCTCGAAGCTCAATCCGAATCCGCGGCCCGCTGGCCAACAGCGCCGCAGGATACGCTCGATTTCGTCGATCGCGCCCAATTCCGCGAATTGTACCGGCGAAAAGTTCACGTGCAGAGTCAGGGCGCCGCCGGGCAATAGCGGACCCGCCGGCACCGTCCCCAGCCAGCGCTCGACGTCCCTGCAGGCTTGCTCGATGATCCAATGCCCGGCCGGAACGATTAATCCGGTTTCCTCGGCTACGGGGATGAATTCCATCGGAGAAATCATCCCGCGCAGTGGATGTTGCCATCGCACCAAGGCTTCGAAGCCCGCAATGGCGCCGGTACGAAGGTCGACAATCGGCTGATAATGCAGCCGGAGTTCGTGGCGCTCCAAAGCCCGGCGCAGGTCCGTTTCCACCTGCAGGCGGGTGATGGCGCGGCGGCGCATGGTGGTGTCGAAGATCTCGAAGCGGGATCTACCCGCCACCTTGGCGCAGTGCAGAGCCGTATCGGCATCGCGCATCAAGTCTTCCGCGCGCTCGTAACCGTTGGCGCCCCCGGCAATCCCCATGCTGGCGGTGACGAAGACCTCGCTTCCATTCAACACGAAGGGCGCGCGCATCGCCACGCCGATGCGCTCGGCCACCGACACGGCATCGGCGCCTTGCCGGATCTCATCCAGCAGCACTGCGAACTCATCGCCGGCAAGACGCGCGACGCCGCAGTCTTCCTGCAGCCGCGCCACGGTGTCCGCTGCCCGCAAACTCACCCGCAGGCGTTCCCCTAGAGCCCTCAGCAACTGGTCTCCAGCCAGGTGCCCCAGGCTGTCGTTGACATTCTTAAAGCGGTCCACACCCAGCAGGAGGATCGCAAACTCGCGCGCGGTGCGCCGCTTGGAGAGTTCGACGCGGCGCTCCAGCCGGTCCATGAACAGCAAACGGTTAGGTAGACCGGTCAGCGGGTCGGCAACTTTTGCCGCGGTAATGTCGGTCTGCGATCCGGCGATGCGGATGGCGTCGCCGGCTTCATTCCATACCGCCACGCCGCGGCTCAGCATCCAGCGATAGGTGCCGTTCTTGCAGTGTATGCGGTGTTCGCAGTCGAGTTGCGGAGTCTCCCGCCGGCAGTGCGCCGCCAGGGCCGCTTGCAAGCGCGGGAAGTCGTCGGGATGTACGCGGCACAACCATTCGTCCGGCCGCCGGCCGATTTCGCCTTCCTGGTACCCGAGCATCTCTTGCCAACGCGGCGAGTAATAGATCTCACTTTTCTCCAGGTCCCAGTCCCATAAGCCATCGTTGGCGCCCCGCGCCGCTCGGGCGTAACGCTCTTCGCTCTCGCGCAAGGCGGCCGCCAGGGTCTTCTGCGAAAGGACCGTGCGAATACGCGCCAGCACAACCGGCATATCCACAGGCTTGGTGATATAGTCGTTGGCGCCTATTCGCAGGGCTTCCACAATGCTGCCGCTTTGACCTTCCGCGGTCACCATGATCACCGGAAGCTGCGTGGGAGAGAACTGCTGACGGATGGCTTGCAGCACTTCCATGCCGCTCATACCCGGCATGCGGATATCCAGCAGCACCACATCCGGCGTCTGCGCCCGGATCGAGTCTAGCGCCTGTTGCCCGTCTTCGGCCAGCGCCACTTCGAAGCCCTGCCGCTGCAAACGGCGCGACAGCATGTCCCGGTTGCTTTCTTCGTCGTCCACAATTAACAGAGCCATTTCAGCAATTCTCCGCCGGTACCCTTGCCCCCTCCGGCTGGCCTACCCTTAACAGATCGGCAATTTCACTAGCCAACGTCACCCCTGGGAAATCCCCTTTTCGCAGAATGCGCCGGACTACCGTGCTCAGCCGCTTGCGCTCCGCCGCGGTCACCTCCCGCGCGCTTAGCACCACAATGGGGATTTTGCGCCAATCCGCGACTTGGCGCAGCCCGGCTATGAAATCGAATCCGTCCATTCCGGGCATCGTCAGATCCAGAACGATCAGGCCGGGTTTCTGACGGACCATGGATTCCAGGGCTGCACGCCCATCCTCAGCCTCGATCACGTTGCCGAATTGCTTCCGCAGGGCGCGAGCGGACAGGTCCCGCGAGGCTGCATCGTCGTCCACCACGAGCACGGGTCCCTCCAGCCGGTCAGGGTGGCATCTCTGCAACACCGCCGCGAGGCGCTCCGGATCAACCGGTTTCTGCAGGAACTCGGCGGCGCCCAGCAGGCAAGCCCGTCTGCGGTCGTCGGAGATCGTCAGCAGGACCACGGGGATCGAAGCCAGAACCGGATCGGCTTTCAACGCGCTCAATACCGTCCATCCGTCGATGCCCGGCATGAACACGTCCAGGGTGATGGCCGCCGGCCGTATCTCTCGAGCCTTTCGCAGCCCATCGGCGCCGCTCGATGCCACCACTACATCGAAGCCTTGCTTAGTCAGGGATCGCGCCATCAGGTCGTGTACCGTGGGATCGTCGTCGATTACCAGGACCGTGTTGGCTTGCGGCTCTGGGGTGGCCGGCGCATCCGTAACGTCCGCGGCCAGCACGGGCTGCTCCACGATTGGGTGGCGCTGCGGGTTCAGCGGCAGTCGAATGGTAAACGTGGAGCCGGCGCCCAGTTCGCTGACGACCGTGATCGAGCCGCCCAGCAATTCGCAGAACCGTTGGCTGATGGCCAGTCCCAGCCCCGTCCCACCGTAATTGCGGGTGGTCGAGGCGTCCACCTGCGAGAAGGGTTGGAATAATTTGTTCATCTGATCGGCCGCGATACCGATACCGGTATCGCTAACACGCCATTCGATCCACTCCGTGCCATCCGCGGTTACCGGGACCACATCGATGCCAATCGTGCCGTTTTTGGTGAACTTAAAGGCGTTGCTCAGTAGGTTGTAAAGGCTCTGCCGGAACCGCAGGACATCCACATGCATCGCGGGAAGGTTGGGGGCGCAGTGCACAATCAGCTTATTGCCGTTGTTGCTTGCCAGCGGCGCCATGGCGTCCGCCGCGTCCTCGAGAAGCCGGGCGACCGGGGCATCCTCCCAAACCAGTTCCGTTTTGCCTGCCTCTACCTTGGATAAGTCCAGCACCTCGTTGATAAGGGTGAGGAGGTGTTTACCCGCCTTTGTGATGCGCGCCAGGTCCGCAACCGACCGCTCCTGGTGTTGGTCCTCGGCGTCCTCGCGCAACATCTCGCTATAGCCGATGATGGCGTTCAGCGGGGTGCGCAGCTCGTGGCTCATGTTGGCCAGGAATGCACTCTTGGCGCGGCTGGACTCTTCGGCGGCCTGCTTGGCGGCTAAGGTTTCCTCCTGCGCGCGCTGCCGCCGCGCAATCTCATCGCACAATTCCCCGACGTGCCGCTCGAGCGCACCATGAACCTCATGCAGATCCAGAGTGCGGGCCTGGATTTGCCCCATCATTTCGTTGAAGCTGTCTACCAGGACTCCGATCTCGTCATTGCCGCGCTTGGCCGCACGCAGGGAGTAATCCCGTTCGGCAGAAACACGGCTGGCCATTTGAGCCAGACGCAAGGTGGGCTCCGAGATTAGCCTCTGTAGCTTGGACGACACCAGCAGGGCTGCCAGGGAGGAGAACAGCAGCACACCAAGCACGATTCCGGCATAACGTTCCAGCCGCGCATACATATCCTTTAGGTTTCTCTTCACGTAGATGGTGCCAATCCAGTCTCCATCGAAGACCACCCGCTGAAACAGCACCAGATGACCGTCTTGAAATACGGCGCCCTGTTTGCCCGGACGGCCCGGCAAATCTTGCTGCGATCCGCTGCGCAGAAACGCGGCGAAGGGCCGCCCGTCTCTCGTATAGATACACGCGGCCTCCAAGTTAGGCTCGGCCCGCAACGCGGCGAGAGTCTCGCGGGCCGACGTGCGGTCTTCGAAGGCCAGCGCGGCTGTGCTGCTCTCGGCGACTATCTGCGCCAGGGTCGCCAGTTGCTGGGTGACCGTGCTTCGATACGTGACCAGTTCATACGCCAAGAACGTGGCACATGCCAGCAGCAACGCCACAGTGGTGGTCGCCATGATGATACCGATCAGCTTCCGCTTAATCGAGACGTCCCGAAAAGACTGCATGTCAATTCCCCGCCTGCGGAGGATTTTCCCGCCACACCGCCGCCAGCCGCAGCAGCTTCGAACTGACCTGGAGACCGGCACGGTCCGCGGCGTCCAGGTTGATTTCGAAACGGATCCGGTTGCCCTCGCGAATGAACGCGATGACCCCTCCCAGCCGTGAAAACTGAACGATTTCGCCGATGGTCAGAACGGGCGAATGCCCTACGGACTGTATGATCCGTGCAATTTCCTTCTGGCTGGCAGCGCCCACAAAGAGAACCGCGCAACTCTTCGCGTCCGCACCGGACGCCAGCCGCCGCACCGTTACTGGATGTCCGTAAACGGTCTTGTTCCCCAGAGCCGCTGAGAGCACCGGAACTAAGGCGTCATCTCCCAATACGCCGACGACCACGGACGCGCCGCTCGCGCCCAATGCCTTGTCCGGCCACTCGACGAATTTAGTGAAGTTATACAACATGGCGCTCTCGATCTCGTCCTCGGAGTGCTCCGCGGCGAGCGGAGACTCGGCGGCGGCCTGGACACCCGGCAACATCCCTGCCAGCAGCAATGGCGCAAGGCATCCCGCGCCGCGGCGCCGCATTAGAACGCGCATGTAACCTTCAGTTGGACGGCGCGCCCAGGCTCGCCAAGCAGGGCGCTGGGGCCCCGTGTGATCCGAGATTCGATGAGCAAGTCTCGCTTGATCGGCGCTGGCGCGTGTACGGAGCGCCCGGCGAGGTCCGCCGGCGATAGAGATGGAGTTTCCGCCAGGACTATACCCTGCGATATCAGCCCGTGGAGCCCTAGCGGCCTTCCCAGACCCCGCGCGCGGATTGCCAGCGAAATCGCCATCGGTATGGCTATCGACGGCGCGCGTGCCGGACTTTACGGGGCGGTCGTAACAGCGCTATGCCAGCCGCGCCGGCGCCAAACGGCGGAAGAGGCGACATTTCCACCGTGCAGGCACGGGGACCTCTCTAATTTTGGCTGGACGCCCAGAGGGGGGACTTGCTCAAATCCGGCCTGCACGGGTATACTGGCATTTTCCAGACCGTATTTATGACGGTACGAGACGAATACGATCCCTTGGCCCCGCAACGGGAGGCCGCCTTCTTCTACGGCCTCTTCCTGCGCGGGCATTCCGTAGACGCCCTGCGGCAGGATATCGACGTACCCCGCACGTTGCTCGATAAGTGGATGAGAGCACACGACTTCGAGGCCACTTTTCGAGAGAACCTGCAGCGCGTTTACACGTATCGCAAACAGGTCCTGGCCATTTTCGACGGGTTGGTCTTGAACGAGCAAAACCGTCCCCGTGTGCAGTAGACCCGACTGGTAGCCGGTGGCAGAAGCGGCCTATAGTCGGAAAGGCAAGTCAAACCGGCTGCTCCAGCACAAAGAATCGCCTATTGGCGCGGCTTCGCTAGCGCCTCCGCAAAGGCCTGGAACAACTTCCGCTGCTCGGCATCCCGGCGTGCCTGGTCCTCCGGATGCCATTGAACTGCCAGGGCGAAACGGCGATCGTCGCGTTCCAGCGCCTCGATGACACCGTCCGGAGTGGATCTGGCCGTTACCCGTAGACCGGCGCCTACCCGCTCGACAGCCTGGTGGTGGCGCGAGTTGACCGAGTGCGCACCCTCTCCCAGAATCGCCCCCAAGCGCGAATCCGGCTCAACCAGAATAGGGTGGGCAGGTTGCGCCGGATCGCTGCCGTGCACTTGGTGCGCCGCGGCGTTCTCCAGATGCTGGATCAGGGTGCCCCCATGTGCCACGTTGAACAGTTGCATGCCGCGGCAGATTGCCAGCACCGGCAAATTGGCGGCGAGGGCTTCGGCTAGCAAGCGGGTCTCCAGTTCGTCGCGCGCATCGTCGGGTATTTCGTTGCCGGGGTGCGGCGATGCGCCGTAACGCGCTGGATTCAGATCGGTCCCGCCGCTCAGCAGCAGACCCTGCATTCCGGCCAGGGAGCGGGGCTGGTCCACGGCGATCAAAATGGGCTCAATACCGGCCCGCCGCAGGGCTTCCGCATACGGTTCGGCCTTATGCTCAGAGCGGAAAGTCAAACCGGCCTTGCCGAGCCAATCCATTAGTCTAAGGATAACAACCTGGCGCCACGAGTGGCGCATGGAAGCGTTTTTGCCACTATAATCGAATAGGACAATTGGATAGATGTAACTGCACATAGAGCGACGGAATTCAACGATTTGCAGGCAAAACCGAAGATTCTTCTTTATGGATGGAAACATTCCGTGGTAATTATGTTTTATGGAGAAGTCCAGTCAGTCCTCGTTCCTCAAGAGTCTCGCGCTGGCATTTGGCGACGGTCTCTTGTTCGGCATGGCGATGAAACTCGCACAAGGACCCTCTAAAGTTCGGGAGGATGAAATGACAGACCTTGGTCCCCTGGCGGAAAGGTTGAGAAGAGTGGAAGACCACACACAAACGATTGAAAAAGAAACCCTGGCAAAGTTTGGCGAGGGCCTGGACAGACGCGTGCTGGAGAAGGTGATCGTGGCTTTGGAAGCCCGCCTGACCGAGCACGTCGGACAGGTCGACCGGCGCCTGGCTGAAATCGACGCCCAAGTCGCTCTGGATTTGAAGGCTGTGGATACGCACACCTCTGCCCAGACCAGCGCCGTCGAAAAAGCCATTCAACAGATCGAAGCCCAGGTTCGCGATTATGTCGCGGAAGCGCAGCAGGCCAGCGCGGAGCAGATTTCCGGGGTAGACCAGAAGCTTTCGGCGCTGCAGGAGGCGCTACCGGCCAAATTCCGCGAGATCATCGAGGCCGTGCGGCAATCCCTGGAGGCGCGCGTCACGCTGGAACTGACGGAGATGGAGAACCGCGTCGCATCGCGCGGCATCAGTTCCGAAAAACTGCAGGAGCTCCAGGCGAATCTGCATGGCGAGGTTGACGCCCTGTCGGGCAGGCTCTCCGCGGAACTGCGGGATCTTGCGGAACACCAACAGAGCCAGACCGCGCCGCTGCAGCAAGCGCTGCAGCAACTCGAAACCAAATTGACCACGCTGCGCGAGGAACTGCCGCCCAAGATCCGGCAGATCGTGGAAGCCGTGGAAGCTTCGATGGACGCGCGAATCTCCGCCGGGGACCAGCAAACGGCCGGCCAGGTGTCCAGTCTGGAACAGGGGCTGGCCGCGCTGCGCGCGGAGATGCCCAGCGCCGGCGGCTTCCAGCAGGCGATCGATGAAAGTCTGCGGCGCCACGCCGAACAAGTCGGGGCACTGGACCAGAAGCTGACGGTATTGCAGGAAGAGCTGCCTCCCAAGATCAAGGCCATAGTGGACGCCGTGCGAGAGTCGCTGGATGCCCGTATGGCGCTCGAGCTGCAAGGGATCGAGGAACGTCATAGCGCCCAAGTCCAAGAACGCGAGGCGCGCTTCACTGAGGCGCAGGATCAGCTCCGCCAGCAATTCGCCGCAGAATCCAAAACGCCGGCTCTGGAGCATAGCGTGGCGAAACTGCAGGGGGACCTGGCCGCCATGGACGCGCGGCTCGAACAGCACGCAGCCCAGTCCACTGCCGGCGTAACCGCGGAGTTGGAATCCCTGCAGGCACGGCACCGTACTCAAATGGAACAACTGGAAGACCGGTTGCGTGCGGAACGGGCGGCGGAAAACGTTCCCGCCCGGATCGAATCGGCCGTGACCGGGCTGCGACAGTCGCTGGAGGCCAAACTGGCCGCGGAAATCCACGATCTGGAGGCCCGCACACCTGACCGTTCTCCCGATCTGGAGAAGGCCCTGCAGTATACATCTCTTCTGGAAGCCCGCATCCAAGCCTTGGAACAGAAGCTCCTGAGCAGCGCGGAGGAGACCGTCGACCGCGCGGTGGAGCGGGTGTGGCAGGCTCTGGAGACCCGCTTGCAACAGCGCGAAATGCACGCACCGCAAGCACTCGCCCAACCTCTCGAAACCATTAGCGGCCTGCGTCAGAAGTCGACCAGCGCCGAACAGAGCGTATTGGACCTGATCGCCGGCATCGGGCAACTGTTCGAGAAGCCTGCACCGCGCGTCGTGCGCGAGGCCGCGCCAACCGTGGCCCAACTGCACGCAGTGTCGGAGCCAGTTGCGGCAGCGCCTGTGCCGCCGGCGCATGCCGAACCGGGACCGGTGGCGGAGGTTGCCCAGCCGGAAGCCGGTGCGACAACTCCCGTCGAGCCGGAACCCGTCGCGATAGCGCCCGTCGAGCCGGAAGCCATTGTGGCAGCGCACACCGAGCCGGAACCCGCCGCGGCGATACCTGCCGCGCCTGAGCCCGAACCGGAAGCTGAAGCGGAGCCGGAGTTGCAAGCGCATGTCATCGTCATGCCCGAGCCTTCGTTGCCCGCGCCGCAGGCCCAGCAGGAACCCGTGACGACGGCAATAGCTGCCGCCACGGCGGAAGCGGCGGAAGACGCCGCGGAAGGAATCTCGGGACCACAAATGGAGGAGAAGCCGCCGGTAATCCTTTTCAAGCCCAAAGATAACGGCCGCAAGTGGCGCATCCCGTTCGTTTCATCTTTCCTGCTGATGGCGGCAGCCCTTGCTTGGCTGCAGTTTATGTAAAGCTGCGCTTGGCTGCAACGTTTCCTTAGCCTCGCGGTTCAGTGCCAGTTTGTTATTCTGGTGTGCTGGATTCGATGATCATCTCCAGCGTGCGATCCTTTCTGTTGTCCTATCCGTTCCCGGAACCGGTGCGGCTGCCGTTCCATGGCGGGGAGCGCACTATCCTCAAACGCGACGCCATGCTCATCCGCATCGAATCCGATGGCGGCCTGGTGGGATACGCGCCCGGCCCCGGAAGCCAGCAAGCCCAAGGCATCGTCGAAAGCCTGGTGGGGCCTTTTCTGGAAGGCCGGACGCTAGCGGACCCGGACGCTTTGCGCATCCAGTTTATGGAGCGGCCGGAAGTGGATTCGGCAGCGGCAAAGACCTACTGCGCCGTGGAGGTCGGGCTTTTCGACCTATGCGCGAAGGCTCGGGGCGTACCGCTTTCCGAGATGCTGGGCGGCCGTGTGCGCGGCGTCATCCGGTTGTATGGCAGCGCCGGGATGTACATGCCGCCCGAGCGCTACGCAGCAGAGGCGGCGGCCATCGCGGACCTTGGTTTTCGCGCTTACAAGATGCGTCCCGCAGGTGGCCCCGAGGCGGACTTGGAGACCGTTCGGCAAATGCGGCGCGCCGTTGGTCCGGACTTCGACCTTATGGTGGATGCGCACACCTGGTGGCGGATGGGCGACCGCAGCTACAGCTTCGAAACCGTGGAACGATTGGCCCGCGAGATGGCCGAGCACCATGTCGCATGGCTGGAAGAGCCTTTGCCGCCGGACGATCACGACGCTTACCTGTGTCTGAAAGAAAAGGACTATCTGCCCTTGGCCAGCGGCGAGCACGAGCCCAGCGAGGAGCGTTACTTGGACCTGATCCTGCGGGAGGCCGTGGATTACGTACAGATGGACGTGTGCTGCCAGGGCGGCTTCGCCATGGGCCGCCGCGTTATCGGCGAGATCGCGCGCGCCGGGTTGGGGTTTGCATTCCATAGCTGGGGTACGGCTCTGGAGGTGATCGCAGCCGCGCACCTGGGCATCTGTTGGCCGGAAACCGTCGTCGAGTGGCTGGAGTTTCCTTGCTATTCGGCGCCGTCGCGCGAAGGCATGTACCCGTTTCCGCTGGCGGCTGAAATCCTGAAGGAGCCGCTCGAAATCGATCACGGCGACTTGGTAGTACCGCGCGCGCCGGGGTTGGGCGTCACAGTTGACGAGTCCGTGATCGATCGCTATCCGTGGATCCCCGGCCCGTGGTCGTATTTCCGCACGGATTCGCCGGCAGAAACGCGCGCCGTCACCTCCGATCACTCCGTCCAGTGGGAGCGGCGGTCGGCCGGATGAATAGCGAACGGTTCCGCTACTACGACCTGCTGGTCCACACATTCGTCGTGATTCTGCTGATCTCCAATCTGGTGGGACAGAAGATCACCGCCGTCGGTCCTTTCCGGTTCAGCGGCGCGATGTTGTTCTTTCCCATCACGTATATCTTCGGCGACATCTTCACCGAAGTTTATGGATACGGCGCTTCCCGGCGCGCCATTTGGGTGGGCTTCTTCGCGGCGGCCTTGCTAGCGGTCATGGGGTTGGTCACGGTATGGCTTCCGCCCGCGCCCGGATGGGACGGCCAGGCGGCCTTCGCCAAGGTCTTCAACTTCGTGCCGCGGCTGATCGCTTCCAGCCTGGCGGCGTTTTGGTGCGGCGAATTTGCCAACTCCTTCGTCATGGCGAAAATGAAGCTGCTGACCAAGGGGCGCTACCTGTGGACGCGCACAGTGGGGTCGACGGTGGTCGGCCAGGCGGTGGATACGTTCGTGGTGACGGTGCTCACGTTTGGCGGGAGTCTGAGCGCCGGGCTGATCGCCAATTTGATTCTGTCCGGCTATCTGGCCAAAGTGCTGTACGAGGTGGCGGCCACGCCGGTGACGTATTGGATCGTGAATTTCCTGAAGCGGCGGGAGGGGGTGGACGTGTTCGACACGAATACGGATTTCAACCCGTTTCATGGTGAGGGGTGACGACGTGGCGCGGCACGGGCGTTTGTGCGAGACTGGGTTGTACGGTTCGCCCGGAAGTATAAACATGAGCAACCTTCAACTCTACGTCGCGATAGGTCTGCCGACCATAGCGGTGATCACCAGCCTGATCATCAGCTTGGTCCAGATTAGCGCTATTCGTGAAGACCTACGCACACAGATAGGCGCGCTCCGCGAAGATACCCACGCACAGATCCACGAGATCCGCGAGGATATCCGTGAGATCCGCTCAGATATCAAGCTCCTGACCGGCAAGGTTTACGAGTTGATGGGACAGAAATAGGCTTCCAGTGGGCTTTGGTTGTCGCGGCGCAGGCTGATCTGGATGGCCGAAGAGAAGATTGCGATTTCGAAACCGAAGCCGAAGAGAGGCTGCCTGGTGGGACTGCAATCTGGAAACCGTTGCGGAGATCATGGAGCAAGCCTTGAAATCCGGCGCCGCGAGACGGAAGGTTCCCTGAAGCGAAGGCACGCTGCTGCCAGGCGAAATGCTTTCTGTGCCCTTCGTCTTTCAGGCCACTTCGGGGGGGTAGCCCTGTGGCGCCGACGCACACAAACCACTACTGATCAGCGGAACGCTCGACAAATAGCCGCGGCCATGGACATCCTACAATGGAAGCATGTCCGATACCCTGACAATTGCCGGCCGCACGTTCGAGTCCCGCCTGATCGTGGGCACCGGGAAATACCGCACCTTCCAGGAGATGGCCCGCTGCCACGCGGCTACCGGCGCGGAAATGGTGACTGTGGCTGTCCGCCGCGTGAACCTGACCGACCGCTCTAAGGAATCGCTGCTCGACTACATCGACCGGTCCAAGATCTTCATCCTTCCCAACACAGCCGGCTGCTATACCGCGGACGATGCCATCCGCACCGCCCGCCTGGCACGCGAGGTAGGCCTTTCCAATTGGATCAAGCTGGAGGTAATCGGCGACGAAAAGACGCTCTTCCCGGATAATGAGGGTCTGCTGGAAGCTACCCGGGTGCTGGTCAAGGAAGGCTTCGTCGTGCTGCCTTACACTAATGACGATGTAGTGAACGCGCGCAAGCTGATCGATGCCGGGGCCGCCGCGGTTATGCCGTTGGCCGCGCCGATCGGCTCGGGCATGGGAGTGCAGAACAGCGCCAACCTGCGCATCATGCGGGAAGTCGTCACCGCCGTGCCGCTGATCGTGGACGCGGGCGTGGGCACTGCGTCGGATGCCGCTATCGCCATGGAACTGGGCGCTGACGGCGTGCTGATGAATACCGCCATTGCCGCAGCGGAGGACTCCGTGAGTATGGCCAAAGCCATGAAACTGGCGGTTGAAGCCGGACGCCTGGCCTATCTGGCGGGACGCATGCCAAGGAAGCTTTACGCCAGCGCCAGCAGTCCGCTTGTGGGGGTGGTGGGGCAGGCTTCGTAGCTCCCATCTGATGGGGAGAGCGGAGCGAGTAATCGCGCGTCGCTAGCGCCTGATCTGCCAGAGCACGAGGTCAATCTTCTTGAGTTCGCTGATGCCGGCGCCAGGAAACCGGCCATCGAAGAGGGCACGCATCGTCGTTCCAGTGGGACTACGTTGTCCACCACGGGCTTTGACGGATCCAATGTAGCGGCAAGCTTACTCGCGAACGAGGCTTCAATCCGGCCGGTGCGACGGTTGATCTCCTGCAGCGCATCCGGGAAACCAATTCCTGTCGCCTTTGCAGATTCCATCAAATCAAAATAGCCGGAGCGCCACGGTAGACCGCGGCGCACTCTGTAGAAGCCATTGAAGCGCGTTTGGAACTGCGCGCTCGTGCTCACGTTGCACAGTCCGAGATTGCGCTGCAGCCAGAGGTAGCGATCAATTCCGCTCCCCAACCGGCCAAGCGCAGTCTGAATCTCGTCCATTGCCAAAGCGCGTTCATTCATTGTGCTGCAAGTTGCAAAGCGCTGTTTTTCGGTAGTGGGCTATTTGTGTGTGCCTGCAGGCGCTGGCGGAATTCACAGAATATGAACGTTAGCCGCTACCGTAAGGATCTACCGAGCTTCCGTTACTCTTCCCTTGACTTGAAGGAAACCCCTAGCCAATTTAAGCGCCGCCACCGCAAAATTTTGCTCCTTTGCCGTACGCCCCGAGCGGGAGTTTCCCCGCACCGCCAGGCTGGCGCTGGGTTTTTGCGTGTCGTATTACAACGCGAAGGCCAAACGCCGCCTTATCGCCAAGCATTATGGCAAACAGGCATGGTGCTTCCTTGTGCGTGCCCGTTAGAGCGCCAGGCTAAACCATAAAAGAGGCAGCCGGTACGGGACCTCTTTTTTATTAGCGCATTACCGGTTTTTCTGGAAATTGGGCGTTGGTAACGGCGCGGGGTATACTGGCAGGAGGAGAACATTTGCCAACCGCAGCCAAACAACGAGGGAGCACCGCAGCCGCGGCGAAGGCGAAGCACGGCTCTCGGCCGCGCGTTATCCCAGAATTCGACGCGGGATCGCTGGAGGCCGAGTTGGCAGTTATCGGGAAGGCAGTGCCGGCCAGGGATTGGGCCAAAGTTCCTGCCGACTTCTTCGCTAACCTCGACCACTACCTCTACGGCTCACCAAAAAGTGAGGCTGATCTTCGCGGACACGCTTTACTGGGGCGCCACGCTGAATCCACATGACCAATATCGCGTGCAGGTAATCCGCGCTCGCAAGGTGCTTGGAGAAATCCGGCTGGTTACGACCGACGAGGTGCTGACGGAACTTCTGGACGGCTTGGCTCAGCGCGGTACGCATCTGCGGCAGGCGGCTGCTCGTGCGGTCCGCAAGATCCTCGACGATCGGCGCGTTACAGTTCATCCACAGTCGCGTGAATCCTTTCTGGCGGGCTTGCATTTGTATGAGCAGCGCTACGACAAGGTCTACAGCCTTGTCGACTGCATATCCATGACGACGATGCGTCACCTGGGGATTTCTGAGGTCCTGACCAACGACCACCATTTCACGCAGGAAAGCTTTGAAGTCGTACTCCGATGAGAGGGCCTATCCAGGGCGTTACGCGGCCGCTTTCACCACCCAACCATCCGCCAAATTGATAATCCGGTTTCCATATTCCGCATTAGCCTCCGAATGCGTCACCTGGATAATCGTGGTGCCTTCATCGTTCAATTTCTTGAACAGCTCCATGATCTCCTTGCCCTGGCTGGAATGCAGATTACCCGTCGGCTCATCGGCCAAAATCAGTTTCGGGCTGGCGATCACTGCGCGCGCCACCGCCACAAGCTGCTGCTGGCCGCCGGATAGCTGGTTGGGATACAAGTCGCGTTTGCCTACGATATGGAACCGGTCCAGTGCGTCGCACACCAGGCTGGCGCGTTCGGACGATTTGACGTTCCGGTACGACAATGGAATATCCAGGTTCTCGTAGACCGTCAGGTTGTCGATCAGGTGGTAGCTTTGGAACACGAAGCCAATGTACTTCTTATTCAACTCCACGCGGTCCTTGGGCTTCATCTTGTGAACCGCATGGTCCAGGAAATAGAACTCGCCAGTCCAAGCGCCGTCCAGCATGCCAATGATGCTGAGCAACGTGGATTTGCCGGCGCCCGAGGGACCCATGATGGTCACAAACTCGCCTTCCTTGATATCCACATCGATACGCCGCAGGACGTAGGTCCGGCCGTAGCCCGCTTCGTAGAATTTGTCCAGGTTCGCAGTTCTGATCATGTGATTCTATTCTACTTGACGGGCGAGGGGCGGTTGGGTCCCGATCAGAGGGCGGCCGCGAAGACAGGCGGCAGATTCGGTACCTGCGCGCCGGCCGCAACTTCCACGGTTACCGCCACGGCGGCGGTGCCGGCTACATCCACCGGACCTGGCAGCACGTGCACCGCGCTCCCGTCCGCCGAGGACTGGAATAATCCCGCCGGTACCGGCTTGCCGCCTTTCGGAATGACCCACATTTCGTAGATCTTGCCTGACGGCGTAGGCGGCAAGTTGGAGGCCACCAGCAGCACCCCGCGCCGCGGATCGAGGAACACGCGCCCGCGCGGAGGCTGCGGCGCACCGCCGCCAAACACGACTTGTTTGACATTCGGCTGATTCAGAATGGCAAAGGCCTCATCCAGCCGCGCCAGTTCGCGGGTCCGGGCGGCGAATTCGGCTTGCACCCGCTGCAATTCGGCGGAAGCCCGCGCCAGTTCCGCGGACGCGCGATGCGCGCTGACATTGAAGACCACCGCCGCAATCAATGCGCCGGCCGCCACCGCGGCCCACACCGGCGACCAGTTCCAGCGCGAGCCCGTTTGGCCGCCGATCGACGCCAGCACTCGCTTCCGCAAGCGTGCGGGCGGCTCGGCGGCGGGGGCAGTGGCTCCGATCAGCGTGATCAATTCCCGAGCGCCACGCACCCCCGGCACGCAAGTGGGGCAAGCCCTCTCCAGGTGCGCGCGGATCTCGCCGTCCTCGGGATCTTCCGCGATGCCCAGCGTGTATAGCTCGTAATGATCGCGCAGTTCGTCGCAATTCATGCGGTCACCGCCGTTCCAAGCTCGTCGCGCAGGCTCTTTAATGCCGTTCGCACCCAGGTCTTGACGGTGCCCAGCGGCTCGCCCATTTTCACGGCCATCTCCGCTTGCGAAAGGCCCTCGAAGTAGGCCAGCTCGATGACTGCGCGATGGTTCGCCGAAAGCTTCTCCAGTGCGACCCGTACGCGCCGTACCCTATCCGAATTGAGCAACTCCTTTTCCATGTCGGTGAACACCGCGGGGTGGTCCGTTTCCGGCAGCTCCACCGCGTTGCGCATACGGCCTGCCGCCGAGCGCAGATAGTCGATCGCCCGATTGCGCGCTACGGCCAGCAGCCACGGGCCCAGGCCGCCTCGTTCGGCCTCGAATCCCTGTACCCTATTCCACACGCGCAGGAAGGTTTCCTGCACCAGATCCTCAGCGATCCCGCCATCCCGCACTACGCGCAAAATAAGCGCGTAAACCAGCCGCCCATAGCGGTCGTAGAGCTCCGCCATGGCGCGCGGATCGCGTCGTTGCAAACGCCTGACCAGATCCGCGTCGCTTTCTCCGAATTCGATCGCCAGCAACAGGGGTAGCAGCAGCATCAGGTACCGGATACGATTAAACCATGCTTAAAGAATGCTGCCAGGGTACACAATTATGGATACGCTGGAAGCCGGCCGCTTGGATGAGGTTGGATAAGTCGCCAACCCTGCATTATACTGCGGAGACATGCCAATAGGAATGCGCACGATTGCAATACTCTTCGCGGCGGCAGCCCTGCTCGGGGCGCGCGCCCGCCAACTGGGCGTTCCGTTCGACGGCGCGCCTGGTCCGCTGAACGCCATCACGGATGTTGCAGGTCTGGAGGTGGGCCAAGCTACGCTTATTTCTGGCGATGGCCAACAGGCCGTGCGCACCGGGGTGACCGCCATCTGGCCGCGCGGGAAGCAATCCGGCGCGCCGGTATTTGGCGGATGGTTCTCGCTGAACGGCAACGGCGAAATGACCGGCACTACCTGGCTCGAAGAGTCCGGCCTGCTGGATGGACCCGTGATGATTACCAATACGCACAGCGTGGGGACGGTCCGCGATTCCTACATCAAGTGGCGCGTCGCGCGTGCGCGCAAAGCCGGCATCGACCTGAGCGACGAGTGGTCCCTGCCGGTAGTGGCGGAAACGTGGGACGGATTCTTAAACGACATCAACGGATTCCACGTGGGGGAGGGCGACGCTTTCTCCGCTCTGGAGGCGGCCAAAAGCGGGCCAGTGGCCGAGGGCAACGTGGGCGGCGGCACGGGAATGGTCTGCTACGGATTCAAGGGCGGTATTGGGACCAGTTCCCGGAAGGCGGACGCCTATACGGTGGGCGTGCTGGTGCAGTGCAACTGCGGACGGCGCGCGCAGCTTCGCATTGCGGGCGTGCCCGTGGGGCAGGAAATCACGGGGAACGAGCCGTACGCGCTAAATTTCCGCCACTCGGGCGAGGATGTCGGCTCGATCATCATCGTGGTGGCCACCGACGCGCCGCTGCTGCCGCACCAGATGAAGCGGCTGGCGCGGCGAGCATCGCTGGGCTTGGCGCGCACCGGGTCGATTTCCGGCAACGGTTCCGGCGACATCTTTATCGCGTTTTCGACGGCGAACCCGGATGTCGGCCGGACGTCGGGCCTAGCGGCGTTGACCATGCTGCCGAACGACGAAATGAACAAGCTGTTCGAAGCCACCGCGCAGGCTACCGAGGAAGCCATCGTCAATGCCATGGTGGGGGCCGAAACGATGACCGGGTTCGAGGGGCATACCGTGATTGGGCTGCCGCACGACCGGCTGCAAGAGGTCTTGAAGAAGTATAACCGCTTGGCCCCATGAATAGGCGGTTAAGCAAACTCACCTACCGGGTATGGACGATGGCGTCGATCAGGTTCGGTCCGACGGGACTGCCCCAGCCCGTCACCAGATCGTAGCCGGCGACCGCGGAATACTTGCCGTTGGAGCCGCTGACGATGTCATGAAAGAGGCTGCCGTAATGCGATCCCACGCCCATTTCATAAATCGTCGGGTTTAGGAACCCTATGGTTGCGCCGCCGCCAGCCAGCGATTGTTGGTTCGTCAACGCCATGAGACCGGCCCATTGCGGCGACGCATAACTGGTCCCGCCATTTCCCCCGCTGCATGTACCGTCATAACAACTGTATTGGTTGGTGTTCGCTTCCGCGGCCACATCCGGGATGTTGCGCAAGGTCGCCGACGCTTGATTCGACGAGTCGACGACTCCCGTGAGTTGCTGGTACGCGGGGATTGCCACGTTGTTTTTCGAAGGCATGCCGGCGCTATAGACCCAGCCGGTCTCCGACTCCCAGGAGCCGCCGGGGCCGTTGGTGGTCAAGTCCGTGCCGCCGACCGCCGTAACGTAGGGATCGTCCGCGGGCCAGACGGTGTCGCCGGGCGTTGCGGAACCGTCGTCGCCGGTGGCCACGAAGATAGTCTGTCCTTGCGCCGCCATCTCCTTGAAGATCGGGTCCAGGCTGGTTTCGTCGTCGGTCCAACCCCAGGAACAGCTTACCTGCTTGGAAGTGTTGTCCGCGGCCATCTTGCTAAAAATCGAGACATCGCTCGATCCCACGTAAACCACGACCTGGCTAAGGCCGGGAGCCATGGAGATGGTCATCTCGATGTCCAAAGCCTGCTCGCTATCGTCACACTCGGAGGGCGGGCACTGCAGCGGCACGTCGTTCAAGCGGACAGCGGTAACGGGCACATTCAGCGGCTGGTTCAGGTTCTGGAAATAAAGCTGGACGTCGCTGATTTCATATCCGGCATATTCAAATAATCCGACCGACTGGCCGGCGCCCGTAAGGGAACCCGAGCCGTAGTAAGCCGCGCGCATATCGCTTCCAATGAATTGGCCGTGGGGGCCGGAACCGGTGGCCTTGCCTTCGGCGGATTTGACGTTCTTCGCGTGGGGCAGGGTGAAGTTGTCCAAACCGGAGATATGCAGCACCGGAACCGCCAGGTCTAGAGTGGGCTCCCGGTCCGGCGCGTAGAATGTGCGATTCTCCGAGGGGTGCCGATAGACGCCCATGGTCACATGGAAGGCTTTCTCGATGTTGCCCACCGGTCCGGCGACATCCACAACCAGATGGTTGGCGTGGGCCTCGGTCACGGCGAGGCCATTCGCTTCGGCGTAACGGACCACGGCATCGCGATCGTCCAGGGTCGCCCCGAAGCGCTGCGCGAACTCTTCGACGCTGAGATACCGGCGATAGTTGGGGCTCGCGGGATCGTGGATCTGCCGCAGCAGATCGTCGAGATCCGCCGGATTGCGGAGGGGCAGGGAGATTGCCAGGCTCATCCTCTGGTTACTCTGGGCTGGGCCGACCCGGAGGGCTTGTCCGTTGAGCACCGCAGGTGGCACGTGCGCGGTTAAGGTGAAGCGAGGCTGTGCCTGTGCCAGGGCGGCAAAAACAAGCACGCCCGCGAACCATACGGCGGACAACGGCCGCCACATAGCGATACCCGACATTTTATGCATTTGGTTCATCTTCCGATTATGCGCACGCGTCGAACGGCATCTCTCCGCGAACTGTGACGCCCGCCGCGATTTCTTGAGTTTACCACGGCACTGCGGCCCTGGGACTCGCCCGGACGATCAAGCCCTAAACCATAGACTGGCAGAGGGTTATGCGAGCCTGTTTGTAGCGGGAATAATAGAAGCTCTAGGGGGCTCCAAGACGTGGCTGGGGCAATGCCGGACACGCTGGACCCGCGATTACTGCTTCAAACCCACGCGCTTTGGAACCTTCCTAGGATTGCGCATGTTCACGTAATAGGCAGAGGGTGCGAAGCAGTGTACAATCTGTACTGCCTGGAAGGACCGGCACAAGTTCCGGAGAATTATGGATTCTCACGGCGGGAGATCAGGCATATCGCAGTTGCGTTGACGGATCGCCTGTATTAGAAGGCTTACTGGGTTCGAAGAAGTGGATGGCGTCCCGGCTTGGCCAGACTGGCGGGCAATCAGGAGCAGGGCGAAGGAGGCGGCGCCTCAAAGAAATGGGAGGTTAGGGAGGAGGCTGCGAAAGGCCCGGGGACGGTAGATGCAGACCCTCGCCGCAGGACTGGCCTCCCAACTAGTCTCCGAAGCCGCACTCTTTCCAGCGGGCGCCCCACTCCCACATCCCGAAGGTGGCTTGCTTCGGCAGCGGATGGCCCAACTGGCGCGCCAACGCGCAGATCTGTCCGCGATGGTGCGCGTCGTGCGAGATCAGGTAGCCGAACATGCCCACTACGTCCGGACGGAATCCTTTCACTTTGCCTTCCGGGTGGTCAAGCGATTCGGCCAGGAGCCGCGCGCAGCACTTCGCGCTTTCGGCGAGCGCGCGCATAGCTTCGTTCTTGGTGACTGTCGCGCGGTCGAGCTTATCGGGCAGTGGCTTGCCCTTCGCCGCAGCCACCAGCCACATGTGGCGCACGTTGTGCATGTGCGCGGCGATGGCGGCGATGGTGCGGCCCTTGCCGCCCGGCGGTTCGGCATTCCAGGCTGCGTCGGCTAGATTCTCAAGCAGGTATTGGTTGATGCGCTCGTTGACGGCGTAGGACTCCAGGAGGGACCGCTTCAAGTCAAGGGGCGCCGACGGTTTGGGCATGGTTGGTCAACTCGCCAATCTCAGGTATGCGAATAGTCACTACGTCGCCGGGGGCTAGCGCGGCGTCTTCCGGCACGATGATGCCTGTGCCGGTGAGCAGCACGGTTCCGGCGGGAGTGGGGTTGGCGCGCCGCAGATATTCGATCAAGGTTTCGAATTTACGGTGCAGCTTCGCCGTGGATACGCTGCCGGAGAAGCGCGGCTGCCCGTCGCGCGTAATGCTGCAGGTCATTTCCAGGTTGTAGGGATCCGGTAGATCCTCCGCCGTCACGATCACCGGACCCAACGCGCAGCATGCCGTATAGATCTTCGATTGCGGCAAGTACAGCGCGTTTTCGCGCTCGATATCCCAGGCCGAGACATCGTTCGCCAGCGTGTATCCGACGATGTTGCCTTTACTGCCCAGCACCAGCGCCAGTTCGGGCTCGGGCGCCGTGAAGCGCGAATCGGCGCGGATGCCGATGGCCTGGCCGGAGCCCACGCAGACGCGCGCCGTGCCTTTGAAGAACACCTCGGGCCGCGGCTGGTTGTACACGTACGCATACATGCCTTCGCGCGCGCCGTGCTCGGCATCGCGGAACGAGGCACTGCGTTCGTAAGTGCAACCACAGGCCCAGACTTCCGGCGGCACGATGGGCAGCGCGGGTAGGTGGCTCTCCGCATGGTGGCTGGCGAGGCGCGCGGTAGTCTTGCTCAGCGAGACACCCTGGACTTCCGAGCGGCGAATCAGGTCGACGACGCTGTAGCCTGGAACCGCGCGGGCCAGGTCCTGTTCGAATACGGCGGCGAGGTAGCCGCCATCGGCTTTAATTTGTCCGAGACGCATTAGTATTTCAAATAAACGGTTTTGTAGTCGCTATAAAAATCGAGCGCGGCGGGACCCTGTTCCTTGGGCCCGAAGCTGGATTCCTTGGTCCCGCCGAAAGGCAACTGGTATTCGACGCCGGCGCTGGGAAGGTTGACTGTAAGAAGACCCGCTTCCATCCGGTAGACGAACTCGAAGACGCGCGAGAGATTGGTGGTCTGAATCGAGGCCGAAAGCCCGAACGGAATGTCGTTCGCGATGCGCATGGCGTCCTCGAAATCGCGCGCCCGCATGACCGCCAGCACGGGTCCGAAGATTTCTTCGCGGGCGATGGTCATCTCCGGGGACACGTCGGCAAATACGGTGGGCTCGACGAAGTAGCCTTTGGCGAGATCGCCGTCAGTGAGCCTTCGTCCGCCGATTTTGGGCGCGCCCGATTGCCCGCGCCCGATTTCGATATAGCGCAGCACTGTATCCATTTGCGCCTCATCGACACACGGGCCGATGTCGACGCCCGGCTGCATCCCATCGCCGATCTTCAGCTTTCGGGTGCGCTCCACTACGGCATCGACGAAGCGGTCGTAAATGGCATCTTCCACAATGGCCCGGCTGGTGGCGGTGCATTTCTGGCCGGTGGAGAAGAAGGCGGCGTTCACGGTGTTCTCGACCGCCGCATTAAAGTCGGCGTCCGCCAGCACGATAGTCGGATTCTTGCCGCCCATTTCCAATTGAATGCGCAAGCGGCGTTTGGAGGCTTCGGCATGCAGCCAGTTGCCGATCTGGCAAGAGCCGGTAAAGGAGATGGCCTTGAGGGCCGGAGCCTCCACCAGCGCTTGGCCGAGTTCGCCGCCTGGTCCCGCCACGAAGTTGACCACGCCCTTGGGCAGGCCCGCGTCGTGCAGCGCTTGCACGATGCGATAGGCGCTGAGCGGCGCCGCGCTGGCGGGCTTCAACACCACCGTGTTACCGCAGACCAGCGCGGGCGCCAGTTTCCACGCGGGGATGGCGCTGGGAAAATTCCACGGCGTGACCAAGCCCACCACGCCAATCGGCTTACGGATGGCGAACATATGCACGCGATCCCTCTCGGAAGGAACCAGCATGCCGTTGAGGCGCGAGCCTTCGCCGCCAAAGTAGCGAAAAATGTTGATGGAGCGGCGGACTTCGCCTTTCGCCTCGGGCAGGGTCTTGCCTTCCTCGCGGGTCATGTCGGCGGCGACATCGTCGAGGCGGCTCTCTAGAATTTCAGCGGCTTTGAAGAGAATGGCGCCGCGGGCAGGGGCGTTGAGTGTGGACCAAGCGGGAAAGGCGCGGGCGGCTGCATCGGCCGCAGCCACGATATCGGCGGCAGAGCCTTTCGGGAATCGACAGAAGACTTCCCCGGTGGCCGGATTGCGGTTTTCGAATTGCTGTCCCGCGGGGGGGCGCCACTCCCCATCGATGTAATTGTGGAATACCGTTGTGAACATTTCGAGTTAGATTGCGGGCGTCTGGAAATAAGCGTCGATCCTGCCGAGGCGCGCTACCGCCGCGACAATGTTGTTCGGAAACAGCTCGATGCCTGCGTTGTAATGCTCTATGGCTTCATTGTACTTACGGCGGGCCACCGCGATACGATCCTCGGCGCCCTTGAGCGCCTCCAGCAGATCGCCGTACCTCCGGCTGGCTTCGAGCTTGGGGTAACCCTCCACCACCAACATCAGGCGCGCCAAAGCGTTATCGAGACCCGCATTCGCTTGCATCTTTTCCTGATGGTTATGCGCCACGCTAAGAAGTTTACATGCATCGTTGGCCCTCAGAATGGCGCCGGCCTCGGCAGGCGCTTCGGCTTGAACTAAACCGGTCAACTCCGTCACGATGTTTCCGCGCGCCTCCAACGCGGCCTCCACCTGCGCCCAATCGGCGTCGATGACTTGTCGTTCGGCCACCAGATCCTTGCGGATGGTGACGCACCTGGCGCCAAAGGCTCCAAACAGCAGGGCCACGGCCACCAGAGCCGGAATCAGGAACTTCATGGCTCAGCACACCAGGTCTTCGCGGCCGATCTTAAACCCGTCCAGATTGCCAAGAACGGTGACCGCAATCTGTTTGGGATCGAAGAAAGCCTGCGCGATGCGCTGCACGTCGGCGGCGCTAACCTGCTCGATGCTTTCCACCAGTTCGTCGAGAGTGAAGAAGCGGCCGAAATACATTTCCTGGCGGGCCAGATTGGACATGCGGCTGGAAGTGGATTCCAGGCTGAGCATCAACGAACCTTTCAGGTGATCCTTGGCGCGCCGCAACTCCTCGGCGCTCACGCCATCCTGCTTGAGCTGCCGGAACTCCTTAATGATGGATTCGACCACTTTGCCCGCCGATTCGATGGATGTGCCGGCGTAGATCGACAGGCAGCCGGTATCGCGGTAAGGGCTCAGTTCCGAGAAGACGGCATAGGCCAGCCCTTGCCGCTCGCGGATGTTCTGAAACAGGCGCGAGCTCATACCGCCGCCCAGCAAAGTGTTCAGCACGTAACAGGCGAAGCGCTCCTCGTGCGGCAGCGGATAGGAAGGCACGCCCAGGCACATATGCACCTGTTCCAGCGATTTCTTATTGCGCAGGGCGATGCGCGCGTGGGTGGCGGGAACAGGGTCGGCGGGCGGCGCGGCGTTGGGCGGCAGCGACTCGAAATGTTGGCTCACGAGGGCGACGGTCGCCGCATGCGTTAGATTCCCGGCCGCCGTGATGAGCAAGTTGGAGGGCGCATAGACGGCGCGGTAATAGTCGCGGATCATCTGGTGGTCGAAACGCTTCACGGTTTCGCGCGTGCCCAGGATGGGCTTGCCCAGCGGGTGGTCCCTCCAGAAATTGGAGGAGAAGATTTCGTGGACCAGGTAGTCCGGACTGTCCGCCTCCATCTTGATCTCTTCCAGGATGACACCCTTCTCCTTGTCGATGTCCTCGTCGCGGAAGAGGGGATGCAACACCAGGTCGGCGAGTACGTCGAAGGCCAGCGGAAGGTGCTGATCGAGCACCTTGGTGTTGAAGCAGACCAGCTCCTTTGCGGTGAAGGCGTCCAGATTGCCGCCGACCGAATCCACCGAGCGGGCGATATCTTCGGCGGAACGGCTGGTGGTGCCCTTGAAGAGCATGTGCTCGATGAAGTGGGAGATGCCGTTCTGTTCCGAATTTTCGCGGCGGGAACCGGTGCCGATCCAAATGCCTACGGAAATGGAGCGTACGTGCGGCATGACCTCGGTGATCACGCGCACGCCATTCGGCAGGCGGGTCATTTCAATGTCGCGCACGGGGGTTGCGGTGGTGGCCATGGTGGATGGGGGCGGAGCGATTGTCGCTCCTCATATCTAGGATACAACTTGAGGGGGCGTCTTGCGCGGCTGCCTGGCGCCGCGTGCTGCGGCCGATATCGATGTCCCCTTTCTTACCAACCGAATGACGATTTTGGCGCTGGTTCTCGCGGGCGTGTCGGTTAATGCCCAACAGAACGATGGCTCGAAGAAAATCGTATGCAGTCCGCCCGGAAAAGACGAAGTGTGTTTCGACGCGCGCACGACCGGGAGCCTGGGACAGATGCATGTGCGCAAAAGCAAAAAGTTAGTCGTCACGCACCTTAACCGCGTAAAGAACGACTATCAACTCCAGCGCGGCGTAACCGTACAGACGGCGCAGACGGACTTGCTGTCGGGGTTGAGCTTTATTCCTACCGCTCCGGGCAATCCGCCGTCCACCACATCGCAGGCGGGTGCCGGCCAGACGGCCACGGGCAACTCGTCTAAGCCGCCTACCCAGTCCGAGGCCGGTCTGGCAGCGTCGCTGACCGATATCACTCCGCTGCTGAGCTCGATGGCGATACAGCCTGCCGCCCCGAGGGGACCTGGCCGAAGGGCCGTCGCGCAGCCAGCCCCAGTCTTCACAGCCGCAGCCGCACAGCGGTATCTTGACTTGTACTCGGAAACTGCCGCGAACAACATCCTGGCCACTTTGGCTCCCGGCGGATTTTCCGCTACGGACCTGAAGACGATCAAAACCGCCATGACGGACGCGGCCTCCGCGATCATCAGCAAGATGAGCATGGATTACATCGCGAACGCCATGCAAAACCGAGCGCAACAGACTGGTCAGGATGCGATTGCCAAGGCCCAGGATGCAATTGCGAAAGCCGAAGCTGCGGCATACGTCACATCGGCGCCGTACATTCAGCACATGCAGTTCCAGGCCCTGGCCAACAACCTGGACAATGTCTCCGTCAGCCTCACGAAATTGCAGCAAGATCTCTTCAATCTGAAGGACAAAGTAGCAAAAGCGGATCGGGACCTCGCCGATGCACTCGCGAGCGCCCAGTCATTTGCCGTAGCCTCCGACGCGCTTGATCCGACCAGCAGGATCGAACATCTCAAAGATCAGATCGATCAACTCATGAAGGTCACAACCGGCCCTGACAACTGGCCATTCAAAGAGAGGGCCAGCTCCAATGCAGAAATGCTCGAGTTGAAGCGGAGATTCGCGGTGTTGGCCACTCTTCCGGGCTATAGCGACTGGAAGGGGACCGATGGCGTAAAGGATCAGTTGACCTCTGTCTCTTCCGCACTCGACGCCGATGTGACCTACATCAACGGGTTGAACCCGGACAATAACGACCGGGTGACAGCTTTGGGGAAGGCCAAGGCCGTTCTGGCTCACTTCCAATGGGTATATAGCTTGAAGGGTACGCCCGATCTGACGCAGATCGAAGACGAGTTTGCCTGTAACGACGACACGCAAAAGGCCGACTACACGCTGATCGTCAACGACCTGACCGACGACAAAACGGCGGCCAGTGTGCCCGTGGTGACGTTTACCTGTTACGCTCCGCTGAGCCTGAGCGGCGGCATCGGATTCAACTCGCTGGCGGAGCGGACTTATCAACTGGTGACCCCGGCGGGCGCCACGACCTCGGGGACGACTACGCCCTCCTCCACGATTCAATACGACAAGAATTCGAGCTTCCAGATCGCGCCGTTGCTGCTGCTGAACGTGAGGCTCTGCAACTTGCAGGATTGGGGCGCCCTGCACGCCAGCTTCGGCGCGGGTGTGACCATCCCAGCCTCGGGAAGCGGTACTACCAGCGGCACGGGGTCCCAGCCGACTTATCTCGGTGGGCTCAGCGTATCGTTGCGCGACAAGCTCTATTTCACCGCAGGTCCGTTCTTCGGCCGCACCAACACCTTGGCGAACGGATACTCGATCGGATCGAGCCTGCCGAGCGGCGTCACCACCATCCCGCTGGAGACCAAATTCTCGGCGGGCATCGGAGTGGCGGTCACGTTTAAGCTCAAGTAGCGAGAGCATTTCAAACCGCGGGGTACGCTCTCCACCGGAGCAGCCCCGGTCGCCAGGCGTGATAACTTGGGAGCCATGAAGCAGAAAGAGATTCTGGCTCAGATCACCGGGATCGGAATCGTGCCCGTGGTGCGGACGTCCAGCGCGGAGACCGCCATTCGGGCGATCGAAG
>JBEKTJ010000019.1:0-50145 GCA_049516155.1 Bryobacteraceae bacterium
TCTGCGCAGCATCTTGCACCTGCCGCTGGGGCATGTGGCAGCGCGTGCAATCGAGGGCCGCTCCATTGTGCATGGTAGGGTGGCAGCCCCGGCAGACCACCCGGTATTCCGCCGGCGTCTTCGAAAAACCGTGCGCCGGGTGGCAAGTAATGCATGTCAGCTTGCCGGCCGACGCTTGGTAGCACCGCGATTGCAGCAGCCGGTAACCCGCGCTATTCAATTCGAACTTGTCGTCGCCCTGCGTAATTCCGTGGGACGATCCCGGACCGCTGGTATCCGGATGGCACTGCAGGCACGCCTCCTGGCCGGGCTTGCCCGTTCCGGCGGCGCCGTGGCAACTCGCACAATCGAGCGGGGCCGGGCGGCCTGCGGTTTGGCGGGCATGGCAATTCAGGCAATTCGCGGTAAAACCGAAACCGTGGCTGGCGGCATATTTCCCGCCGTCCGCGCCGTCCACGCCGTACCACGCGAGCGGCAATTCCATCCAGCCGCCATCGGCCGTCCGGCTCAGCAGTATCTTCAAGTGCCGGCCCGAGCCGATCGTGGCATCGATGCCGCTTTGCGGGACGTGCCCCTCGCCATCCGGCGCCTCCGAAAAGCTGCGCGCCATGCCGGTGGCGGCGAACGCTTGGGCCGGATCGGACTGCGCGCGCAGTTGCGCCAGCCTTTGCTTGACCGGACCCGCCTGCGGCGAATCCGGGTGATACCGCAGGAATTCCGCCAACTCGTCCGCCGCCGCCGTCCGGTCCTGCCGCCGCAGCGCGATTTCCGCCAGCATCAGTTGGGGATGCGAAAAATGCCCCGGGTCCAGCCGCTTGGCGGCGGTAAGATATTTCTGCGCCAGGTCCGGCTTTCCTAAGTAGAAGTAAGTCATGCCAAGCTGCGAGTTAGCCAGCGCGTCGTTAGGCCGGGTAAGTGCCGCATACAAATTGTATTGCAAACCTTGTTCGTACTTACCCAGATTGATCGAGACTCCGCCCAGGTTGACCAACGGCTGAAAGGAGTTGGGGTCCGCGTCCAGCGCTTTGCGGAAACAACTCTCGGCGCGGGTATAGTTGCGCGCCTGATAGGCGATGGTTCCCAGGTGGTTCCATGCCTCGGAAAACTGCGGCGCCAGTTCGACCGCGCGCTCGAAATGCGCGATGGCGCCTTCCACGTCGCGCCGGGCCAGCCGTTTTTCGGCATCCTCATACTCGCGGCGGGCCCGCTCCGGAATGGCGAGCTCCTTGGCGGAGACCAGCGCCTGGCGGCGCAAGCTGTCGCTCGATTCAAACTCGCCGTCGCGAAGTTCTATCGTCAGTTCGATGCGCTGCCGGACATCGGCCTGGCTGGGACCTATCTCGATGGTGCGGCGCATCTCGCCGCGTCCCGGCACAAAGGCGCCCAAGGTGTAAGTTCCGCTCGCCAGATCGCGGAAACGGAAGCGCCCTCCGTCGTCGGCCAGAGTGCTGTCCTCAAACGGCGCCGTGGCGCCGTGCAGCCAGACCGACGCGCGTGTGGCGGGCAGCAACCGGCCGCGTAGCTCGTATCGTGCCGGGTCTGCCTGCGCGCACCAGACGACCGTCATTAGCAGCAAGGCGCCGCGCATGAATCATTAGTGATATCGCAGTGCGGCCATCGGATCAAGCCGTGCCGCCGGCGGTAAAGCTATCGTCCGAAAATCTCCCGCGTCAAATCCTCCTGCTTCTTGGGCCGCTGCTCATCCCACGCCCCCACTACCAGCGCCGCCGCCGCCAGGGTCAACGACCCGATCGCCACACCGTCCAATCCGCGATGCCACAAGATCGCACCGGCCGCGATGGCCGTTCGGATCACCCAGCCGTAGAGACCGCGCGGGTTCTGTCCGCGCCGCACGCGCACTATCGAGCGCCCCAGGAAGTGCGCGAAGAACAGGCAAAACAGCCCCAACACTGCACGCAGGAAGTCTACTGGTATCGGCATGCTATTAATTTGGCGCAACTTTTGGCCATTTGCAAGGGCTCGTTTGCAAGCGCCCGCGCGCCTTGCCACAATGAGCCTCATGAGCCTGATGCAGCAGATCCGCGACTTCCCCGTATCGCGCAACACGGTGGCCATCTGGTGGCTCGGCCAGAATGGATTCATTTTCAAGACCGCCGAAGGCACGCTGCTCTCGACCGACCTTTACCTGACCAACTCCTGCCACGAAACCTATCCCGATTCCGGCATCAATATGAACCGCCAGGTGCCCATCCTGCTGCCGCCCGAAGAGCTGAACGTCGATTTGTTCACGTGCACGCACAACCACCAGGACCATACCGACCCCGTCACCATCGAGCGCCTGCGCCACAAAGACACGACTCAGTTCATCGGCCCGCACCCCAGTTGCGAAGTGTTTCGGGCGCAGGGCATCGAGAGCGGACGCATTGCACCGGCCTGGCCTTCTTGCCAGCTCGAATTTCGCGATGTAATCATCCACGGCGCTTTCGCGCTGCCCACCGATGCCACCGACCTGAATCACATGGGCTTCGTTTTCCAGTTCGGGAAGGGCCCCCGCGTCTACATGACCGGCGACACGGACTACACCGAACTGCTCGCCTCCGCCGCCAAACACCGGCCGGACTTGATGATCACCTGCATCAACGGCGGCTTCAACAACCTGTCGCATTACGAGGCCGCACAACTAGCCGCCCAAATTCAGCCCAAAGGCGCCATCCCCTGCCACTACGATATGTTCCCGGATAATTCCGTGGATCCCGGCCAGTTCCGCGCATCGCTCGCGCTACGCGCGCCCGAAGTCAGATACCTGCGCCTGGAACACGGGAAGCCATTCGTGTTTGGACTGTAGACGCGGCGCGGTCGCCGGCCCACTGGTCCACATAAATATCCGCGACGCTCGAATGATAAACGCGCGCGAATCCGGGGGCGCGGCTCATCGTCTCCGTCAACAGCGGCCGGAAGCGTTCCAGATTCTCGCGGATGAGATCGCTCGATGTCACCATGACGTAGTCGAGGCGGAGCGCGCGCGCATACGAAGGAAACGAGCGCAGTTCGTTTTGCAGGGCTTGTTCGTCGGCGCGGTAGGTCAGCACCGGCGGCACAATCAGGCTGGCGGCCCGGCGCCCGGTGTACAAATGCAGCAGTTCGTCGTCATTGGCTAGAATGCCCGCCGCCGCGGGCGTGTGCGCCGCGATCCACTCGTAGGCCCCGCGCTTGCCCGCCGCGATCCGCCGGTTCTCCTCGATTTGATCCGGCAGAGAGCGAAATAGAACTCCGAAAGACGAGACACTCCAATAAAAAAGCAGTGGTCCGCATAAGCCCAACGTGACTAGCGCGGCGGCGTAAGATAGCCCGCGCGCCGGCTGGACGGATCTCAACACGTGCAGGGCATTGGCGATTTCCGTGCCGACGCCGGCCAATAGAAGGACCAAGACCGGCAGCAACAAACGAGCCGTGGGCGGAAAGTTCCAGGCCAACAGTTGCGCCACGTAGCCGATCGCAAACACGGTGTAATGCAGGCGGCCCGTGCGCCGTATCAATCGGACCAGGCCGGATACGGCCGCCACAAGAACGAAGCCGCATAGAATATCTTCCAGAGGCGATCCGCCGGCCTCCAGCATGAAGAGATGCGATATGGCTGGGAAGAGCAGACGGAGGTTGACCGAAACCATTTGAAAGAAATCGTGCAGCGTTAGCCCATACAAGTAAAATCCCAAGTAACTCGTGTTATAAAGTGACGCAAGGTCCGCGGAATGTGAGGCGTGTGCCCGCGCCCACAGATTCCAGCCCGCCACCGCCGCGAGCATCGGCAACGAAGATAGCGCGGCCTGCCGGTATTGCCGCCGCAACGAGAAGCACAACGGCAGCGATAGCAGCAGCGGCAGCGCGCTGGATTTGATCAGGTAGGCGCCGGCTCCCAAAGCGCCCGCGAAAACCGCACTCCGATTGTCCCAATTCGCGGCTGTAGCGCGTTCGGCGGCCAACAGGCAGGCGAGCAACGCGGCTGAAAACCAAAGATCCGCCATCACCATGGCGCTGAACATAAGGACCAGATCGTGACAGGCCAGCACGAATAGCATTAACCAGGCGCAGGTGCGTCCTAAACCCCAGCGGACGAAAGTCGTCCAAGCCAGCGCCAGATACGCCGGAACGGCCGCCCACGCCAGGACGCCGGCTAGGCCGAGGTTATCCGGGAAATGCGGATTGACCTTCCATACCATCGAGAGCAGCAGCGGCCAAAGGGGTGGGTACTTCGTTTGGAAAGGCCGTCCGGCGAGGCTGGGAATCCGATAGCCCGCGCCCGTGGCCAGCGACTTGGCGCACTCCAGATAGACTGTGTCGTCGTTGAAGCGGCCGAGCATGGGCATGTCCGGCGCGCGGAGGAGCATGCATAGCGACGGCGCCAGAGCCACTAGGAAAAGTGGCGCGGCCAATCGAAAAACCAAAGCTCTAGGCAATAGCCCGGCTACCTCACCGACAAAAAGCTCGACGAGGCCAGCAGTATCCCGGCCACCAGCAGGGTATCTACGATCACGCGCCTCCACGGAATCGTTTTCCAGCGCAGGATGATGGACTCGCCGTTCTGGCTTGCCATTTCCGCGTCGGGCACATCGTAGCGGGCCACACACTCTGCCGCGCTTCCATTAGTCATTACGTTTATCCTCCTCCCAGAATTGGAACTGCCCGCGTCGGCACGGCAACGGAGCCTTCAGGGGTTGATGCGCGCCACAAGCGGCCAGCCTCCGCGGCAAGGGCCAGCAGCAGACCCAGTAACGAAAGCGACGAGACGGCGGCCCATGGTTTGCCAACTAGCGTGAAGGCGAAGGGCAGAGGCGTGAATAGCCACAGCGCAACCATACGCGTGGACCGGTTCCCGGCACGAAACGCCGCCAGCCATAGCCCCAGCACCAGCATTGCCGCATCGTACCCATAGACGTGCGGCGCCACCAGTAGGGACGCCGCGGTGGTGGCGGCGTACGCGCGCCACAGGGGCGCGTGCCACAGCGCGCCCAGGAGAACGGTCACCACGGCTGCGACCAGGGCCGCCTGCGCAGGCATCGATGTGACGCCAAAATTGGCAGCTAATCCCTGGAAACTGATCATGAACTCAGGCGAAGGCAGCAACCAAGCCAGGCTGTGATTTTGGAGCAGCGCGGCGTACCTGCGTGCTCCATCCGCGCCTACGATCGCCAGCGATATGCCGGCTGTGGCGGCGGCGGTCGTGAGGAAGCCGGCCAGCGCCTTCCAACGCCGTTGTAGGATCAGCGCAACGGGCCACAAGAAAGTAAGGTGGAATTTCACCAGCAGCAGGCCCAGCACTAAACCGCTGGTGAATTCCTTGTTTGCTTCGGTGAGCGCGTACGACGCGATCAACACGGCCAGAAATACCACGCAATCCTGGCCATGCGCGATGCCCAGCGCCGCCGGCATCGACATGCAGCCAAATACGACAGCCGGGGCGCCGAAGCGCTGCCATGCCCACGCCCAACACGCCGTCAACACTCCAATCTGCAGCAGGATCCAGCAGACGAATGCCGCGCGGAACGGAAGCCAAGCCAGCGGAGCCAGGAGAAGGGCATAAAACGGCGGCCGGACAAATGGCACCAATTGTACGTTAGTGGGCACGAATATCTTCTGCACGGCCAATTGCGCCGCCGGATCGTACAGCTTGGCGACGAGACCGTGCGATGTTAAATATGCGCCGCTATACATGGCGAGGAAGTCGTGTACACGCGCCAGGTCTAGCACGCGCCAACCAAGCATCAGCCACAGCGCGCAAAATCCGGCAGCGACGATCCACATCTCGACAGTGCCGTTCCGGCTGGCTGTCCGACCGCTCGGCAAGGTGAATGGCAGTTCCATCGCGATGGTATGGGTAGCCGGTGAAGGCCAACCCAGCACCATTATCCTTGCGGCCGCCGCAGTTCTAAATACTCTCCTTTGTTAACCGATCCACGTTTTCACGCGATGAACCATCTGCCCATCCGGCCTCTGCGTTTCGAGGTCCTGTGCGCCGCCAGTGAACGTACACTGGCCCATCTTCACATTACGCATGGCGCCTATCCTCCCCCGAGAACTGGAACCACCCTTAGGTCCGTGTTGCGCAGTGTAGCGCCGGCGTCTAGCGACGTCACGCAGATCCGGGAACTCGCCAGTCCGCACAGGTCGATGGTGTACAACGGCAGGTCCCGTTGCTTCACCACATACCCCCCAGTCTGGATGTGATAGGACTCGCCATAGTCCGACACGACGATTGAGTTCTCATGGGCCGCGCGGACGCGGAACTGCCCGGTCGCGGGCTCGTAGTTGGCATAGCTGAAGCAGCGGCTGATGCAGATGCGGTCGACCACGTGGTCCAGGGACCTGATGCGGCTCTCCGGGGCCGCCAGTTCGCTCACCACGCGCTGGCCCGGCGGCAGTTGCGCCACCGCCCGCTCCATTTCGGTTTCCACGGCGTTCAAGGCGCGCTCATCTGCGTACAAGAGCCCGAAGAACACCAACGCGATGGCGGCCATTCCGGCCACCAGCGGTTTGGGCAGGCGAATCGAAGACAGCAACGCGCAAAACAGCACCGCGCCTGCCAGCGACATGCGTTCCGCCACAAAATCCAATCCCGATCGGAACCCCGGCAGCAGCACCCCTCCGGGCAGCAGCACCACCGCCGCAGCGCACAGCGCGCAAGTTTGAAAACGGACATCCAGCAGAGTGCGCTCGACACCGCGCGTATTCAGCACGCGCTGGAAACACAGACCCCAGACTGTCAGCACCGCGGTTGAAACGCCGATGTAGTATCTTCCGTAAATCCAGAACTGATCTACCCCGGTCATGGAGATGAGTTGGTCGATTCCGCGGCGCGTAGGAAACAATAGGCCCAGGACGAGGCCGACAGCCGCCAAGGCGGCTAGGGTACCGATCATCAGGGCAATCCGGCGCCGCGGCGCCACGGCCCGCGCAATGTGCCCATAGACCAACACTCCCACCGACCAAGCCACCGGCAGGGGATGCGCCACGTAGGCGACCGCGTACAGCGCCGCCACCGCCGCCAACGCCCAGCGCCGCCTTCTCCGCACCAGCGCCATGGCTCCAAGGCACAAGCCCAGCGAGATGTAGAAATTGAACAGGCCCATGTGAAAGACCCAGCCGTAGGCCAGCATGGCCAGGCAAGGCGCTAGTTGCCACGGCGGCCGGCGCGGCCGCAACCGGGAACTGGACCACACGAACGCAAATGCGCCCCAAAAGAACACCAACACCGCCGCCGATACCGCAATGCGCTGCGCCGCCGCCGCGCCGAAAGCCCGCATCAACCCGCTCAACATCAAATCGAACAGAACGTTATTGGATTGCGCGGCCAGCGTCAACCCCGGCGCTTGCCCGCGTGCGATCAATTGCGCCAGCCAGGCATTATAAAGGTGGCTCGAAAGATCGCCCGCCTGTATCCGCGCCTGCCAGAAACAAGGCGCGAGCAAGAGCAGCGAAAGGACAATGACCCACGCACCCGTACCCCAAGCGCCCATGCCGTTCGCACCCCTAGCGCATGCACTTCCGCGTGCCGCATCCAGACGCACCTGGATGCGTTCCCGCCGATCCCCGGTTGTCACGCCCTTACCCTCCGCAACTCTCGCAGCTCCATTATCAATTCAAACCGCGTCTCCACGGAATCGGGCGTTTCTCCTATTTGCAGGATATTTTTCTCTGAAATTCCTTCTAAGCCGCCCGCCAGCGTTAAGTAAGCAATGCGCGACGGCTCGATCTGCATGATCCGGCAACAGGTGGCGTCCACCGCCACAGGATCGTGCCCGGATACGATCACGCCCACGGGCTTAGCCTGTCCCTGAATCGGCCCGTTTCCGTCCATCCCCACGATCCCGTCCACAATCGCGAAATGATTGGGGAACAGCGAGTGCAGATCCGCGATGCTCTCGTGGATGCCAGCCCAGTGCAGCACGTTCTTGGGCCACCCGTACACTCCGCCGGGGACAATGCCGAACAGGTTCTTCATGGAAAGCGTAGCGCCCGCCCAGTGGTGCGTCTTCATCTTGGGCATCGAGACCAGCAGATCGCTCCGCAACACCGTGTGCGGCAAGTAGAGCGAGCGCAGATGGGAAACCGGATGCGGCAGCCGCACCCGCGAGACTTCATCCAGGTTCAGATCGGTGAAGATGTCTTCGAAACCCGGAATCGTTTGGAAGTATCCAGCCGCATCAGCCAGATCGAGCGTCCCGCGACGATGCCCGGGGCCCTCCGCAATGGCCACCGACGCGCCCAATGCCCGGAAAGCTTCGAACGTCGCATGTACCAGCATGGGATGCGTATTAATGGCGCTTTCGGGCTCGAACTCCACCAGGTTGGGCTTCAATAACACGCGGCGGCCGCGCACGTTCAGTTTATGCTCGGCCAACACGCGGCGCATCGTGTCGTAGATATCGGCGGAATAGGCGGGCGTGCGCGTAATCTTCACCGCTGCGCGCGGCCGCGGCGCGGCAGTGCGTCCGCAGCCTGCCAACCCCAGCGTGGCGGAGCCTGTCAGAAAATCCCGCCGTCTCATGCGGCCATGCACTCCACTCGCATCATCGATCTAATCCAGGACCTAATCCAGAAAGACGTTGTTGCCCTGCTCCGCCGCCGCCGCCAGAAACGTCAGGGCGGTGTCCGTCACGGTACGGCAAGGCATCGTAAAAAGGGGAGCATCGGCCGGAAGTTGCTGGTGAGCCAGCAATCCGAGCCGTAACCAGGCGGCTCCGCCTGAGGACCGTTGCTCCCGTAAAAATCGCTGCGCTAAGCGAATACTCCCTTGCAGCTTCGCCGGGTCCGTACCCGCCAGTGCCAGTAAGGCCTGCCCGGTTGTCTCGGGATACGAATCCGAGTTGTACCCCAGGGCCCGCGCCGAGCCATGATTCCATCCGCCATCGGCGCACCGGCGCGAAAGCAGAAAAGCCCGAGCCTGATCGAGGCGCTCGCTCAACTCTGTCGAGGGCCGCCGCCAATAGCATTTCTGCAAGGCCAGAATGCCGAGACACGTCGGCGTCACCCATGCCGCGGTACCCGGAAACCAGGGCCAACCGTTCGCCGGCGGAGCGTCCGGCAGCTTGCCGGCGCGTAGAAACGCGCTCAAACGGAAGAAGGGCGAAGAGTCCATCCCGCTTTCATCGAGCAGCCACTGCATGGCGCGCGCATGTCTCCCGCCGCCGATTGTTTCCGGGTGCAACAAGGCCACCAGCGCCGTCACCCAGGTGCTTTCATCCACCGAATGCCGCGGTGTCCATCCGCCGTCGGATCGCTGCGCGGCGCTGAGCCAGGCCACCGCGTCGGCGCCGCGAGACGCCGCCCTCCGAGTGGCCTGGTGCGCCAGCAGCGCGTAGACCGTCGGCTCGGTCCACGAACCTCCTTTGCGATACGGCCATCCGCCATCCGGATTTTGAGCCGCACGTATATTCTCCAAATCGCCGTTATCGATTTCCAATTGCATTCCGCTTCACCGCCGGCGTACCGATGGTTCCAATAGCCGCCTCAAGGGCGGCTGCGGGCAAGATTGCCCGCCTCCAACCCAGTACGGGCGCGGGGACGCTCCGGGTAAGCGCGCCCCGCGCCATAATGCTTGCGAGCCAGCAATACACACACACGCAGGGACTTACAACTACCGCGTCACTTTGCGGCGCCGGCGGCGCTGCAAGAGCAGCAACAATACCACACCGGCGGCAACCCAGATCAGAATCTGCATCACTGTGTTATTCATGACCTTGTCTCCTTTCTTTAGAGTGACTCCTACTCCAAACCCTTGGCTCCGCTGCCAGCCGCGTCATCTGGCCATCTTCATCAGCGGGATCAGATATTTCACAACCCCAAGCACGGCGGGCCCGGCGCACACCAGCATCATGGCGGGCAAGATGAAGAAGAAGATGGGAAACACCAGCTTCACGCCCACCTTCGCCGCGCGTTCTTCGGCCTCCTGCCGGCGCCGCACCCGCAGGTGATCGGAATGCTGCCGCAGCGATTCCGCGACGCTCGTGCCGAACCTGTCGTTCTGGATCAGGATGGCCGTCAGCTTGCGCAATTCCGGCTCTCCGGCGCGCTCGCCCAGATTCTTCAGCGCATCGGCGCGCCGCTTGCCGGCGCGGATCTCCAGGTTCACCAGCATGAATTCTTCGGTGAGTTCCTTGTGCGCCGTGCGCAGTTCCGTGGCTACGTACGAAATGGCCTGGTCCAGGCCCAGCCCGGCTTCCACCGCGATCACCATCAGGTCCAGCGCGTCCGGCAGCGCCAACCGCAAAATCTCCAGCCGTTTCTTGATCTTCTTTTCCAGTATGAAATTCGGGAGAATGAATCCGCCCAGCCCCATGGCCAGCGGAAAGATCACTTTCATCGAAGGGCTATCGCTCAGCGAGCTGCGGACCAGCAGGCCGAACAATGCCATCCCCACGGTGCTCATGATACGGATGCCGTAATAGATCTTGACCGCGTTGTCCGAGCGGTAACCGGCATGCGTCAGCATCTGCTGGATCGCCGAGCTTTCATCCGCGGACACCGGCATCAATTCGCCGACCTTCTGAATGAGCTTGAATTCCCGCGGCTTGTGCGCCTCGGCATCTTCCGGCGATCCGGCCGTGGGGGCCTCGATCACCGGCTCGCCGAGCCGCTCATACACCTGCCCGGGCCGGGCGTAACGCTGATAACCGAAGGCGGCGATGGCCACCATCAGCACCATGAAGAACGCGATGATCGCATAAATCGGCATCGTTATACCTTGATCTTGATAATGCGCCGGATGAAGTAATTCCCCAGCAACACGGCTACGCCGGCGCCGGCGATCATGTACTTTCCATCCGCGTCTTTCGCCATGCCTTGCAGATAGCCGGGCGCCACGCCCAATAGGGCCAGCCCAGTAAGAAGGGGCAGGACCGTCAGAATTCCGGCGGTCAAGCGGCCGTGCGCGCTAGCCGCCTTCACTTCGCCCTTCAGCCGGAAACGCTCCCGGATGACGTGCGCCAGGCGGCCCAAAATTTCGTTGAGATTGCCTCCGGTCTGGCGCTGCAACATGATCGTGGAGGTGAAGAACTTGAAATCCAGCAGCGGCACGCGCAGGGTGAGATTCTCCATCGCCGTGGCCAGCGGCGCGCCTAGATTGATCTCGTTGAAGAGCGTGCGCAGCTCCGTGGACAGCGGTTCCGGCACGTGCTCGCCCACCATCGAAAGACTGATCAAGAAGGCATGTCCGGCGCGCACCGAGCGCGCCAGGAAGTCGAGCGCCTCGGGGAACTGTTCTTCGATCGCTGCCAGCCGCTTGGTGCGCTTCTTCCGCATGTACACGTACGGCAGCGCCGCGGTGGCCCCCGCCAGGATCAGGCAGGACAGCACTTCGTTGATGATAAACGGAAACCGCAGCCCCAGCAGAAAACCGGGCGCCGCCGCACCCACGGTCATCATGAACAGAGTCGACGGCGTCCAGGTCAGCCCCGCCTGCTTGATCGAACTCTGCAGATGGTCGCCGACATTCAGCGACTTCAACATCTTGGCGAAGCCGGCGCCCTCCGGAGCGATGTCTTTCAGCAGTTTGGTCACCGGCAGCGGGCGGTTGCCCACCACCGTATGCAGCATGTCTTTCACGACCTTCTGCCGGTGCTGTTGGCGGTACAGAAAGCCGAACACGGCAATCGCCATGATCAGCGCGAACACCAGGAGAAAAACGCCTGCCAGCATGAGAGACATATGCTAATTGATCTCCACCACGGTCTGGAACAAGGAGGCCGGCAACTGGATGCCGCACGCCTTGATGCGTTCGTAAGCGCGCGGGCGGATGCCGGTGGCGCGGAAACGTCCGGTTACGCGGCCGTCTTCCGCCACCCCGGTTTTCTCGAACAGAAAAATGTCTTGCAAGGTGATGGTGTCCACTTCCATGCCGGTCACCTCCGTCATGTGCGTGACCCGGCGGGTCCCATCGCTGAAGCGCGAAACCTGAACGATAAGATCCAGGGCGGCGGAGATCTGCTGGCGGATGGCGCGCACTCCCATATTCGAGTTGCCCATGCCAACCATCACCTCCAGGCGCGAGATGGCGTCTCTTGGATTGTTGGAGTGTACCGTGGTCAGCGAGCCGTCATGACCCGTGTTCATGGCCTGCAGCATGTCCAACGCTTCCTCGCCGCGGCACTCACCGACGATGATGCGGTCGGGACGCATACGGAGGGCGTTGATCACCAGATCGCGAATCTTAATGGCGCCCTGGCCTTCCACGTTGGGCGGCCGCGTCTCCATGCGCGCCACGTGCGTCTGTTGCAGGCGCAGTTCGGCGGCGTCTTCGATGGTGACGATGCGCTCGTCTTCCGGGATGTAGCTGGAAAGTACGTTGAGCAGCGTGGTTTTTCCGGCGCCCGTACCGCCGCTGATCATGATGTTGAGCCGCGCCCGCACCGCCGCCCGCAGCATCTCCAGCATGCCCTCGGTGACCGTGAGCCTGGTCACCAGGTCCTTGCCGTGCATCAGGCTGCGGCCGAATCGGCGGATTGAAAGCAGCGGCCCGTCCACCGCGATGGGCGGAATGGCGGCATTCACGCGCGAGCCGTCCGGCAACCGCGCGTCCACCAGCGGGGAGGACTCGTCCACGCGCCGTCCCACTCTCGAGACCACTTTCTCGATGATCCGCAGCAGGTGCGCGTTGTCTTTGAATTCCACCGGCGTGCGGAATAGTTTGCCGTTGCGCTCGACATACACCAGCCGCGGCGTGGTTACCAGGATGTCCGATACCGAGGGATCCTGCAGCAACGGCTCCAGCGGTCCCAGCCCGAAGACCTCATCCAGCACCTCTTCCACCACCCGCTCTTTTTCGAGCAAGCTCAGGGGTGTCTTCTCTTCCTCAAGCAGTTTGGCCACCGCGCCGCGCACTTCCGTGCGCACGCGCTCTCCGCCCAATGTCGCCAGCGCTTCCAGGTTGATGCGGTCCAGCAGCTTGCGGTGCAGCGCGAATTTCAGGTCCTGGTGCTCCAGGGCCGCACGATCCTGGGTGAATAGCCGGCTAACCCAACCCGCCTCTTTTTCACCGTTCTTCGAGAGCGATCCGTTTATTGTCGTAGCCACTTTTCAACCCCTTAGTTCTGCCCAGTCAGCTTCGCGGACAGGCCGGGAGGCCTGTCCCACTACCCGAATAAACCGCCGAATTTCTTCTTCGCGGGCGCCTCGTCCACGCCCGAGATGCGCATCGCCAGGTCCCGGATCTGCTTTCCCAGGAAACTCCGCTCCGGCAGCAGTTTGCCCAGCGAGTAGCACTCGTGCAATTCCGGGTAGCTGCTGGGCAGCACCGCGAAGACCGGCAATCCCAGGATCTTTTCGATCTCGCCCGGCGCGAGTTCCGAGCGTTTGGGTACGCGGTTCAAGATCAGTTTCAGCCGGTCCTTGCCATATCCGGCGTCCATCAGGATTTGCAGCACCTGCTTGGCCTGGTGCAGCGCCGGAACCTCCAGCGTGCTCACCAGGTAAGCCTCGTCCATCTCTTCCAGTGCCGCCACGCCGACACGCGTCAGGCTGCGCCCCAAATCGATCAGCGTGAAGTCGTAGCACGAGCGTAGGAAGCTGAACAGTTGCCGCAACTGCTCCTGCCGCGGATAGGTTTTATCCGCCGTGGCGCCCGGCGCAGCGATGATTTCCACGCCCGGTATGCCATTCGATACCAGCGCCTTCCAGTAACTTACATCCATCCGGTGTAGATTGTTCACGGCATCCAGAATCGAGTAGCCGGGCTTCGCCTTGGTCAAGAAGCCGATCAGCCCCGCGTCCAGATCCAGGTCCGCCAGCAAAACCTTCTGTCCGCTGCGGCCCAGTTCCACTGCCAGGTGACAGACCACCGTGGTGGCGCCGCAGCCGCCTTTGGAGGAGAAGAATCCGATGGTCCGTCCGCCCCAGCGCAGTCCGCTGTGCCGTCGCCCGCCATCCGACGAGCGGCGCTCCAGGGCTCCGCGCAAGGCCCCCTCGATAGGGGGATAGATATACTCGTTGACCCCGGCGCGCATGGCGCTCAGGATGGCTCCCGGATCGGCCGTCGTGTGTACCGCCACGATGGTGGCGTCCGGCGTCTTGGCCCGGATCATCGGGACAAGGTCGCTGAGCGGCTCCTTGGCCAGGGCAACATCCAGCAGCACCACTTCCGGGCGCAAACGTTCCAGGCGCTCCAGGAATGAGCCCATAGTGGACATATCCTGGTGCTCAATGACTGGACGCAATGGCAAATTCGGCAGGCAGGCCTGGACTTCATCCCAGAGCTGCTTGGTTTCGATTGCCAGGCCGAGCGTCAGCGAATACATGGGTTATTGCCCTGTGCCTGTTCCCGAGCCCGCGCTGGGACCCGAGCCTGTCGGTGCGCCGCCGCTGCTTCCGGTACCCGGCTGGGGCGCGCTGGGCGCCGACGGACTGGCTTGGCCGCCCGCCGGATTCATCATCAAGGGCAGCAGCAGCGTCGGCTGCCCGCTACCTGGCACCGCACCCTGGTCCTTCTTTTGCAGTAGCTCCAACTCCTCTACCGGCAGCGTCTCGCGCTGCGGCTTTACGGGCACCGGTCCAGTGGTCTCGATTCCCGGGGTGCGCGGCGCTTCTTTCAGCGCCTCCTTCATGAAGGGCTTAGGCATGGGGATCTCTGGCCGCGCTTGTCCGGCTGGAATGGGGCGCACGATCTCCGGCGTCACCATAATCAGCAGTTCAGAGTTGCTCTTCGAGAGTACCCGGCTCTGGAACAGCTTGCCGAGCAGCGGAATATCGCCGATTCCGGGAATCTTATCCAAGGTTTCATTGAAATTCTTGTTCAGCAGCCCGGCGATGGCGAAGCTTTGCCCATTCTCCAGCTCGACTTCGGTTTGTACTTTGCGCGTATCGATCGCGGGTACTGTGAATCCGCTCAGCACCACGCCGTTTGCATAATCGAGCGAACTGACCTCCGGCGCCACTTGCAGCCGGATGGTGCCGCGCGGGGTGATGGTGGGGGTGAAATTCAGCTTCACTCCATATTCCCGGAACTGGATGGTCACCGCGCCGACGTTGGCGCCGCCTTGTACGACCGGGACCGGAAATTCGCCGCCCGATATGAAACTGGCCTGCTTACCATTCATCGCCATGACGTTCGGCTCCGCTAGGATCTGCAGCACGTTCTTGGATTCGAGCGCCGAGATGGTAGCGCCAAGGTTCAGTTGCGGGCTGAATAGGAACAGGTTCAGCGCATTGGCCACCGCCGCGGTAACTGGGCCCCCTACGGCCGGGACCGTTACGGTGGGCGGCGTAAACTGCTGCGTGCTGACCGTGCCCAGGGTGTTCGCCGCGCCGGTGCTGAACAAATTGATGCCAAGCTGCGAGCTAATGCTGCGATCCACGTCGGCGAAGCGGACTTTCAGCAGGATCTGGGGCTCTTCGGGCGGCGTCACCACATGCAAAAGGTTGACCACCTTTCCCAGCGTTGCGGCTATGGCCGCGGCCCGGTCGGCAGTAGACAGGTCCTTAACCGTGCCGTGCAGGAAAACGCTCTCGCCCTCCACGTAGACGCTGACATCTTGTTCCGGCAATTCCTTGGCTAGCTGCCCGCGGACGTTGTCCAGCTTGCTGTTGCTTGCGCGCACCGTCAGGTCGAATAAGAGGCGCGGCCCGCCCTGCTGCCAGATAATGAGCGAGGTTTCTCCAGCCGCCTTGCCGTTGATCAGCACCTCGCGCGGATTCACCGCCACGGCTTCGGCCAGATCGCCGTTGGCCAGCGAAATGCGCTGGATATTCATGGCATTGTCGAGCACTAGAGACTTGCCCACGGTCACCACCAGCGGCGCATTCTGGGCTTGCAGCTCGGCGGCGCGGAGCGCAGGCGAACCGGCCGGGAATAGCAACCAGGCGATGGCTGCCACAGCCGCCGCACCGCGTGCAGAATGGGGGAATATGCGTTCGGGTGACACGTTATTTGACCTCCGGAGTCGTATCGAATTTCGTTTCGCTCTTCTTGTTGCCGTTGATGACTTCCATGACGAAGGCCTGGCGCACCGGGGGCGCCGGTCTTACTTCCACCGGCGGGGGCGGCGGCAATGGCTTCGCCGGCATCTTCACGTACACCTTCGTCGGCTCGGCGCGCTTCTTGGGCCCGTTCATGGCGAAGAGCTCCACCACCGCCGTGCCGGGCGTCTTGGCCACCTGCGTGTCCAGCGGATTCCGCAGCACCAGTTGGATGGTGGTCTGGTTACTCGCCAGGCTCAACATCTCGGCCTGTTCCGGCGTCACCAGCAGGTTCACTACGCCCACCCCTTGCGGCTTGCCTTCGTTGTCTTTCTTGAAATCCTGTCCGGCGGATAACACCTCGATATTCTGCAGCAGCGTCCGCGTCAGGCTGCCTGCGGTGTTGGGACCCGGCGGATTGCCGGAGATCAGCACATCCACGCGCATTCCCGGCACCACGAAGCCGGCCACGCCGACTACATCGTTCACGCGCACCGCCACGGCCCGCATGCCCGATGGAATCATGGCCGCCAAACCGCCGCCCGCGCCCTTCGGCGCCAGCCGGTTCTCCACGATCGGCTCGCCGTCGTAGATGGTGGTGGTCACGCCGCGTCCGATAACGTCTTCACGTTTCAGCACGGCATTGGTGGGCAGCGCGCCGGCCCATGGGGCGTCTTTCACGTCCGAATCCTTGATGATCGCGCCCAGCTCCAGATTGCGCGCCGCTACCAGCGCTTTAGCCGTCGTAGGCGCCGCTTGAGCGCTGCTATGGTTGACGGTCAGCCGGTAGAGCAGCAAACTGGCACAGCCGGCCACTACAAACGCGAAGACCAATACCGAGATGAATCGTTGGTTCATTTTAGTTCCTCAATTCTTACAATTAGTGACTTATAACCAGTCACCGGCCACCAGCCACTAACCGCCAGCCGCTGGATACGCCCGGAGCGCCCCTTGGTAAGGAGCGCCCCCTGGCGTCCTTCCTTCTAGCTCGAGGCAGAAGCCGCCGCGGCGGCCAACTGGCTGTTCGTCGTGCTCCAGATCTTGCTGACACTGGTGCCGGCGCTGATGAAAAGGGCGGCCGATGCCAGGGCCACAAAAGCCATAAGCAGCGTATACTCGATCAGGTCCTGGCCTTGATCGTCGTTCCACAGGTTGCGCAATAACGTCGTCATTGTTTTTTCTTCTCCTAAGTTTTGGTTTTGGTGATCGTCCGATCACTGGGTTGGGTATTCGTGACCTTCCGATCACGATCTTTCCCGCCGCGGTTGACGGCGGAAAACTGGGGGCCTTCCGGACGCGCACCCGTCCGGAAAATAATGGCATCGCCGTCGTCGTAGACTACGTGCCATCGGCTGGATTCTTTGAGGGCGCCGGCCAGCGCCGCGTCGGTTGGCAGCAGGACGGTGTCCACGCCGTACTCGTTCAAGTACCGCTGCCATGTGTATTTCACTTGCACGATATCCAGATACTTTTCACAGAACGGCCGGCCGTAAAAATCGCTGCGCCCGTCGATGAATACCTGGTTCTTGGGATACAGTTTGTAAATCAGAAAATCGCCCCACTGGTCGTAAGTGAAGATGCGGCTTTGGGCCGCCAGGTCTCCCAAGCTGGCGACCGCCTTCGCCGGAAACTCCTTGCCGTCGAACCTTGCGCGGAAGTTGACCGGAGGCGATGGCGCATACAGGATGGCCGTGATCAACAGGACCGCGGCAGCGCTCACCAGGTGCGTGCGCCAGTGCCCTTCCATGCCGCCGATGGTCGCGCCCATGTTTCGCAGCCCCAGCGCCAGGCGCCGCAGCCAGGCCGATACCGGCGCATCCTCCAGCGCTTGGAACCACTCCGCCAAAGCCAGCGCCAGCACCGGCGCCGCGACGATCCCGAAAATCGGAATGTTGCGCGAGGCGATCAGGCTGACGTGCGCAAAGAACACCAGCAGCAGGCACTCCGTGAAACGCTTGCGGCGCAGGTGCCAGATGCACGCTCCGCCGCCCACCAGCAGCATCGCTTCGTAATAGCGCGCCGCGGGATTCTGGAAGTTGATGGACATCATTTCCTGAATGTGCTCGCGCTGAAACGAGTCCGTCAGGTACTCCCAAATATGCACATGCAGGTGATAAGTGTAGGGTCCCGCAAGGCTGCCTGCCAGGCACAGCGAAGCGATTCCCGCATAAGGCAGTGTGCGCTTCACCGCGGCCCGCCATGCCCCCGGTTCTCCGTCGAACAATCCGCCCGCCAACTCTCCGGCGCCGTACAAACCGATCAGCACCACCCCGATGAACCATCCGCCGTGCAGATTCATCCACAGCACCGTCATGGGAGGAAGCCACCACAACAGCCGCGCGTTGCGGCTTTCCCGCACGCGCTCCAGAATCGTATAGAACACCACCGTAAACAACAGGGTGAACAAGTGCGGCCGCGCCAGGAAATGAATCGAGGAACTGGCTACCGCCAGGAAAGTCACCGCCATAGCGATCAACGGATTGCCGCTCTTGCGGAACGCCAGCCGGAATACCAGGGCGGAAGTCAGCGATATGACCAGCGCGCTGACCACCACGAGCGCCGCCATTCCCCAGTGCTGATGCAGCCATGCGAAGACCACATCCCACAGCCACTCCCACGCAAACCAGGTCTGGCCCGTCCTGGTAAACGAGAACAGATCCTTGTCCGGAACCCGGCCGTGGCTCAGGATCCACTCGCCCGTGCGCACATGCCATCCCGTGTCGCCATCGCCCAAGAGAGTCTTGGCGCCGTGCATGCCTTGAAATATGAAGATCAAGGGCATCAGAAACGCGAAGTCCGTCATCGACGGCAGAATCCGCAGCACCGGGTTGTTTGTTGAGTTGGACATGTTCTGCCTAGAACGCCCGGCTGCCGCGCTCGTTGTAGCCGGCTGAGTCGCGACGCGCGGAAAGCACCTGCGCCACGCGGAAATCCATGGCGTGAATTCTTAATCCCACCCAGGTGAACGCGGCGCCCGGCTCGGCGTGGACGCGCGCCACAGTGGTCTGGCAGCGTATGCACCGCCTCTCGAAACCTTCCTGTTCGGGCAACTCCACTTCGACGATAAGCATCTGGTCTACGCCCGGAAGGCGCCCGCTCGGATCTTCCCACCGCAACAACATGCCGTCGCGGCTGATGTTTTCCGTCAGCATCGCACTGGGTTCGCCGCCTTCCAGCCAAATCACGTGGCACGCCAGCCGTACCGCGACGCGGGTGCTGCCGCGGCGATTCATCCGAGAAATACTTTCCGGGTACACGAAGCGACTGTAGACTGCCCGGGCACAACTCCGCAATACCGTAAATAGGAGATAGCTATCTGCTTCCCGAAGTTAATTGCGTGTTGTTGTCCTAAGAAAGCGCCGGCCGCGTCCATTCGGGGGCGCTCTCGGCCCGCATGCTCTGTATTAATTAACTAACGATAGGGTACCGCTGTAATTCAAGGACTGTATTCTAACTGTCCGAGGTTAGAAATCGGCCGTGAGCGCCTCCCGAAGCCCCGTCAGCAGGCAATTCAGGCGAATTGAGCTTCTCTGGAAGGCCCGTAGAAAAAAACCTGTAATTTTTTTACGATTTCAATTGACAAGTGGCCAATCTAAACGTAACAATTCATAATCAGGTACCCTTAACAAGGTATCCCGCCGGAGCCGTACCGGTGGAATTTCCCAAGCAGAGCGGCCGCGAGGCCGAAGAGGCGGTATGACGCGCGTCTACTTATATAGCGACCAACCCATCCTGGCCAAGGGTTTGGAAGCGGTTCTGACAGCCACCGGTCGTTTTCAATTGGAGAGTTCCTACTCCGGAATACCGGAATTAGTGGAGCGCTTGCAAACCGAGGCCCCCGATATCCTGTTGCTCGACGTGACGCCGGAAGTGACGTTTGGCGTTCTCAGCGACATCAAGCGCGTCGTGCAGGAATCCAAGCTGGTCCTTTGGGTTAACGTAATTTCCACCGAGCTCGCGTTTCAGGCCATGGGCTTGGGCGTGCGCGGTATCTTACGCAAGACCTTGCCAGCCGACTTGCAAGTCAAGTGCTTGCAAAAGGTCAACGAGGGCGAGCTGTGGTTTGAAAAGGCGCTCACCGACAGTTTCCTGGCCGCCAAGCGGGTGGTCTTGAGCCAGCGCGAAGGGCAGCTCATCACCCTGCTATCCCACGGCCTGAAGAACAAGGAGATCGCTTCCACCCTGCAGATTTCCGAAGGCACCGTGAAAGTTTATCTGTCCCGTCTATTCCAAAAGGTGGGCGTAAAGGATCGTTTCGAGTTGGCTCTGTTCGGCCTCAAGAACCTCACCTCCGGACATGCGCAGCCCTCGGACAAGCCTAGCCGTCTCAATAACGCGCCCATCCCCCATTTGCGGTCGCTGGTGCTCGATAGGCCGGTGGACCGGCCGGCCCCTCCTCCCCCGGCGACCGCATTCCCTCCCCTGCGCCGTACCTATCGCCCAGGCGAGATTTAGATGCGGGGCGGACCTCTCAGGCGGCAGACCCGCTGGTGGCGGGTCCCGATGGCTGCAGCCGCTGCGTTTGCCCTGGCGCCAGCGCCAAGCGACCGATATCCCGGAAAGCCGGCACTGCCCAGGCTGCCCCAAAAGCCAACAAAGGGTTATATACAGCCCCCCAGTAAAAGTTGATGGATGGCGCGCCCACCACGCTGAAAGCCAGCATGTAGGTTCCCACAGTCGCCAATACTCGGAACGCCACCCGGCTGGGCCAGCCCACCAATCCAAACACAGCGACTGGAACGTATAGCGCCGCCACCCAATAGGGAAACGCCAGCAAAAGGCCAATCCGGCTGGTGGTGATTACAAAAGGCAGTCCTCCGAACTGGATCCAGCGGGCCATCGCCGGCGCTACTCCAGCCGGCGGAATGCGCGACAGAACCGCCATGGCGTGCAGGCCCAGGAAAATCAAGTATCCCCCAATGCCCGCCAGCCAGAAGAAAAGCTCCCGCTTGCGTCCTTCGCGGTAGGCCAGGAAAGCGCCGATCACTGCGTAGGGCAGCGCCAGCTCGCGGAAAAAGAGTGACAGCAGCCCCGTCGCGGCCCCCGCGTAGCGCCATCCCAGCGCATACCATCCCACCGACATGGCGATTAATACTCCCGCCCATACTTCCGCGAATAGAAAGGTATTCGACATGCCTGTGATGCCAAACGGAACGCATAGCAGCAACAATTGCACCACGGCGAAGCCATAACGCCGGTCGCGGCACAGTGGAACCGCACTCAGCACCATGGCGCAGATCGCCCCCAGGGCCAGCAAGACGCGCGCCCAGCCGAGACTGGGAAGGTGCGCGAGGAGCTCCAGGTGTAAAGGCGTCCGCCAGTTGAAAACGGAGCGCGTGGGATAGCCCCGGGACCGCAGTTCGCCACCGAGTGCGTCGTAGTAGTTCTCGCCGGCGTGGAGTCGTTGGGCCACCGCATAGTAAAGATCCACATCTTTAGGACCCGTGCCCTTGCTGAGTTTGGGCGGCTCGAGAGATACCCGGATGCTGGCCGCCACCATCAAAGACAGGAGCGCCAAAACTACTATCGCCCCTCGCCGGGTCAGGCACGTGCTCATAGCTTTGTAGATATCATGCGAGTCCGGCGGCGCGCGACATGTACCAGGGGTACTTTAACCAAAGAGAGCAAAGATAGCGATGCGGCAGTCCATGTCGACCAAAGGACTTGACCTGTACTTGACATTCGACAGATAATGCGGGGCGTGCGGCCGAACGATGATGATGATGATGATAATGATACGGAAGAGTTCGCGCGTCCCAAGGGCCGCCTATGAAAGATCTGCCCACGTGGACGGCCGAACCCGAATTCCCATCCGATATTCTATCCCGGGCGGACGTCCCGGATACGATATCGGCGGGCGCGCCTAACCCGGGTCGCTTAACGAATCTGGCGCCCAGCGCAGCCCGCGCCGGGATTTGCCTGTTGGGTCTGGTGCTGTACGCGGCCAGCCTGCACCTGAAGCCGGCCGACGTCGACGATTTTCCGCCGTTCTATCGCGCCGGCCGCCTGGCTGGCTCCGCCGATCTGTTCGTCCAGACCGCCTTCGGCGCGAAGTCGAAGATGTTTCTTCGCACGCCTTTTTACGCCCTCCTGCTGCGCCCTCTCGGTGGGCTGAGCTATCCGCGCGCGCGCTTCATCTGGATCGGCCTGATGCTGGCTGCGTTTACCCTCTCGGCGTGGCTCTGGCCGGGACCGCGCATCAAAATCGCAATGGCGATGTGTTGGGCGCTTCCCGTAGTGTTTGCGCTGGCCTTGGGTCAGGATATCGCGTTGGTCATGCTGTCGGTCGCCGTCGCCGCGCGGCTTTGGATGGGCGGCCGCCAGTTCGCCGCCGGTCTCGTGGCTTCGCTGTTGGCCATTAAGATTACACTCCTGTTGCCGGTGGCCTTGGTCTTTCTGGCGCGCTCACGCCGCGGGTTCGCCGGTCTGGCGGCTGGCGCCGCCGCCCAGTTCGGCCTGTCGTTCGCGATTCAGGGGCCAGCATGGATCCCGGAATATCTGGCCGCCGTGCAAAGTCCCTTGCTGGACCAGGTTCCCGCACGGATGCCCTCCGTGAGGGGACTGTTCGGAGGCGCGCCGTTCGTGGCTGCGGCCGCCGCGATATACGGATGGCTCTGGTGGATCGCGCGCCGGGTCACGCCGGCGCAGGCTCTGACGGCCGCGCTCCCGCTAGGAATCATCGCCGCGCCGCACTGCTATGTCTACGACATGGCCGCCGCGGTTCCTCTCCTGGCGATCGCCGCATCAACGCGAACGGCTGGCGGAATGCTTGCCATCGTAGCGCTCTCCCCAGCGCCCTATCTGTTGATGGCGCCCGAAAATCCGAGCAGAGCCGGCGCGGCGATCCTGGTCGCCGCGGTTCTCGCCAGCACGACCGCATTCTCCGCCAAACGCGCCCAGCATCCTTGAACTTGTTATGCCGCGACCGGAGGCGCCCGCGTCTTCAGGAATTCGTGCGCGACCCGAAATCCGCGCTTATACTGTTCCGTGAAATTGCGTTTGCTGTAAGCCGGATAAGAAAACTCGTCCTCGTTTTGGATGTCCATGGCCCCGTGGTAGCCCACTTCCGCCACCACCGAGAAGAAACCCTTCCAATCCATCGAGCCGTAGCGCGGCATCCGCGCAGTCGCGCGCCGCAAGGCGCCGCCCGCCACCGCATTGCCGGTACAGCAGACATTGCCGGCGCAGGATGGCGCCGGGTTCATGGGATCGTATACGAATCCATCGGGAGAGTCCGCATCGGGCGCAGCGGAAGCCAGCTCGCCGTCGCCAGACAGACTGTTGGCTTTTCCTCCGCTGGCGAGATACAAAGTCATCGGCTGCGCTCCCGCGGGAGGCCATGTATCCGCCGTCTGCCACTTGTTCAGCCCCAACATGACATAGCGTACTTAGGGTGTCTCCGAATGTGGTTGTCTTCTCCCTTCAGGAAACGATCGAACCAGCCGTAGGTGAGGGCGTCATAATCCAACCGCGCGTCGCCCATGTCGCGTTCGCCGACCACGGTATGTTCGGTAGCCAGCTTGTACGCACAGTGCAGCGTCGATGCGATCACGGCATATTGTCGATTACCGATCTCGGGCCTGGCGGTCTTGCGGACATAGTTATAGGCAGCCAAGTTCGGCCCTATCGACACGTCTTACCAGGACATGAACGAGAATCCCGGCACGTTGATGGTCTTGTCGTGTGCTACAAGCTGCCGCGATACCAGTTCCCCTGCTCATAATACGGCCCCACACCCGCGCCAAAGCCCTGCGGGATCATGGCTGCGAATGCCGGATTCCCCTGCGCCGCCACGCCCAGTTGCCACTCGGCCGTCGACGAGCAACCGATGGTGCCCACCTTGCCGTTGGACCACGGCTGCGACGACATTCAGGTGATGGCATCGTATCCGTCGGTGAGCGGCGGACCCAGAATATCGTAGTTGCCTTCGGAAAAGAAGTGCCCGCGCTCATTCATTTCGACGAACGCATAGCCGCGCTTCACCGCATCCAGGGGCCTCTTCATATCGGACGGCACGCCGTTCTTGACGTCCCAATAATTGAAGTTGTACGGGGTGCGCACAAAAATGGTTGGGTACTTCTTCGACGTATCCTTCGGGCGGTAGATGTCGGCCGCCATGCGCTTACCGTCGCGCATCGGAACCATCACCTTGCGCTCAACAATGGCCGCCGACTCCATCTCGTCTTCGAGGGCCTTGCGCGCCTCGGCGAGTTACGCCGGCCCCTGCGGCGATTGCCCGGCAGCCTCGGGAAGAGCGCAGGCGGCTATTCCGGCCAGCATCAAAATTCTCGGCAAACAGGATCGGTTATGCAGGTTGAATAGAAGGTTATACGCCTATGGGAGGCGTGTGGAAGATCAAGCTCATGCAGGTTACGCCGGCCTCGGCCTTCTGCAATTCAGAGACGTCGATGGTCTGCACGTGCCAGCCGGACATCTCAAGGGCGCGCGCGGTTTCCGGGAAAGATGCCGGCACGATCACGGTATCGCCGATGGCCAGCACGTCGGCGGCCGCCGGTTCACTGGACGGGACCTCGATCACTCGCGCGTTGTTCCCGAAAGGCTTCAGATCCACCCAGTCGGGATTTGCCAGGAGCGTGTCGCGGCCCAGATAGGTGCATGCCGACTTGAGGTGCAGGCAGTTGCGCATCTCCACGGACTGCACCTGATATCCGAACGGCGCCAACTCGCGCGCCAATTGGGCGATACCCGCGTCGTTGCTGCGGGCGGATCCGCCCACGAAAAGCATTGCGCCGATGCCCACCACATCGCCACCCTCGAGCGTGCCCGGCTCCGCGATCCAGCGCAGCGGCCTGAATCGCGCTACCGCCTCGGCCAAGCTCGCCGACTCGCCGCGGCGAGAGGGCGCGCCCATGCGGGTCATAATGGCGATCTCATCGAGCACAATGGCCGGGTCTTCGACAAAGACCGCATCCGGCAGATCGGGCAGGGCCGGCAGCGAAACCACGGCAATTCCCAGCGCCGACAGGCAGGCTTCGTACCGGTCATGCTGCGCGGCCGCTTTGTCCCGATCGATTACCTGACGCCGCGCGAACTCCAGTTGGCAATCGTTTATCGACGGGCTGACGGCGCGCGTGATGGCGGTAAGCGGCATGCAATTCAATTTTAACGGCTCGCGCCGCATGCATCGCTCCGGAAAACCGGTTAACTACCGACAGTATTGCGTATCGTGCCAGTTTGCGCCTAGACTTTGGCTCAGCGGGAGTATTCCACAGTGAGCTGGAGACGAGGCATCCGGGCCTTACTGGTCGGGGCCATCACCTTTATCATCGCGCTGATTTATGTGCCGCAGTGCCCTGTCCGGGTCTATGCCGAAAATGCGGACGCACTGAGCTTTGGCCTAGCCGCGGTCATGACGTTCGTCACCTATCGCTTCAAATAGGCCGCCGTATTTCCTACGGCGTCGTGACCTGCGCGGTGGCCGACATCGGGGATGTATCGTGGCCGGAGTCGACCGCTTCGATGGCGTAGTAGTATGTAACGCCCGGAGAAACCCCGGTGTCGGTGAAGCTCAGCCCTGTACGAGCCGTGAGTTGGGTCAGGCCGGTGGGCGACGTTCCCCGGAAGATATTGTAGGTAGTGACCGGCAGGCCGTTGGGTGGAATAATTTCCGACCAGCTTACCGTCACCTGGGTGCCCTTGGAGTTTGACGTAGCCGCCACGTTAACAGGGATGGCGGGCAAGGGCGGCGTAGCCGCCTGGACCGTAGGCGACATGGGTGAATCGTCTCCGCCGGTGTCAACTGCCTGTATCGCGTAGTAGTACACGGTGTTCGGAGTAGCCGTCGTATCGATAAACGAGAGCCCTGTCCGGGTGGCCAGTTTTGTCAGACCAGTGGGCGACGTGCCGCGGTAGATGTTATAGCTGCCGATCGGCATCCCGTTCGGCGGGACGGTCTCGGACCAACTTACACTGACTTGGGTTCCGGAGGTCGCCGTAGCCGCAAGGTTGGCCGGGGCGGCGGGCACTGGAGGCGTGGTGACCAGCGCGGGGGCGGACTGGGGAGAAACGTCCTGTCCGGTATCGGTCGCCTCTACGGCATAGTAGTACGTGGTGTTCGGCGAGACGGTGGTGTCGACCGATTTTAGCGAAGTCGTCTGGCTCAGTTTGGTCAGGCCAGTAGGAGTGGTCCCCCGGAAAACGGTGTAGCTGCCGATCGGCATGCCGTTGGGTGGGATGTTTTCCGACCACGTCACGGTAACTCTGGTGGTGGCGTTCGGCGTGGCGGCGACGTTAACCGGAGCGGCTGGCATCGGCAACGTAGTGACGGCGATCTGGTTGGACGGCACAGAAAGGTCGTGGCCCGTATCCGCCGCCGCAATTTCGAAATAATACGTGTTGTTGGCGGTCAGGGATCGCATCGTATAGCTTGGGGACGACGATTGCGCGACCTTGGTTAATTGGCCGGGCGTAGTGCCTTCGAAGATCTCGTAGTAACTGATCGGCAATCCGTTAGGCTGCAGACTTTCCTGCCAGGTTAGCGCGACCGTAGCCGGGGTGGGCGTGCCGACGACATTGGCGGGCGGGTTGGGCAGCGGCAGCGTGGCGGCCGAGGCAACCGGCGACATCGCCGCGTTAATACCCTCCTCGACAGCTACGATGCCGTAATAATAAGTGGTTCCCGGAGCCAGAGTCAGACTTCTATAAGTAGTCTCCGAAGACGACCGGGGCGCTATCTGCTGCAGATTCGAGGGTGAGGTGCCGCCATAAACCAGATACTCGCTCAGGCCGGTGGTGTTCGAGGGTGGAGACCAGCTCAGGTCGATCTCCTGGGCGGAAACCGTGGTGGCCACCAGATTCCCGGCGGCGTCTGCCTCCGTTCTATAGGTCTGCAAACTCAGCAATGGGGAAAGAGCTGAACTATTGTTGGCAAAATCGTATGCCTGGACCTGGTAGTTATACGTTGTGTTACTTGTCAGCGTGGAGTCGTTAAAAGACGGCAGAGTCGAGTCGGCGATCCAGACGGCCGTACAGGGTTGTCCAACCGCAGGTGGAGTGCAGCGATAGATGTTATATCCGGCTACGCCGATGTTGTCGCTAGAAGCGCCCCACGTGAGCGTTGCACCGGTGGTGCCGGCCGTGCCGGTAAGGCTGGACGGGGTGGATGGCGGCGCGAGATCCGAATCCGTGACCAGTTGGCCGTAGTAGTTGAACGCGGTAGTGGCGTACACGCTCTGCTGGTCGGCCGCGGCTGCCAACGAATTCTCGGTGTTCATGATGTCGTAATCCGAGCAACTTTCGGTAGTACACGTGCAATTTGCCGCACCGCCATTCGCGGCGGTGCCGCCGTAGGTCTGTTGTGCGAACATGAATACCGGCATTTCCGGCACCAGATAGATCATGTTGGTGTAGCTCGCCAGAGCTTGCGCGGTCTGCATGAAATAGTTGTCCAAGGGCGCCCAGAAACTAAAGGCCCCGCGGGCGCGAATCACGTCGGAGCTGAGAACATCCCATTCGCCGGCCGCCTCCTTCGTTACAAAGGCCTGGCTGATAGCTACGGGCAAACCGGCGGCCGCGGCCGCCTGAGTGATGGTCAGCGCGTTATCCAGAAAATTGTTGTCCTGTATCGTGTTGATCGGAAGCAAGTGGTAGTCGATGTAGTTCAACGGCAGAGCGATGTAGGCGTTGATATAGTTCGTCAAGCTGGCAGTTCCGGTAGCCTGCATCCAAGTGCCAAAGCCAGCGCCTAGCTGGGGCGACGGGGATAGATTCAGCGCCTGCACGGCGGCGATCTCGGCCGCCACCATCTGCGCGGCATACGACGGGGTATTCAGATTCTGCTGGCCGGTCTGCAGGGCTTCGGTATCGGGTTCGTTCGCCAGCATGAGATAGTCCGGCTGCATCACCTGCGCGATCGTTGCGGCCATTTGGGCGCGCGCCGCTACGTATTCAGGCCAGGTCAGGCCGCTATAGAACGCGTTCATGTTGCTCCAGCCGGCGGCTATATCGTTGGAGAATAGAATTTCGTCGTCGATGATGAGTTTGAGGCCGGCGGCCCTGACTGCCTGGGCCACTTGCGTGTAGAAGTTCAGATAGGGCTGCAAGGCGGCTTGACTGCCATAAAAGGGCTCATACAGGACGGGGAACAGGACCGGCACCGACACGGCCTGGATTCCCAAAGCTTGCATCGCCTGCAACTGGGGTTGGACGGTGGTCTGCATATAGCTGGGGCCGGATATGGAAGGACCGGTGTTGCTATCGGCCCACTGTAGGTTGGCGCCGTACAGGGTGGGTCCGCCGGGTATCGGCGTCCAGGTGGGCGGGGTCGCCAGTACTGTGTTGAAGGCCTGCAGGTCGCCATTCAGTTCGGCATAAATAGAAGCGCAGTAACTGCCCTCGGGTACGGGCGGCGGCGCCGACGGTGTGGGAACCCCTTGCGCATAAACGAAAGTCGGCAAGGCGGCTAAGAGACTAAGAGCGCGCCAGAATCGCATGACTTCTTCCTCCTCCGGGAAGCTAATGAAGTGCGATCTTACGATGCCATTTGAGTTGCAATCAATATTCCCGATGGCAAATCGACTAAGGATAGGTGTGGCAACAGACGGAACCACTTTGCGACTCCGAAAGTCTTTTTATGAGACTATTTCGGCGCGTACGATAAACCGGCTGGGGGCGGAGCCAATGAAGTAGAACGGATAGCAGGTAACCAAAGTAAGCACTTCTTTCTTGGAAGCGGGATCCAAAACCGCGACATCGTGCGGACCTACCACACGAGTGGACACGACCCGATAACGGTACTCGCCCATTAGCGTCGTGAGCGTAATGATATCGTTCCGCCGGATATTTCGCAGGGGACGGAAAAACGTGTCGCGATGGCCGGCGATCCCGACATTGCCCGGCTGTCCCGGCAGCGCCGTACCGGCGATGTGGCCGGCCGCGCGGCGGAGGACGGTATTGGTGGTCCCCTCCATCACCATCGCGGACAGGCCGAGACGAGGAATTTCAATACGGCCGATCAGACCGCGGGTTATGGCCGGAATCGAATTCCTGGCCGAACCAGGCTGCGCCGTTACCCGCGTTCCGCGCATCGCCGGCTGCTCCCGCAGGAGCCTATCGAGTTGGGCGCCGGCATGCCTCTGGAAAGTCCAGGAATCCACGAGAACCAATCCGCAATAAGCCAGCATGGCGGCGGCAGCGGCGAAGAGTGCGTACTGCGTCCATCGCAGAATCCGGCGCAGCGGTTGTCGGGCGACCACGACCTTCATTTAGCGCGCTCATCCCGGACCGGCGCAGGTCCGCCGGCGATGTAGCTGGTGCGGGCGCGCACCGATAGCCTGCCATGTCCGGCCATCCCGGCCTCCACCCGTACGGTCCGATAGGCGCCGGGGCGCCCCATGCCATTGGGTGCATATCCGATGGTGTATTGATTTCGAATATCCCGCGCAATGCTTTCGCAGATCGCGATTACGTCGTCGAGCTGGCCGGGGAAGAAGGCCTCGCCGCCAGTTTCACGGGCGAGGCGGCGAAGCACGTCCGGATTCCGATCGGGATCGTCTTCATCGAAGATGCCGATAGTGTAGATGGCCGCGCTGGACTTGGCAGCCGCGCTCAAAACCTCGGCCAATTTGTACGTGCTGGCATTGTCGCCGCCGTCGCTAATTACAATCAGAACCTTCCTGTCGCGGCTGCCGTCCTGCAATCGGTCCAGCGCCTGCGCCACCGCGTCATATAGCGCCGTGCGGCCCGTGGCGGGCGCATTCAGGATGGCGAAGGCGAGTTCCTCGGGCCGATCGGTGAATTGGATTGCGCGGGGCAAACCCAGGGTGACTTTCTCGTTGAAGTTGACGACGAATATCTGGTCGTCCGGGTTGCTGGAGCGCACAAACGTGCGGGTTGCGGCGCCCACATGCATCAGCTTGGGCCGCATGCTGCCGCTGTGGTCGACCACCAGGCCCACGGTCACCGGCAGGTCTTCGTGCCGGAACAACCGGATGGATTGGAGGATGCCATTTTCGTAAACCTTAAAGTCCGGCTCGCCCAAGCCGGAGACAAGCCCCCCTTTCCGGTCGCGCACGGTAGCGTGCAACACGACCAGATTGACGTCCACCGCGATTCGATAAGGCGCGCTCTCTTGGCCATCAATTTGGCCATCGATCGATGTTGCGCACCCGGTCAGGATCGGCAGCGCCAGAGAGAGCCAGTTAACAAGCCGCATTGGTTTTCTCGATCGCCTAAGATGCCTTGATGTGGCGATATTGGGGCTGCCACATGCCGTCTTGCACCTGCTGCACGATATCGCCTAATTTGACGCGGGCCAGTCCCTCGGCTTCCGCGGCTTCGGCGACGGCCACCGCCACGGTCACTGAAACGCTGCGCAAGTCGTCGATATGCGGGAGCAGCGATGCGCCGGGTTGGCGTACAGTCACCAGGCTGGACACGGCGCTGGCCGCCGCCGCGAGCATACCGTTGCTGATCCGGCTAGCTCGCGAGACGATAGTGCCAAGGGCCAGACCCGGGTAAAGCATGGCATTATTCACCTGGCCGATGACGTATGTCACTCCTTTATGGGTAACTGGCGCGAATGCGCTGCCGGTGGCGATCAGCGCCCGTCCGTCGGTCCAGGCGAGCAGATCGGCCGGGTTTGCCGCAGCACGCGCCGGCGGACGGCAGAGCGCGAAGACGATGGGCCTGTCGGTATTTGCGGCCATTTCCCGAACGATGCCTTCCGTGAAACTGCCTCCAACCGTCGACGCCCCGATCAGCATGGTCGGTTTCACCCGGCACACCACCTCGGCCAAGCTCACGCCGTTGCCGTTTCCGTTCACGTTACGCTTCCAACCGTTGCTTTCGGCGGGCAGGCGGGCGTAGGTCACCTGATAGTCCCGCAGTTGATCGGCCATGTCGGTCGTGAGTAATCCCTGGCGGTCCACGCACCAGAAACGCCTGGCGGCATCCTCTTTGGAGAGACCCTCGCGGACCATCGCTTCGCACAACTGGTCGGCGATTCCAATACCCGCCGTCCCGGCGCCGAAAATGACTACACGCTGGTGGCGCAATGGGGTCCCGCAGACGCGCACTGCGGAGATGGCGGCCGCCAGCGTGATCGCCCCGGTGCCTTGCATATCGTCGTTGAAAATGCACATCCGGGCGCGATACTTTTCCAATATCCTGCGTCCATTGCCCGGCGCAAAGTCCGCCCATTGCAACAACGCGTGGGGAAACAGCTTGGTGACGGCTCTTACGTAAGCGTCGATGAAGGCGTCGTAGCGCTCGCCACGGATGCGAGCGTGCCGGTTCCCGATGTACATGGGGTCGCTCAGCAGATTCTCCCGGTTAGTACCTACATCCAGCATGACCGGGATTACGCGGGCCGGGTCGATGCCGGCTGCCGCCGTGTAAATCGCCAGCTTGCCGATCGATACCTCGATCCCGCCGACACCCCAATCGCCGATTCCCAGAACTTGCTCGGCGTCGGTCGCCAGGATCAAGTCGATGTCGCCGGGGCCGGCGCCGAGGTTGGCAAACGACTCCTCGATGTCTGCGGCATGGTCGATCGAGAGATACAGGCCCCGCGGGCGCCGGCACTCGTGATGGTAGTGTTCCATCGCCAAGCCGACGGTAAGATCGTTGACGATAGGGATCATTTCGCGCAGGTGCTCGGAGAACAGCCGGTAGAACAGCACCTCGTTGCGGTCGTGCAGAGTTGTCAGGTAGACATTCTTGCTCAGCGCATCCGCCAGCCTATCGTACTGGATGTAGGCGCGCTTAACCTGATCCCCAAGGGTGCTCACGTCCGGCGGGATCAAGCCCGTGAGGCGCAGCGCCGTTCGTTCTGCCGGCGTGAAGGCCGTCCCCTTGTTTAACAGAGGCGAATTGAGCACGGCCAGTCCGCGAGCTTCCGTCTCGCCGCAGGCGTCCTCAATCCGCCGGTGATTATTCACCGGCGCCAGTAGCGGGACAACTCGATGTCGCATTCGGTTCCTCGTTAGCCGTGTCCGCGCGGCGCACCTTGAAGCGCCGCGCCGCAATCGATTCAACCCTCTTACTGAAGGCGTTTGGCAAAACCGCGGACTGCGAAGGCCGCGCCCAATGCCATCAGTCCAAACAGAGAGATCAGGGGCGCCGTGCCGGCGGTAGAGGGCAATTCCGCCGCGGGTACTTCCGGCGCTGCGGCTACTTCAGTCTCCGCCGGCGGCGGCGTAACGACTTCGGCGAGCTGCACTTCCTCTCCGGTCGGCTGGACGGCCATGACGGGCGCCTGCTTGAGTTGCACTACGACAGACTCATCCGCTGTCTTGATCGGCGCGGCAACTTCCACAGGGAGCTCCGCGACCGTGAACAGGACGGGCGTCTTGGCGTCTTTGGCGAGTTCCATAGCCCTAGCCTTCGGGTAGACGAATTCCTCGCCCCAATTCCTGCCCGGATAGAACCAGGCGCGCAAGGCTTCGGGCTCGCCGGCGGGTCTTTCGCTGAACGTGATCACGGTCTTGTCGGTCGCCTTCAGGCGATAATTTGGGATAGCCAGAATCGTGGCGTAGATCGTCGTTTCGTCCTGGTTGAAGATTTGGACGATGTGGCGGTCGCTCTGCGAATCCAGGATTTTGAATACATAAGTGCCGGCGGGCAATACGCCCCAGCCGGTGAGGTGTACACCCGGAATCTCAACGGGGCCGCTAAACGTCATCACCGTCTTCCGGTTCCAATCGTCCGCTGCGGCATTTGGTACGAGCACGGCGCCCATCAGCGCTGCACAACATCCCATCGTTGCTGTTTTGAATAGTTTCATTTTTGTTTGTCCTTTGCTTTCAGATTTTGTGGTTGCCGTTCGCTTTGGTTCGGAAGCATTTCAGGGACCTTCCTTTCAAAATCGTTTTTGATCGTCTAAATTGGCGTCCGGCCGCCGGGGCGGATCTAAAGCCGGGGGCGGGCCAAAGACGCGGGATTGACCAGATACGGTCATGTGACTCCGCGTGGTCAGTTCCCCGCCCCCTCTTTCCGGCTCCGCGGCAGCGATGGATATGCGTATACAGGCCTACCGCGGAATCGCCGCGGATGGACCGTGGAATGCCCTATGTGAAGTTGTCGAGCGTTGCGCGAAGGAGACAATATGTTTCAAACGGCTACGAAAACGGTTAAGTGGGTCTCGATTCCGGTGCTGTTGATCGCTTCGCTGTTTGCCTGCTGCACCGCGCATTACGAACCCCTAGTGGATTACGCGATCTGTCTGGGAGCGGTGGTCTTGATGCTGCGGGCGGTGTGGCTCAAGCAATACTATTGGGCCGCCGGGCTGCTCGCGATACTGGCGGTCTTCACGCCGCTCTCCCTAGTGGCTAAGATCTTCCTCTTGATGAGCTTCACCTCGATTGCCGCCTTCACCACATTGCTCACGGCATTCCGCCCGCAACCATTGGCGGCCGATTGACGCAAGACACCGGCCGGAAACGGAGGTTCTATGAAGAAACTACTAATGCTACTCGCGTTCTCGACGGCGACGATTCCAGTCACGGGGCAGAGCTTGCTTCCCAGCCCTGCCGCGACTCCAAACCCTGCCGTAACTTCGGATCCCCTCGATTGGCAAGGCAAACTCGAATTCCACGCCTACAACGCTTACGGGCCATGGGCGATGCTGGGCATTGGCGCATACGCCGGATTCCTTCAGGTAATCGATTCCCCGGAGGAGTGGGGACAGGGCGGCGCAGCCTACGGCAAGCGTCTGGCATCCACGGCGGCCTGGTCGGGGATCCACGGTGTTCTTGCCTTTGGTCTGGATTCCACACTGCATGAGGACCCGCGTTATTATCGATCGCGCAGCACGGGGTTCTGGCGCCGGTCGGGACATGCGCTCCGCGGAACGCTCCTGACGCGAACCGACGCGGGCGGCGAGACAATATCCATCTGGCGTATAGGTAGCGCCTATGGCGCGGCCTTCCTTTCCAATACGTGGTATCCGGCCCGGCTGGATACCCCCCGCTATGGATTTGTCGACGGAACCGTCACGATCGGGTTCGGTCTGGCCAGCAATCTGGGATTGGAGTTCTGGCCCGATATCAAAGCGAAACTATTTCACCGGAAGTAAACGCGAGGCTATCTCATTGAAGTTTGCTCTGCCGGTTCTATTCCTGGTTCAAAGCGCCTTCGGGTATTCCGTTCTCACCCACGAAGCCATTATCGATTCCACGTGGGATAGCGGCATCAGGCCACTGCTTCTGAATAGATATCCCGCTTCCACCACTGACGAGTTAATTGCGGCGCATGCCTATGCCTACGGAGGAAGCATCATTCAGGATCTGGGTTATTACCCATTCGGCAGCGCTTTCTACAGCGATTTGACTCACTATGTGCGGAGCGGCGACTTCGTGCTGAATCTGATTCGCGAGTCTCAAAACCTCGACGAATATGCGTTCGCGCTGGGCGCACTGGCGCATTACGCTTCCGACATCGATGGCCACAGCATGGCTACGAACCTCGCGGTGCCGCTGCTGTACCCGAAACTGCGTCTGAAATTCGGCGACTCGATTACATATGCGGACGACCCGTTCTCGCACACCAAGACAGAGTTCGGATTCGATGTGTTTCAGGCCGCCAGGAGCCGCTACGCTCCGGACGCATACAAAGGCTTCATCGGATTTCAAGTGGCCAAGACGGTGCTCGAACGAGCCTTCGAGGACACCTATGGCATGCGCATCGAGCAGTTATTTTTCAACGTCGATCTGGCGATCGGCACCTACCGGCGGGCGGTCGGGACATTCCTTCCGGCGCTCACCAAAGTGGCATGGCAAATCAAGGGCCCGGAGATCCGCAAGGACGCTCCCGGAACCACGCGCAAGAGATTCCTCTACAATCTGTCCCGCTCCAGCTACGAGAAAAGTTGGGGCGCTACTTATCGGCGGCCGGGCGTCCGGTCGCGAATACTGGCGGCTCTCTTCCGCATCGTACCTAGATCTGGCCCATTCAAGGCGCTGGCGTTTAAACGCCTGACACCGGAGACGGAGAAATTATACATGGCCAGCTTCAACGCATCGATCGACCGGTATCGCGGGATGCTTGCCGTTTTGGGCAGTGGCCGGCTGAACCTGCCCAACGACAATATCGACGTGGGACGCGTCACCGTCGCTGGCAAATACAAGCTGGCCGACGAGGCGTATGCGAAACTACTGCGCAGGTTGGACGGCCACTTCACGGATATGCCGCAAGACCTCCGGAGCGACGTCCTGGCATTCTACGGGGACCTCAGCCTTCCGATAGCGACTAAGGCCGACCCGCGCGGCTGGACGCGGCTACAAGAGGAACTCAATCGTCTGGAGGCTATCAACCGCGACCTTGCGGCGGGCAGTTCCCAGCCCGCCATCGCGGTTAGCGTGGCGGTTGCCAAATGACCGGCTGGCTTGGTTATTCGGTCATCGTCGGCGTGATTTCTAGTCTTACGGCCGCCCCGCCTGCTCCGACCACCGACGAGATCCTAGCCAGGGTGGAGCGCGAAAACAACAGACGCCATACCCAGTTGAAGGAGTATCTAGGCTCGCGGCAATACACGCTGCAGAACTTGCGGTTTGGCAAAGAGGCGGCGGTAGCCGTGCTCATGAGTTACCGCCAGGGCGAAGGCGAACATTATACGGTGCTGACGCGATCCGGGTCGGAGAAGCTCAACGGCATCATCGATAAGGTGCTGGCATCCGAGGCAGGCGCGAGTATGCCGCCCGAGAACGCCCGCCACCAGATCACGGCCGCCAACTATCGGATTCGTCTGCTAGGAATCGAAGTCACAGCGGGCCGAAGTTGCTATATCCTGGAACTGGCTCCACGGGTCAAGAACCGCTTCCTGATCGTAGGAAAAGCATGGGTGGATACCGCCAGCTACGCGGTAGTGCGGATTGAAGGCCAGTTCGCGGCCAGCTTTTCCATTTTGCTTGGCGCCCCCCACATCAGCGAGGAATTCGTCGAAGTGCAGGGTTTCTGGCTGCCCGCGCACGTGCGATCCGTGACGACCAGTTTTCTGCTTGGCCCGACCGAGTTGGACATTCTTTTCTCGAACTACCAGCTCGATCGGGATTCAGCCTCGCTCCAATAGCATCTCGCTCAGAGGCCTGGCCGCTCAGCGCGGAAGCCGGAAACTGGTGACACTGCCCCACAGTCCGGTCGCTTGCAATAACCATACGCAGACCACCACAACTACCAGAACGTTCAGAATCGTTTTAATACTGGAGGCCATGGGAATGTACCGGTTGATCAGGTACAGCGCCACACCCACGATAATCAACACAACCACAAGATTCAGCAGAGGCATTTTCGTGCTCCTTCACTCGGGAGGGAGCAATTCGTTGCCCAATGCCGCAGATCGGAGGATAGCTTGCCGCAACGGTCCTACACGCAGGCCGGTTCGGCCAAGAGAGCGACCAGCGCTCGTCAAACGATCGAATATGGTCAAAATTAGTAGGACAGTTGTATTACCTAACACAGTTACGCGCTTGCGGCAGGGCAGCGTTCGGCACACGTGTAAACCGGGTGTTAACATAGGATCTGGCTACCGTTCTCGGCTTCCAACTGTCCGCGGGATACTTTCGGCATAACCGATTTCTTCTCTCAGGCGGCGCCTGGACGCCTGGATCGACGGCGGGAAGGCCATAAACGCGATGTCCACGGAGCCCCACTCATTAGCCGCCCGCTGGCTCGTGGAGAACGGACCCAGAGAACTTGAGACCCTGGTGCGGGCAATTGTCTATCACCCCTCCGCGCCCATCCTCATCACCGACGGCGATGGCAACTCAAAGGACGCCAGCGTCGGCGCGGGCAAACTCTTAGGGCTATCGCGGGAGCAGATCATCGGCCGCCCCGTGGGCGACTTTGCGGAGCCCGGATTCAGGCCTCAGATTTCCGAGCTCTGGCGGGCTTTGCAGCAACGGGGGGAACAGCAAGGTACACTGCGGCTGGTGGGCCCGAATGCGAACCCGCTGGACGTTGAGTACACGGCCAAGGGAAACATCTTGCCCGTGCGCCACGTGCTGGTCCTGCGCCCAAAGGCCGCAGCGGCCGAGAAAGCCCATCCGTTCCATGTCCCGAACGATGGCATTCCGGCATGGGTGCAGGATTATGGTCTCTTCTTGTTGGATGTGGACGGGCGGATTGTCACCTGGTATTGGGGCGCGGAACGCATCTACGGCTACCAGAGCGATGACGCCATTGGCCAGCATGTGTCTTTCCTCTACCCCAGTGAAGGGGCGGTGCGCGAGAGCCTTGAAGAAAAACTGAAGAGGACCGCCGCCGAGGGCCATTTGGGAAACGAAGGCTGGCATCTGAGAAAAGACGGGTCGCGATTCTGGGCCAATGTCATTACCATGGCGCTGAGAGATATAAATGGGGAACTGCAGGGTTTCGCGCGAGTTGTGCGCGACTTCAGCGAGCGTCACGAAAAGGATGAAAAGCTGCGCCGGAGCCGCGCGCGCGTCGGTCCGATCCCGTCGGAATCGACCGTGGCCGGCATTGTTTCCGGCGAGTTTGACCGCGTTCCCGAGGTCAATGACGCGTTTCTGGAACTTGTCGGCTACAGCCGCGAAGATTTGGTCGCGGGTCGCCTGGACTGGCCCAATCTCACTCCCCCGGAATATTCCGCGCTCGACGACCTGGCACATGAAGAAGGTCTCCGGTTCGGGGCCTGTACGCCTTTTGAAAAGGAGTTGATTCGCAAGGATGGGACGCGCGTCCCGGTGCTGGTGGCTACGGCGGTGTTGAAGCTCTCTCCTTTCCGGTGGATCACGTTTGTGCAGGACCTCCGGCAACGGGACCGGCAGGAGAGTGTCGAGGAGCAGGATGCCGAACCCAAACAAGACTTCGAGGAGATCGTAGGCGGCAGCGCGGCGCTGCGCCGGGTGCAGCGGCAGGTTGAAGTGGTTGCGCCCACCGATGCGAACGTGTTGATTCTGGGCGAAACCGGCACCGGAAAAGAGCTGGTAGCGCGCGCCATCCACCACATGAGTCCGCGCAAGAACCTTCCATTCATTACCTTGAACTGTGCCGCCATTCCGACCGGTCTCCTCGAAAGCGAGTTGTTTGGCTACGAACGAGGGGCCTTTACCGGCGCCCTGTCGCAAAAGATCGGGCGTTTTGAAATGGCTCACCGAGGGACGCTTTTTCTGGATGAGGTGGGCGACATTCCTTTGGATCTACAACCGAAATTGCTCCGGGCGTTGCAGGAGAAGTCGTTTGAGAGGTTGGGCGGCACCAAGACGATTCCCATCGATGTCCGGCTGGTGGCCGCGACCAACCGGAATCTTACCCAGATGATGGGGGATAAGCTTTTCCGCAGCGATCTCTATTACCGGCTGAAAGTCTTTCCGATCACCACGCCGCCATTGCGCGATCATCCGGAGGACATACCCATCCTGGTCCGCCATTTCACCAAGAAATACGCCGCGAAAATGGGCAGGCACATTGAAAAGATCCCGTCGGAGACCATGCGCGCGCTGGTGGGTTGGCAGTGGCCGGGCAACGTGCGGGAGCTCGAAAACTTCATTGAGCGCGCAGTCATTCTTTCGAGTGGATCCAGCCTGCGCGCTCCCCTAGGCGAGATCCGGCTGGAGGCTGTCCCTATCGCCGGCAGCGCCACGCTCGAGCAGGTTGAGAGAGAGCACATCGTCCGCGTGCTGCGGGAGAGCGGCGGGGTGGTCACCACGGCAGCCACGCGTCTCGGCCTGCACCGGACCACCCTGAACGCCATGATGCGAAAACTGGGCATCTCCCGCAAGGATGTCTAACTTACCGCACTACAATTACGGCATCCGGATGGGTGTGCCGCCACCGGAAGTATGCCCGTTGATCGGGTCCTCTCACGGACCGCCACTCCCGATAGGGCAGGTGCTGGTCGTTCAAGTAGAATCGGTAAGCGCGATCCTCCTGGGCGTTCCACACGTGATAGTCGCGGCCCTCGCGGTCGTAGTATCGCCTGTTGTCATAGTACCTCCCGTTATAAGGGTGGTCCTGGGCGATGGCCGCAATCGGCGCGATCAATGCGGCGCCCAACAAGAGCCCGCCTAGAATTCGTAAGCGTTGCATGTTTCCTCCGCGGATCCGTGAATGCACGCCGGTGGCCGCTGCCGCTCTCTCGCTTAACAGGACCGCAACCACGACAGCTATGACCGCGCCTCGTCAATTGACCATCGGCGGTCATCCAGTGGAGCCTGCTTCTCTGCCGGCGGGGTTCAGGCACGCATCTCCTGCGAGTCGATTCAACGAAAGATCGAGTTGGTGCGCGCCGTGCACTAAGATGCGTGTCGCCCGCAACTCCCTAACAGGGTGCACCGGATCGACCGAAAGAGGCTAGATAATGCGAATGATGATAGCGGCCGCACTGGCGATGGCGCCCCTGCTGGCGAAAGACAACGACTCCGTAAAGCGGCTCAACGAGACCGCCCTGGTATTTTCCGAGATTATGGCGACACCGGATAAAGGCATCCCGGAAGACCTGCTGGAGCGCGCCCACTGTATCGTGATCGTTCCCGGAGAAAAGACCGCGGCCTTCCTGGTAGGCGGCAAGTATGGAAAAGGTTATGTATCGTGCAGGCATCATGGCGGTTGGTCCGCGCCGGGCACGGTCATCGTCGAGGGCGGCAGCTTCGGCTTTCAGATCGGCGGCTCTATGACGGACGTAATCATGCTCGTAATGAACAAGGGTGGAGAGGAACGGCTGCTTACCAGCAAGTTCACCTTGGGCGGCGAAGCATCGGTTGCAGCCGGGCCCGTGGGGCGAACGGCCGCCGCGCAAACCGACCTTCAAATGCACGCCGAGATTCTCTCCTGGTCGCGATCCCAGGGCCTGTTTGCGGGTGTTGCCCTGGAAGGCGCTACCTTGCGGCAGGATCTGAACGATAACGCCCAGATCTACGGCAGAAAACTCGATAACCGCGAGATTCTGACTACCCCGGTGCATACCCCCAGGGCAGCCGCGAAACTGATTGCCGAACTCAACGAGCACCCCGCGCGAGCGCACGCGGTTGCATCAACCGGCGCCGGCCAATGACCGGACAATGACCGGACAAATGATAAGGACACCCAACATGACCCAAACGAAACTGATCGGCGCATCACTCACGGCTTGCGGAGTGCTTTGCGGACTTCTGTCGGCGCAGGAGACGCCTCTTTACCGGCTCTCCGTAACACCGCGGACAGTGAAGGCAATTAACTATCAGCACCGGAGCGGCTCAACGCGGATTGGATTTCAGGGAACCGATCTGCTTCCCAATGCCGGAGGCGAAGCCAAAGTCGCGGGCGAGAAGGGCTATATCCGGATCGAAGCGGACTTTGACGGTCTGCGGCCCGCGTCCAGTAACGGCGCCGAATACCTCACTTATGTATTATGGGCGATCACTCCGGAAGGCCGCACGGCCAACCTGGGTGAGATTCTTCTAGAGGGATCGAAGAGCAAGCTGAACGTAACCACCGAACTACAGGTGTTCGGGTTGGTGGTAACCGCCGAACCTTATTATGCGGTGACCCAGCCAAGCGATCTGATTGTGATGGAAAACGTGGTGCGCCCGGACACCAAGGGGAAAATCGAAGAGATCGACGCCAAATACGAGCTGTTACAGCGGGGCCAATATGAGCGCCTGTCGAACCCCCTGGCGCTGAAGTTCGATCGGAAACAGCCGCTGGAACTCTACGAGGCGCGCAACGCAGTGCAGATCGCGCGCGGCGTGGGTGCGGATCGCTTTGCCGCCGAAACCTTCCAAAAGGCCGAGGCCAGCCTCTCCCAGGCGGACGCCTACCAGGAACGCAATGCGGGCAAGAAGGCTGTAATCATGGTTGCGCGGGAAGCCGTACAGACGGCGGAAGACGCGCGGGCTATAGCCGTGAAGCGCCAGGAGGCGGATGCCCTAGCCGCGGAGCGGCAGCAATCGGTCGACCGCGAAGCACGCGCGGAGAGCGGACGTGCGGCCGCCGAGTCTGAAACGGATCGCGTCACCCGGGAAGCCGCGGCGGCCCGTGTCGCCGCGCAGACGGAGTCCGATCGCGTGAAACTCGAAAATGACACGCGCATGGCCGCCGCTGCGGCCCTATCCGCGTCCGAAAAAGACAGTCTGAAACGCGAAAATGAAGCACAGGCAGCGGCGTCCGCGGCCGAAGCCGATCGCCTGAAACACGAAAACGACTCGCGCATGGCCGCCGCGGCGGCCGATGCGGATCGCCTGAAATCGGACAACGCGGCAAACGCGGCTGCTGCCGCATCCGAAACAGATAATCTGAAGAGGGAAAACGAGGCGCAAAGGGCGGCTAACCAAGCCAGCCTCGATAGCGCGGCCCAGCAGACGGCGCAGTTGCAGGCAGAGAAGGCGGAACTGCGCACCCAGCTATTGAGCCAGTTCAACGCGGTTCTGCAAACGCGCGATACGGCGCGCGGCTTGATCGTGAACATGTCGGACGTGCTCTTCGACACCGCCAAATCGACGCTGCGGCCTCTGGCTCGCGAGAAGCTCGCCAAGGTGGCGGGCATCGTATCCGGACATCCGGGGCTTAGGCTGCAGGTCGAAGGTTACACGGACAGCGTCGGCGGGGACGATTATAATCAGCAGCTCTCCGAACAACGCGGCGAGTCCGTGCGCGCATACCTGACGTCGCAGGGAATGGCGGATGGTTCTGTGACGGCGAAGGGCTTCGGAAAGAATCAGCCAGTGGCTTCCAACGATACCGCTGAGGGCCGGCAGCAGAATCGCCGGGTGGAGATCGTGATCTCCGGCGACGTAATCGGCGCGGAAATCGGCACACCCATCGCGGCCAACTAATCAAGGCGTTGTGAGTTATTAGAAAAGGATGTTATATGTCGAGTTCCATCGCATTGCCGCGACCACGGGAAGCATGGACGCCGCCGCCCGAGAAGCCGTTCGATCAAGCGGTATGGCAGGCATGGGTAGCAAAGGGCTTCGCGCAAGAACGCCTGAGCAGCGCGACGTATATCAAGGCTGCCGAGTGTGTCTCGATTGCGGTGTTGCTCTCGGCGGCCGCGCTGTGGTCGCAACTTGCCCCGTACGCGGTCGTAGTCAGGTTTGTCGTGGTTGTCGTGGCAACTGCCGAGATCTTTCAAGCGCTCCACAGCAGGCGCCACGCTCTTGCGGCTTTGTTCGCCGGACTGGCGCTGCTTTACAACCCGGTGTTGCCGGTCTTCAGCTTTTCAGGCGGTTGGCAGCGCGTCATGGTCGTGGCGAGCGCCGCGCCATTCGCGGCATTGCTTGCCTGGCGCAATACAAAAAAGGAATCGCAATGAGTACTGCATCCGGCAATTCCACTTTCCGCGAAGGCGATGAAGTCCAATTAGCCACTGGCACATACCAGGGCACCCTTGGCATTTTTCTCCGGCTGAGAAACGATCCTAAGTGGGCGGACATCACGGAGCGCAACGGCCTGGTCCGCAGCCACCCGGTAGCATGGCTGGCACATGCGGGCGCAATCCGATGAGCGCCGAAATCGCAGCCGGCAGTATCTTCATCGAAGCCGGCACACATCCGCCAGGATCCCTGCTGCTGCGGAGCCAGCCGGACGCAAACGGATGGGTTGCACTCAACGGCACTCGCTCCGCGTTCGAGGAGGACGTCCGCGCAGCGGGATGGACCTTCTTCTTCATGGCCGGGGAGATCCGCGCCACTGTCTTCGGATTCGACAAGCAACAAACGCTGCGGAAAGCGTTGCAGCGTCTCATCGCGAGCGTGAAATCCCAGCATTGCAACAGCATCGAAATTACTCTGGTGACCGGCAAATCGTTCTTAAGAGTGCCCTATGTGAGTGTCTCCGCTCACCCGCGGCATCTGCAGAACGGGCTGGTCTTCTCACCGCAATAGAATCATAACTTAATCCAATTGGAGGTTATACCATCATGAACATTCGACCCCTATACGACCGCATCGTGGTAAAGCGGATCGAGGAACGCGAAACCACGCACAGAGGCATCATCATCCCCGATTCGGCCAAGGAAAAGCCGCAGGAGGGTGAAGTGATGGCTATCGGCAAAGGCAAGCGCCTGGACGATGGCAAAATGGTGGCCCTGGACGTCACCGCGGGCGACCGCATCCTGTTCGGCAAATATTCCGGCAACGAGATCAAGCTGGACGGCGTTGAATACATCATCATGCGCGAGGACGACGTCCTCGGCATTCTGGACGCCGTTCCACAAGCGCTCGCGAAAGCCAGCTAATTCAAATCGACTCATAAGGAAAATCATTTATGGCAAAACAGATTGTTTACAGCGATCATTCCCGGCAGGCGATTCTGCGCGGCGTCAACCAACTGGCCGACGCCGTGAAAGTGACCCTCGGACCGCGCGGGCGCAACGTCGTTTTAGAGAAGAAATTTGGCGGGCCGACCATCACCAAGGATGGTGTGACGGTGGCCAAAGAGATCGATTTGAAGGACCCATTGGAGAACATGGGCGCCCAAATGGTGCGCGAGGTCGCATCGAAGACTTCCGACGTGGCCGGCGACGGCACCACCACGGCCACGATTCTGGCGCAAGCCATCTATCGCGAGGGTGTCAAGGCAGTCGCGGCCGGCGCCAATCCAATGGCCGTGAAACGCGGCATCGATAAGGCCGTGCTGGTGGCCGTGGAAGAAATCAAGAAGCTTTCGAAGCCGGTCACCGGCGACATGATTGCCCAAGTCGGCAGCATTTCCGCCAACAGCGACTCCACTATCGGCAACATCATAGCGGAGGCCATGAAGAAAGTGGGCAAGGACGGCGTCATCACGGTGGAGGAATCCAAGACCATGACTACCGAGCTGCAAACCGTGGATGGGATGCAATTCGATCGCGGCTACCTGTCGCCCTACCTGGTGACCGACGCCGAACGCATGGAGTGCGTTTTCGAAGATCCGTACATTCTCATTCACGATAAAAAGATCGGCAGCATGAAGGACCTGCTGCCCATTCTGGAGCAGATTGCGCGCGTGGGCAAGCCGATGCTGGTAGTCGCCGAGGACGTGGAGGGCGAAGCGCTTGCCACTCTGGTGGTAAACAAGCTGCGCGGCACGCTGAGTGTTTGCGCGGTGAAGGCTCCGGGTTTCGGCGACCGCCGCAAGGCCATGCTGGAGGATATCTCGATCCTCACCGGCGGCAAAGCCATCATGGAAGAAACAGGCATCAAGCTGGAGAGCGTTAAGTTGGAGGATTTGGGCCGCGCCAAGCGCGTCACGGTGGATAAGGACACCACCACCATCATCGACGGCGGCGGATCGCAGAAGAACATCGAGGGCCGTATCAAGCAACTCCGTGCGCAGATCGACGAGACCACCTCCGACTACGATCGCGAAAAGCTGCAGGAGCGCCTGGCGAAGTTGGCCGGAGGCGTGGCCATCATCAAGGTCGGCGCCGCGACCGAGACCGAGATGAAAGAGAAGAAGGCTCGCGTCGAGGACGCGCTGAATGCCACTCGCGCGGCGGTCGAAGAAGGCATCGTGCCGGGCGGAGGCGTGGCATTGCTGCGCGCCGCGAGCGCGCTCGATAAGCTGAAGCTCGAAGGCGACGAGCAGTTCGGCGTCACCATTGTGCGGCGGGCTTGCGAAGAGCCTGTCCGGCAGATCGTGCTGAACTGCGGGACCGAGGGCGCGGTGGTCACCGAGACGATCAAAAACCACAAGGATCCCAATTACGGCTTCAACGCCTCCAGCGAAAAATACGAAGACCTGGTTAAGGCCGGCGTCATCGACCCCACCAAAGTAACGCGCACGGCCCTGCAGAATGCGGCGTCCATTGCTTCGCTGATGCTCACAACCGAGGCCATGATCTGCGCGGTTGTGGACGAATCGGACAGCTAGGAATGGATAAGAGATTGCAGAAGCGTCACAATCGCCAGGTGGCGCGCGCTAAGGAGCGGCTGAAGCTGTCGGAGCCCGACGTGAGAACAACGGATCAACTCAGGGCGGCCCGTGAGGCGAGCCGCCCTGCCGGGGGTTGGCGCAACGCACCCCACGCTTTGTATGCCGCGCCGCCAATCCGGAATCACGCGGATCCTGCCGAGGACAGTAAAGCGAAGGCTGACGTTTTAACGTAGAATGCCAGGAAAACGCCGGGCGTTTGACACTGGCGTGACGCTAAACCGGCCTCCGGAGTGGCTCCATTCGAGATCGAACAGCAGGGATTTGGGTCCAAAGTCCGAGCGACCGGAACTAGAGGCAATGGATATGGTCAGCGTGCCGGTGCCAGTGGCGGAGTATTTAAATGTTCTCCGATGCCGCGAACGGCTCCGCCACCTTTTTAGCAGGTTGATCTGCGGCGCGGTGAACGGTGACGCCTGCGGCTCGGAACTCTCTGAAGCCGGCGTTGTCGAAGAAGTTTGTCCGGGCATATTACCGCGCTTTCCTTTTTGCGAAATCAAAGGGTCTCATCTCGATGAAATGCGCGCAGAATCGGATATTTGGAAGCATCCAAGCACCTTTATGCACGCGCCGAGAACTCCCCAGGGTTGCCGCCTGACATTCTTGCCGGCGTTTCCGCTCATTACTGAGCGGCACGGCGTCATGGCAGCAGACCGATCTGGAACAACAGTGGCGACTGCGCGCCCGGCCGTACATTCGCAGTGAGGAAGACGCTAATCGTATACTGGCCAGCCGGCGCCCAGTTGAATGACGGGTCGAAGAGGGGCAACTGGCCCTCAAAGTCCCATGAACCTTCCGGTGGAAGCTGCTGCGTGGTCACGATGTCCCCGAACGCCTGGCCCTGTGACCATCTTGTAACCACGGCGCCCGCCGCATTCACCAGATCGATGTCGAATCGCTGGGTGGTGTTAAAGGTGAAAGACATTGGCGACTGCGACCGATTTGTCAGCCGCAGCTTGACGTCCACATACCGTGGATCTGTCTTCGCGTTCGGGATCGGGCCACGCATGTCGACGTTGGTGGTTTGAAAGTCCCCGGAGATTTCCAATGCATAACGATGGCTCATTTTAGACTCCTTGACGTTAGACTATCGCCCGCGCCAGCAAAGTACCATCCTGGCGCCGGGTCTAATGAATAGTGCGTCGGGCGTGGCTAACGTTTCACGTTGCAGCACAGAAAAGGTTTCATCACGCCGGCGCCGCCGACGCTACCGGTATCTAAACCTGATTGCGAGCGCTCCCAGCGCGCTCTCCGCGTAGATGCGCAGAAGGTTTTCGTCCAATACACGGCACACGATCCGCCAGCCCCACCGTACGCAAATCGCCGTCGCCGGGTCGGAGGTAGCCGTAGCTGTTAAAATTAAAGTACACCTTCTGAACCATGACTCCAAGTGAAGAACGCCGCCAAGCCCTGAGTGAGGCACTCGACAGCCGCATTCTGGTGATCGACGGCGCTATGGGCACCATGCTGCAACAGCAGCACCTCGCGGCCGCGGATTTCGGCGGGCCGGCACTGGAGGGCTGCAACGAGTTCTTGGTGAAAACGCGGCCAGAAGTAGTGCTAGGCATCCACCGCGCGTACCTGGACGCCGGCGCCGATATCGTCGAGACCAATTCGTTCAATGGCACCAAGAGCGACTTGGTGGATTACGGCGTCGACGGCGAAGCCTATGACTTGATGGTACAGGCGGCCCGCCTGGCGCGCCAGGCTGCGGATGAATTTTCGACCTCGCGGAAGCCGCGTTTCGTGGCCGGTTCCATGGGGCCCACGCGCAAGAGCATCACCATCAGCCGCACCATCGCCTTCGACCATCTGCAGCAGGATTACTACGATCTGGCCAAGCCTCTGATGGATGGCGGCGCCGATATTCTGCTGCTCGAAACCTGCCAGGATACGCGCAACATCAAGGCTGGCCTGCTGGCCATCCGGCGCCTCGCGCGCGAACTCTGCCGGCGCATTCCGGTTATCGTTTCGGGCACCATCGAAACCATGGGCACGATGCTCGCGGGACAAACCGCCGATGCGCTCTATTCGTCGATCGAACGCGCCGATTTGCTCGCCGTGGGCTTGAACTGTGGTACGGGGCCCGAGTTCATGACGGACCACTTGCGCACGCTGAGCGAGATGGCTTCCACGCGCGTTTCCTGTTACCCGAACGCGGGGTTGCCGAATGTGGAAGGCGAGTACAACGAAACGCCGCAATCCTTCGCCGAGCAGTTAGAGCGCTTCGTGGAGCACGGCTGGCTCAACCTGGTGGGCGGATGCTGCGGCACCACGGCCGCGCATATCAAGATGGTCGCGCAGATGGCCGAGGGCAAGAAGCCGCGCCCGCTCAAGCCGTCGGCGCATCGCGCCTACTACTCCGGCATCGAACTCGTCGAAGCCGAGGATAGCAACCGGCCGCTGATCGTGGGCGAGCGCACCAACGTGATCGGTTCGCGCCTGTTCAAGAATCTGATGGCCGGCGAGCAGTGGGAAGAGGCCACAGAGATCGGCCGCCGCCAGGTAAAGAACGGCGCGCATATCGTGGACGTCTGCCTGCAGAGCACCGACCGCGACGAAATTAAAGATATTCCGCCGTTTTACGAGAAGCTGATCCGTAAGATCAAAGCGCCGGTGATGATCGACACTACCGATCCGCGCGCCATGGAGCTGGCCCTGACTTACTGCCAGGGTAAGTCGATCGTTAACTCGATCAACCTGGAAGATGGCGAAGAGAAATTCGAGCGCACGTGCCCCATCGCCAAGGCTTACGGCGCAGCGCTGATCGTGGGCTGCATCGACGAGGATAAGCAGCAGGCGCAAGCCTTCACTCGCGAGCGCAAACTGGCGGTGGCCCAGCGGTCCGTCCGGTTGCTAACGGAAAAGTATGGCATTGCGCCGGAAGATCTCATCATCGATCCGTTGGTGTTTCCTTGCGCTACCGGCGACGCCAACTACATCGGCGGCGCTGTGGAGACCATCGAAGCCGTGCGGCTGGTGAAGGAGAATATCCCGTACGTGAAGACGGTGCTGGGGATCTCCAACGTCTCGTTCGGCCTGCCCGCCGCCGCGCGCGAAGTAGTGAATTCGGTTTTCCTTTACTACTGCACCAAGGCCGGGCTGGATTTGGCTATTGTGAACGCCGAGAAGCTGGAGCGCTTCGCTTCGATTCCGGAAGAAGAGCGGCGGCTGGCCGAAAGCCTGTTATTCAATACCCCGCCAGTAGGACAGGCCTCCTGGCCTGTCCAGGAGCCGGTCCCCGAAGATTGGCGCCAACAATCGCTCGATCAGCGCGCCGCCATCAACCAATTCCACATCGCAGCCATTGCCGAGCACTTTCGCAAGACTGGCACGCGCGTTAAGGTCCGCGCCGAAGACCTGCCCCTGGACCAGCGGCTGGCCAACTACATCATCGAAGGCACCAAAGACGGGCTGATTCCCGACCTCGACCGCAAGCGCGCGGAAGGGGCCGCGCCGCTCGACATCATCAATGGGCCGCTGATGACGGGCATGGCCGAAGTGGGGCGCCTATTCAACAACAACGAGCTGATCGTGGCCGAGGTGCTGCAATCCGCTGAAGCCATGAAGGCCGCCGTCACGCATCTGGAACAGTTCATGGAGAAGGCCGATACGGCGTCGCGCGGCAAGATCGTGCTGGCCACCGTCAAGGGCGACGTACACGATATCGGCAAGAACCTGGTCGAGATCATCCTGAGCAACAACGGCTACCAGGTGATCAATCTGGGGATCAAGGTGCCGCCGGATATGCTGATCCGGGCATTCCAGGAACACGCCCCGGATGCCATCGGGCTTTCGGGCCTGCTGGTGAAGAGCGCGCAGCAAATGATAATTACCGCGGGCGATTTGAAAGACGCCGGCATCCGCGTGCCCATGCTCGTGGGCGGCGCGGCGCTCTCGGACCGTTTCACCCGCACCCGGATCGCGCCGGCTTATGGCGAAGCCGTGTGCTACGCCAAGGACGCCATGACCGGCCTGGACCTGATGAACCGGCTGATGGACCCCGCCGCGCGCGAAGGGACCATGCACGATCACACCTATGCCGAGGCGCCGGCGGTCGTCGCGGCGGTCGAAGAGGCGCCGGTTCGGATGACTGAGGTGCGCAGCCGCAAAGTGCACGCGGATATTCCGATTCCGGCCGCGCCGTATCTCGACCGCAAAGTACGCGACGTGCCGCATCTGGCCGAAATCTGGAGCTATATCAACCCGCACATGCTCTACGGCAAACATCTGGGTTACAAGGGTAACTTCGAGAAGAACCTGGCGGAACACGAACCTAAGGCACTAGACCTATTTCATAAGTTGGAAGAAGTGAAGCACGAGGCCGCGCAGTTCATGCGCGTAAAGGCCGTGTGGCAGTTCTTCGAAGCCGAGCGGGATGGCAACGCGATCCACTTATTCGCACACGGAGCGGCGGAACCGCTGCACACCTTCCGTTTCGGACGCCAGCTTCGCGACGAAGGCTTATGCCTGAGCGATTACATCCTGGATGCGGAAGACGGAAAGCGCGATCACCTGGCTATGTTCGTAGTAACTGCGGGCGCGGGTATTCGGGATAAGTCCGAGGAGTGGAAGCAGGCCGGGCTGTACTTCAAGTCGCACGGCTTGCAGGCTCTGGCGATAGAGTCGGCGGAAGGCTGCGCAGAATGGCTGCACCGCCGCATCCGCGAAGATTGGGGCTTCCCGGATCCGCCAACGATGACTATGCAGGAGCGCTTCACGTCGCGGTATCGCGGCAAGCGCTTTAGCTTCGGCTACGCCGCTTGCCCCAACCTGGACGAGCAGCAGGCGATGTGGAAGCTGCTGCGGCCGGACGACATCGGCGTGCGGTTGACCGAAGGCATGATGATGGACCCGGAAGCCAGCGTCAGTGCGCTGGTATTCCACCATCCGGACTGTGCGTACTTTACGGCGAGTGAGGAGACCGAAGCGGTGATGGCGTAAGGGCGGCTCGCGTGGGCAAAAGCGTGGTTGCCAGGCCTTTGGCAAGGGCCTTGGAAGGATTCCCATTCCGGGATTTTGAGCTTACGCGGCGGGCAGAGATTGGCGCTTCAGTCGAGCTGGCGGTCGAGAAATATTAAGTATTATTAATAAATATGGCTTGCGAATGGTGTGGATGTACAATCGTGTGAGCTCGGAAGCAGGGAAATTCCGGATGCGATTCGACCTCGGAATCCCCAACGACACGTGATGTGCCAGCCAAACGCATATGAAGTGGCACGATGATTTCCTCCAAGCAACAGTGAGCCTGTGCTTCGTAGCAGGAATCCGTGGTCGCAATCTCAACCGGAGTTAAAACATGGGTTGCCAAGTACCGCAAATGCAGCTCGTGCCTTGGACGCGCAAGCACGACAAGCCCGCAACACCGCTCATCCCACAAGCGCCAAACATTCAGTTTCCGCAGTCGCTGCAAGACCTGATCTGCATCTGTTCTAC
>JBEKTJ010000020.1:0-57449 GCA_049516155.1 Bryobacteraceae bacterium
ATGGCGCTGCCGGTGACCTCCATGCGCAGCACCTCAGCCTTGGACTCGTACAACCGGAGGATCGTGTCGGCCGTGCCGGAGAAATCCGCGGTTTCAAGCGACAGATAAAACACGCCGGAGGTTCCGGCCGGAACCAGGAGGTTGGTAGGCACCACCAATAATCCGGCGGGCACGCCGTAGCAAAATCCGGCAGTACCGGTACCCACACACGGTTCAGGCGCGCCAGAGCTTGACGGGACGCCGAATCCCAGGATTCCTTGCGCGATTGAGGCGTTTCCGCCCGCAGTTCCGCTTTCCGGCTGTACGCCTGTATCCTGTGCGAGCAAGGGCGCGGTCATAATGACGACGTAAACCAGCGTTTTCATTTAGAGCCTTCCTTTGATAGTGTGTTTCGGAGGCAAAAACGTTTTACGGCGCGTGATGCCACGGGTTGAATTCTACCACCGGACCGCGATAGCGGCGAGCAAAGCAGTACTGGCGGGCAGTCCTTCAGCCAATGCCGATTCGGCACAGGTTGGAGGGCGGCGAATCTTGCCCGCCCTTCGAGGGAGTAACCCGGCAGGCCCGCTATACGTATAGAATTCAGCGGTCCACCCCAACTGGCGTATAGTAGAGTAACAGGAGTTTTCCACCCATGAAGCGCTTTTTAGCTGTTCCCGTGGCCTTCCTGGCAGTTCTCACCCTTCTGCCAACCCGTTCTCTGGCCGACGATAAGGAAAAAGATCCCGACGAAATCGGCAATCGGGACGTTGGCAAAGGCGTCAATTTCTACTCGTTGGAGAAAGAGATCGCCATTGGCAAGCAACTGTCGCTGGAGGTCGAGCGCCAATCCAAGATTGTGGACGATGCGGTGGTGGCCGAATACGTAAACCGTATTGGCCAGAACCTGGTGCGCAATTCCGACGCTAAAGTTCCGTTCACCATCAAGGTGCTGGATTCCGAAGAAGTGAACGCGTTCGCGCTGCCCGGCGGGTTCTTCTTCGTGAACTCGGGCTTGATCTTGAAGGCGGATAGCGAATCCGAACTGGCGGGGGTGATGGCACACGAAATCGCGCATGTCGCGGCGCGCCACGGAACGCGGCAGGCCACCCGCGGGCAACTCGCCCAAATCGCCATGATCGCCGCATCGATCGCCGTCCCGTATTCGTTGGCGGGTTACGCCGCCATGCAGGGCGCGAATCTGGCCATCCCCATGGGATTCCTGGTCTTCTCGCGCAAAATGGAGCGCGAGGCCGATTTCCTGGGCTTGCAGTACATGTATAAGGCGGGTTATGACCCGACGTCGTTCGTGGATTTCTTCGAGAAGGTCGAGACCCTGGAAAAGCGCAAGCCCGGCAGCGTGGCCAAGGTATTTTCGACGCACCCCATGACGGACGACCGCATCAAGGCTTCGCAAGACGAGATCCAGACGATCCTGAAGGCCAGGCCCGAGTACGTGGTCAACACTTCGGAATTCAACGACGTGAAGGCGCGCTTGTACTCGCTGCACAACCACCGGAAGCCGGCTAAGGGCAAAGACGACCCGAGCCGCCCAACCTTGAAGCGGACCCCCGGCAGCGGCACGGGTCCCGTGGACGACAACGATAAGCAGCCGGCCGATCAGGATGACCGGCCCACCCTGAAGCGCAAAGATGGCGGCGACAGCTCTTCCAGTTCCAGCTAGGCGCAGGTTTTTTGGGCTCATGGCGGATTCCTTCGTATGGATTGTGGCATTGGGGCGAAGGCGGCAGACCACGAAAGACGATGGTCTGCCCCAGCAATTGCAGGTTCTTCAAACGATCCCCCACTTGCGCCGCAGCCACCACTCCGAAAACCGCAGCATCAGCAATACCAGAAAGCCCAGCGGCAAATTCCACAGATCCTTGGTTTCGCGCACCGTCACGCCCGCCTCCGAATAGGGAATAGCGCCGACGAGTTTGCCGAGATCGGCGGGCTTCCAATATTGTCCACCCGTTTGGGCGGCGAGGCGTTCGAGTAAATCGCGGTTCTGTTCGGTGTGGAAATTCTCGGCGACGCCGTCCATGCGCTGAAATGTCAATACATCGCGGCCTAATTCCTTCACCGCGCCGGTATCGGGATCGGCGCGCTGGGCCGTCACCTCCGTCAGGTAGGCGCCGGTCTTGGGAGCGGACCAGGCGGCCTGAAACTGGCCGGGACTATCGGGCACCGGCGTCATCTCGATGAGGGCGCTGACGCCGCTCGGTCCCAGGATATGCGCTTCGACCTTGGCATCCGGAGCGGGATTATACTGTCGATCGCGAACCTCGGCGGTCAGGGTTACGGCGCCATTGTCGAACAGCATCTGAGCGGGGACGTAGGCCGCTACGGTGCCGGGGGTATCGGAAACCAGCCACCGCAGGAGCTGCTGCCAGAACAAATCGTGAGCGGTGTCGCCCAACGGTGAACTCATCTGCCAGCGCCAGGTGCCTCCGGTGGCCATGATTGCGGTACGGCCATGGCCGAAGTTCTCCGTAATCAGCAGTGGCAACTTGCGGCCTTCGGGCGTAACGGTGTTGGCGAGCACGGCCGCCCCGGGTTTGGGAGTGCCGGGATCTTCATAGTCCATCAGGTAGGGCAGCTTCTTCCATTTCGCGGCGTTGGCGGCCGGGTCGTCGACCAGGCGCGCAATAATGCTGTCCACGCCGGCTGGCGCTAGCTCGGCGGTGGCATGCGTGGCGCCGCTCTTGGGGTCGGCCTCGCGATGAAAAGTGCCCATCCGGGTGGGCAGGGCCGTCGGCATCAGGTCAGTAAGGTTCGAGGCGTTCCATCCGCCATCCGCCAGCGCGAATTGACCACCGAGCAGCAGCATGCCGCCGCCACGGCGATCCACAAACTCGTGGATTAATTCCTGCTGGGCGGGGGTGAAATAGCCGGCTTCCACCGACCCGACGATCAATCCCTGGTAGGCGAACAGGTCCTCCGGGCGGGAAGGAAAGCCGTCGGCCAACTCTTTGGGATCGGCGATTCCCTGGCGGTAGATCTTGTTTGCGCTGGTGCGAACCATGGAGGCGATCTGTACCATGCGGTCGTCCTCTTCCGCCTGGCGGATAAACTTGTACTCCCAACGCGGTTCACCCTCGATGTACAGGATGCGGCGCGCTTCAAAGCTAACGTTTACCAAGCGGGTCAAGGTATTGTTGGCCGCGTTCTCCTCGCCTGGGAGCGTGGCAGCCGCGATTTCGAGCGTTCTAGCGCCGGCGCCGCCGATATCGAACATCAAAGTCTCGGTCCGGAGATTGCCGTCCGCCCCCAATTCGATGGCGCGGGACGCTAGGACTTTGGCCTGGCCCGCGGCTTGGCCGGCGGTAACGTCGCGTACCGTCAGGGCGATCTTGGCGCCGGCGTATCCACGTTGGTGCAAAGTGACCTTGGCCGCCAGGCGGGAGCCGGCCAAGGCCCGCGGAGCCACAACGGCATCGTCCAGTTCGACATCGTGTGCGGCGCGCTCGCGTCCAAATCCCACCGTGTGTACGGGAATGTGGCGCGCGCGCAGCGCGCTAATGGTGTCCGTGCCGATGCCGCCGGAGTTGTCCGCGCCATCGCTGAGCAGCACCACGGCGCCGATGGGCAAGTCGGACGTCTCGTCGCTCAACTGCTTGAGGCTATCGCCGATGCGGGTCGCGGGCGCGTTGGGTTGCAGGTCATCGAAGCCGCGGATGCGGGCAGGCAAGCTGTCGACGCGGTAAAGGCGCGTTTGAAAGTAGCGGTTGAGGCTGGCCAGCACGCCGTTCTGCAGGGTCCTCACGGCTTGGGCCTCGCGGGTCGAACCGTCCTCGGAGATGGCCATGCTGCGGGAATCGTCCACCAGCACGGCGATGATGTTTTGTTGTGGCTTCAACTCGGCGACGGTGATGGCCGGCTGCCACAGCAGCACCAGCAGCAGCGCGGCCATGAACGTCTGCAAGCCCCAGATTACCCAGGCCCGCCAACCGCGCATCACCGGCGCGGCGCGCGCCAGGCGGGAACGGACCAGCCAAGCCAGTCCGGCGGCCGCCGCCAGGATCAGCAGCGCCAGGATCCACTTCGGCCAGGCGCCCAAGAGGGCAAATTGGCCGCGTGTGTACACCGAACGCGGATACTTAAAAAAGAACTCGAACATGTCGCGCGGGGTGCATGCCTAGTGGGTCATGGCATAGGTGATGTAGTTGAGGACGATGCGAAACGCAAGTCCGGAAAACTTCTCGGGGTACTCCGGGCTGTCCGCCCACTCCCATGCGTCGCCCAGGTGCATGTTGGCGCAGATTGCCACCATGATGCGTCCGTGGTCGTTACGGATGGCGCGCCACTTGGGCACATAGCCGTCCTTCTCATAGGTGCGGCCGGTGTTGACATAGACCTCGCTGGGGATTTGAAACTTTTCATTGATGTCATACAAGACGTGGTAGATCTCGTCGCCATCCTTGAGGTCCTCGACGGGCCGGTCGGGCAACACCATGCGCATGCCGGCCATGAAATGCTCCCAGTCGTCGGTGCCGTGGAAGTCGTCCACCATCAGGAAACCGCCCTTCAAAAGATAATCGTGTAAACGTTTGGCCTCCTCATCGGTGAAGGTCCAGTTGTTGACGGCGACGGCGTAGATCCAGGGGTAGTCGAAGACATGGTCGCTATCGAGATCGACAACGTTGAGCGGCGAAGGAGAGTTGATGCGCGTCAGGCGGCGCAGGGCGATAAGGCAGTCGTTGTCGGCCTTGGGATAATCCCTGGACCAGCCGCCGCGAAAACCGCGATAGCCGTAGCTGCTGCCGCCGGCATAGCTGGAAGTGTATTCGAGGCGGCTCCAATAAAACTCGGAGGGCACGTTCGGTCCGGGCTGGTAGTAGTAGCGTTGGCGGCCGAACCCCTGGTAGCCACCGTCCTGCATCGCAAGCAACCCGATGGCGAGAGAAAAGCCGAGCGAAACGCGGAGGGGACGGGCGGAGAGGGGCCGCGCCAGCTTCATAGTTAATTATCCCGGATTTTGACTGAGTTTGGAGCGCGGCCTGGCGTGGGATACCTTGGACTGGAACTTAGCGATTTTTCGGGCCTGTTCTGGTGCCGTCGGATGCCTCTCTGACACTCCGACTTCGTCGGCACCGCAATCGTGCATGCCTCCAGGTCCGACAACCTGTTGCTGCCGACGAGCGACATAGTCTTCCGCCGGAGAAGGTGAGGACCGGGACCGGACGCGCATACCGGCAGCATGTTTTCCCTCGGGAAGCGTCGATCGGGCGCCGCGCGAGCATCGCCGGGGCGGTATACGTGCAGCCGATACCGATAAGCGGCGCGTAACGTTGTTACCCGGCACGCTGATGGCAGCCAAGAATACCGTGTTCCTGGTGACGGACGCCGACAAAGCGCCCGCCGTCGGCCTGGTCTAAGAACCACGTAACCCGCCGGCGCGATCAAGTTCTCGTTGGCCAGTCCCACGGAACGCCGGACGCAACGACGCTCTGGAAAAGGTAAGCGTCCGAGAATCACCGGGGCGAGCCAAGGCCCGATGAGGGGAGGTCGGGCCTTGAATTTTTTAAGGCTGGCCGGGTGCCCATTTGTGGGGCAGCAGCTCTGCGATGCGGGTGATGGGACGGGTGATGGGATGAGCGGCGATGCGCGACAAGACATCTTTGAACCAGGCGAATGGTTCCACGTCGGCCCGCTGGCAGGAAGCCACGAAGCTCCGCAGCACGGCGGCCGTTTTGCCGCCACCGTCGCTGCCGAAGAATAACCAGTTGTTTCGGCCTACCGCCACGCCCCGGATGGCGCGCTCGGTGGCGTTGTTGTCGATCTGCAAGTCCCCGTCCTCGCAGTAACGCGTCAGTGCGGTCCAGTTCTTCAGGGTGTAGCGCACCGCCCGCCCCGCGGGGCTTTTCGGCAATACTACCAACTGAATCTCTTCCAGATAGCCACGCAATTTATCTAGAATGGGCCGCGATTGTAACTGGCGCAGCCGTAGCCTGTCATCCGCCCCAAGCGGACGTGCGTCGTCCTCCACCCGATATAACTGGGCGATCAGATATAGGGCCGGCCCCATGTGCGCCTGGTCCGATTCCAAGGCGTCGTGAAAATAACGGCGCGCATGTGCCAAGCAGCCGACCTCGGTCAAACCACGCGCCGGGTCCTTGAAGAAAGCGTCATATCCGCCATAGGCATCCGCTTGCAAGTAGCCGCGATATCCTTTGAGAAATGCCTCCGGTCCGGCACGCCCCCGCGTGGTCGTGTAATCGTAGACGATTACCGGATGTGCGGCGTCACCGCAATACGGCCAGATGCGCCCGGTGCGGGCAAAGGGCAGTTTCTCATCCAGCACTTTCACGCCCGTGTCGTCGGTCCCGACGACCTTGGATTCAAACAGGATCTCTTTCAGCGATCTATACAAGGGATCCTCCACACCGTGCCGCTCAAAAATCTTCTCTTGCCGGTACAGCGGCAAATGGTCGGCTGTCTTAGCCACGATCACCTGGGCTAGCAGGCTGGCGCCCGCCGTGCTCTTTTCGATGGGTTGCGACGGCTTGGTGGCCGTCCGGATGGTGCAGTCGCAAGCGTATTTCTGGCACACATCCTCGACCACCAACAGTTGGGCGGGAATGTACTCATAGCGCTCGCTGGACTCTTCCCCGATGGGCCGCAGGTCCTGCTGGCAGGCAGCGCAATGCTTTTCCGAGTCCGCCAGGTCATGCACCACGCGCTCGCGCTTGAGGTGCCGCGCCAGAGGCTGCCGGCCCCCGCTCTTACTCGGCGGAGCCTTTGCGCCCGCGGCGGACTGGGCGCCGGGGCCATCGCCATCCCGGTCATCGGTCCTCGATGCTTCGGCAGCCGCCTGCCGCGCTTCCCAGGCCGCCGCGAACAGCGCGAGTTGATCCTCCGAAAGTTGCTCGCTCTTGCGGGTGCGTTTGGCGTCCAGCAGTTCCCGCAGCAGGTTCTGGATCTTGGTCCGCTCGGCAGATTCCAGGTCCAGTTGCGCCATCAGATCCAGCACCATCCGCTGTAGGATCTGCGGATCTTCCGGGAGATGTTTGGGATCGATGGCCACAGTGAGTAAGTGCTCTCTATTAATAATAACCACTTACTTACTCTGTGACAAGTGAAAAACAACCAAATCACTAAAAGATTTAGGCCGCGCGCCGGTAGCGCTTACGTCGCGTGGCTTGCTGCAGGTCAATCCCGCTCAGCAGCGCCCCCAATTCCTGCGCCGTGATCTCCTGCCGGTGCTCCGCCGCCGTGGCGGCCACTGGCACTGCATAGGCGCCCTCCTCCAGGCGCTTGCTCCACACCGCGAATCCGTCCCGGTCCCAATACAGAATTTTGAGGCGGTCCCGCCGGCGGCTGGCGAAGACGAACAAATGCCCCGCGAAGGCATCCAACTCCAGGTGTTCCCGCACCAGCGCATGCAGGCCGTCAAAGCTCTTGCGCATGTCGCAGGGCGTCAGGCACAGGTACACCCGCACGCTGGCCGGCAAGTGCATCATGCGCGCAGTGCCGCCAGCACCGTGCGCAGGGCCGCCGCCTCCACTCCGGCTCCGATGCGCAGCCGCTCCCCGGTGTTCAGCACCAGTTCCAGGACAGGCTGCGTGGCGCTCGGCTGCAGCACCCGCCCCCTCTCCACCACCGCGAACCGCACCGGCTCGGCTTTCCGCAGCCGCTTGCGCCAGCCATAGAAAGATGCCTCCGTGAGTCGCTGTTCTCGACAGAACCGTCCCACCGGCATTCCACTCTGTTCTTGTTCGGCGATGTGTGCGCGCCAATAGTCTTCCCTTGTTCCCGTTCCTACGATGGCTTTGGTCATGAAGCCAGTATCCAACCTGTCCGGCAGGCTTGGGAAGAGGGGTTCACCAGACGCTTACCGTCGAGTCGCACTGGGATGAGGCCTACCGATTGCGTGGTAGCCAACCGCAGATCCGAAGATGCCATCACCGCAAGCCGCGGAGTTCAACGGGGAGTTGTTGTCGGAGGGCTTTGGCAGCGATGGCCTTCAACAGCAGATACACCCGTGTTGTGTTGCCGTTCGGAATATCGCCACCCGTGACGGCGACGTCTAACCGTTCAGCCCTGATGCAGGCATCGCGCACGGATGTCAGGGGATAATGCTCTTGCCGTAGGTGGGTCTTGTTGTATTGTCCAAGCTTGGCGCGCAATGCTTCCTCGACGTGCTTGGCAGCCGGTAGCGCACCCAGGGCTGTTTCCTCCACGTGGTGCAATAGCAGCCAAAGTTCGAACGAGGGCTTGCTGAGCGCGACCTTGACTCCCTGGCGCTTCGCCTCACGTAACGCTTCGGCGAAGTTTGCGAGATGTGTGCCTTGCGCGCAGTGATCGGTGTCCAACAACATCCAACGTTCGTCGTCCTCTTCATGATCGAAGCGCAACAAGCGATCCAGCACGTGCGAAGCCGCGGAAGAGCCGTCCGCCGTCGGAACGACGTGAATTTGTACGCGCGTGATCCGGAGGAAATCGAAATACTGTTTCGGAGCGAACGTGTCGTCGCAGGCCACGATAAACAGGCGATCGTCCCGCAGGCTGGCAGCGTCGCGCGTAAGCGGTCGAGGCTGGCGCGGGATGAGAGTCATTCCGGCCGATCCGGGTCTGCCCGCAGGTTCTCCAGGTTGCCCAAGAACGGCACGGCTCCGAAGCGGCCCTGCAGGTAGTGCTTACGAATTTCGAGGTCGTTGCGGACCTTGAAATCCAGGAGGGAGTACAGCCTGGTAGCGCCGCTCCGATCCTTTTCGGCGAACCAAATCTCATCGCGGCGCAGCAGATCTTGATCCAGTAGATTTGACTCGTGTGTCGTTACGATTATCTGGCCAGTACCGCAACCGCGCGACTTTAGAAAGAACTGCAGGAACTCTCTAACGAGTATCGGGTGAAGGCTGCGGTCTATCTCATCAATTACGTAGACTGAACCCGTCGTGCGCAGGCGGTGAAGTGCAGAGATCAGGTTGAGGAGCCTTTGAGTGCCATCGGACTCTTCAGCGAGTCCCAGCCGAACGACCTTCCCGGGCTCATGTTCATGAGCCGCCTGGACGCTGATTTGGTACATACGGTCCACGTCTTTGCGCTCAAGCAACAGCTCGCTGTCTCCCATCGTTAGCCTTGCTGTGCCGTCGGTCAAACCTCGAAACACCGCGTCTCGGAGAAGGACGCGGGGATCATCTTTGGAGAGCTCTTCTTTGAGTACCTCCAAATGGTCCACTCCGGTTGAGGCCGATTTGAGAAAAGCGCCCGCGAATGACAGGAACTCGAAATCTTGATCCAGCAAGTGCCCAAGCGGCTCAATAGGCTCATCCGGTCCAATAAGGTTCAGACCCTCCTTGAGCCAAGTCACGACGCGGGCCAGGTCCGCACCCAGATCGCCCGCGTTCAGTGTGACGTTTGCAGTGGCGAGGAACGATTGGCTTCGAGGTCCGCCGACCGTCGCTAGGGCCGTCAATTTATCGCCTTGGCCCTTGAGGCCTTCGGCGTTTATGGTCACTTCCCCGTTATTGTTTGTGGTGCGCTCGTAAAGTAGTTTCTGTCGATTGCCGACAACCTGAAAAAGCCACTCTTCAATGATCCTCTCGTCATCCAACTTGAAACCGAATCGATAGAGCCTGTCCACCGCAATGAACTGCAGATCGAAGCTGGATGGCAGATCCGGTGGTCCGCCGAACCGAAATGGCTCTCGCCTCGTCCAGCCTTTTTTCTTGCGTCGCCATAGGGCAACAGATTTCAAGTACCGAAGCGCCTTGAAGAGATTCGATTTGCCTGCTCCATTCGCCCCGTAGAGAACTGCCGTGCGGAGCACTGCCTCTTTACAGTCGGGGATTGGGATTGCGTGATCGTCATGGCTACCGGACAAGCGGTGGCTGGCGACGAGGGAGAGGGTCTCCTCCCCGGAGAACGATCTGAAATTGGAGACGGAAAAAGAGACGATCATGGCGATGTCGTGATACAATCACACCATAGCACTAGTTCTTTGGCAATCGCTGGCCGAAAATAGCCACTACGTGGGATTATCTCACGCCAATTCGGCGGCGGCGGCCTGATCCAAAAACCAGGTGACCCGCTTACCCTGGCGCGAAATCAATTGCGCGGGGTACTGTTTGGGATCGAATTCCCGATGGAAGACATTGCCTACAGCCGGCGCTTTGTCGGCGCCCGTCACCAGGAACACGGTATTCTTGGCCGCCAGCAGCGTGCCCGCTAACATCGTTACGCGCCACTTATCCGGCATCTTCTGCACGTACACCGCGCTGGCGATGTGTTCCCGGTCATCGATCGCCGCTTCACCCGGAAACAGGCTGGCGGTATGCGCATCCGGTCCCATGCCGCAATGCACCACGTCGAAATGCGGCAGTTCGCCGTCTTCAAGGCCGAAGAATCCGCGGATATCGTCAACGTACTGTTGCGCGGCCGCTTCCGGCTTGATTTCCCCATGAATACGATGCACCTGATCCAAGGGGATATGCGCCGGTGCGATCAAGTTCTCGTTAGCCAGCCGGTAATTGCTTTCCGCATCGTCGGGCGGCACACAGCGTTCATCCACGAAAAACAGATGCACGCGCTGCCACGGGAAGCCGGACGCTACGAAGCTTTGGAAAAGCAACTTCGGCGTGGATCCCCCGGAAACCGCCAGGGTAGCGTGTTCCTGGCTGGACAGCGCCTCTTCCAGCAGGGCACTAATATGTTTCGCGCAAGCGGCCGCAGCCGTACGCGGGTCCGGTCGGGTGAACCATTGCACGCTCATGTATAAGGATCACGATAACGCAAGTTTGGAAGCTGCCGCCAACGCGCGCTCGAATACGGGATCGCGGCCCGGAATGGCAAGCTCCTCGCGCATCAGCGCGTAGTCCGTAAGGGCTGGCAGCAGGGCTTTGCTTAACAGACTGCCCACCCGCACCTCGGCGGCATGTCCTTCCGCAAGGGCGATGGAGGCTATCGCAGCCGGGCTGCCCTGCGCACGCAGTTCCACTAGGCTCAGCCGCCAGGCCGGCTCGCCCCCATCGGAACGGAACTGCACGCGCGGGCGGGCGCCGGTTGTCGCAATCCCATCCATCAACCACGCAGCCAGGTAATACGCCGTTGTTGGCGTGGCGGCGGCGCGATGCGCAATCAGGATATCGGTAACTAGCGGCAGGTTCGCCAATTGGCCTCGGTTTTCGAAGATCTGGGCGATCAACTCCCGCCAGCGAGTGAGGCGGGTCCAGGAGAGATCGGCCAGCAGGCGTCCCGCGGCGCTTGTCCTGCTTATCTCCCCGAGGACTGCGGCCGCGTCGCTAAAAGCGCTATCTAGCACCACCTTTTGCGCGATCATGGCAAGTTGCGAGAATGCCGGCAAATGAAAGATGCGTGGGCTGCGGCACCATAGGATCACGGGAAGATCCGGCACCGTCAGCGGCAGCACCACGGCGGTCAGATCCGGCAGGCTGGCGTCGGAAGCGGTGATCTCGATTTGCTCGCAGCAAATCTGCTGCCGGTGCCCGAAGGGCATCCAGCACTGCGCGAAGACACGCGCCGCAAGTGAGCGCTGGTCTCCGGCGCGGAAGCGAATTACAATGGCGCGGCTGGGGTGTTCCGGCATCAAGGCGGCGAGCGTCTCGCCGATTGCCTGCGGGTCGTCGGATTCTTCCGCCGCTACCACCAGGGTCATGGAGCAGGCGCGCAGCACGCCGGCATCGCCTTCACCCTGCTTGCCGAGCGAGACCCACAGGTCCGCCATGTCATGCAGGATGCGGTCGGGAGCGATAGTGCCGCCGGTGGCGCCCACTATGGTTGCCTCCAGACGTGTCCGCGGCGGGCCAGCATGTCGTCGGCGGACTTGGGTCCCCAGGTGCCTGCAGCGTAGTTGGGGAAGTCGAACTTCGTGTTGTCCCAGACATGCTGAATGGCATCGACCACGGCCCAACTGGCCTCCACCATGTCCTGGCGGGTGTAGAGCGTGGCGTCGCCGATGATGGCGTCGAGCAGCAGCGTTTCGTAAGCCGAGGGCGAGCGCTCGCCGAAGCTGGAGCCGTAATTGAAATCCATGGAAACGGGGCGCAGTTTCATGCCCGATCCCGGACGCTTGGAAAGGAACTTCAGCGAAATGCCCTCTTCCGGTTGGATGCGCAGGATCAGCAGATTGGGCGCCGTGGTAGTTTCATCGCTGTTGAAGATGGCCAGCGGCGCGGCATTGAACTGAATGGCGATCTCGGTGACGCGTTTGGGCAGATGCTTGCCGGAGCGCAAATAAAACGGCACGCCCGCCCAGCGCCAATTGTCGACAAAGAATGTGACGGCCGCGTAAGTGTCGGTTTGCGCGTCGGGCTTCACGCCGGGCTCCTGGCGGAATCCGGGAACATCCTCGCCGCCGATGTGAGCGGGGCCATACTGGCCCGAGACCGTGTGTTGCAGCACCTCGTCCGGCTTCATTACCCGAATGGAACGCAGCAACTTGGAGCGCTCGTCGCGCACGGAGTCGGGACGGAAGGTAGCGCTAGGTTCCATGGCGATGGTGGCCATCACCTGCGACAGGTGGTTCTGAATCATGTCGCGCAGCGCGCCGGCTTCCTGATAATACGCGCCGCGGCCTTCCACGCCAATGGATTCAGCGGCGGTGATCTGCACGTGATTCACATAGCGGCGATTCCAGAGCGGCTCGAAGATGCCGTTGCCGAAGCGCAGCGCCAGGATGTTCTGCACAGTTTCCTTGCCCAGGTAATGATCGATGCGGTAGACTTCCGCCTCTTCGAAGGCGCTATGCAGTTCGGCGCTGAGCTTCTGCGCGCTGGCCAAGTCGTGGCCGAACGGCTTTTCAATGACGATGCGGCGCCAGCCGGAGCCCTTGCCTACGTTGGCGGCGGCGATGCCTTGCGCGATGGGGATATACTGGCTGGGCTGCGCCGAAAGATAGAACAACACGTTGCCGCCCGTGTGCCTGGAGGCCTCGATCTCTTTCAGGCGCGCATCCAATGCGGGAAAAAGAGCCGCGTCGTCGAAGTTGCCCGCCATATAGAATATGCCTTGCGCGAAAGAGGTCCAAACGTCCGCGTCGAATGGCGAATCCTCCAGGAATTCCTTGACGGACGCCAGCATCTTCTCGCGAAACTGATCGTCGGTCATGGGCGTGCGCGAGATGCCCAGCACGGCGAATCCGGCGTCCAGGCGGCGCTCGTAGGCGAGCCTGTAAAGGGCCGGCAATAGCTTGCGTTTGGTCAGATCGCCATTGGCTCCGAAGATGACCATGGCGCACTCGGGTACGCGACGTTCGAAGCGGAGGGGATCCTGGAAGGGATTTTCCAGCGACATGTAAATCAAAATAGCACGATGCCGCCGTACGGATGGGTAATGTCTGAAATTCTGCGTTGAGCCGAGAACCGCTTCACGATATAGGTGCTAACCGTTGGGCTGTGGCAGGACCGGTTCAGGACGGACACCAGGTGCACATCCATATTGGCATCAAGCAGCCACATGGAAGGAGTCAGTGAACTCGGAGGCAACCTTCAGAACCTCATGCAAGGCCTGACGCGGAAAATCGCAATCGAAAGACTGATCGATATCATCAAGAGACATGCCGCTGGCCAAGCACTCCAGGATCAGAGAGACGGCCAACCGGGTACCGCGAATTGCGAGCTTCCCGCCAAGGAGCTGGGGATCGGCGACGATCCACTGATATTCCTTGTAAGCGGCTGGCTGCCAGTGCGACATGAATCCCTACCTATATTGTAATTCAGCCTCGCCGGCGGCGCACCCGCGGCCTTGACGATGCGACAGATCTGTCCTATTCTTAGAGCGTGAGCTCGCCCGCCCGGGATGTAGTTCCTCAGTATGAAGAGCGGACACCTCAAAGTAATCAAGAAGACCTCAAAGGAGAATGAAATGCTACGATATCCGGTTTTGCTGGAGCCCGACAGCAACGGTACGGTCCTGGTATCGTTCCCCGATTTTCCGGAGGCGCACACATTCGGAGACGACGAGCATGAAGCGCTGGCCCGCGCCGCAGATCTTCTGCACGACGTACTGGCCGACTATATCGAAAGCCGCAAGGATGTGCCGCCGCCGTCGAGAGTAAGGAGACGGGCTTCGTCTTTGGTTCTGCCCGTTCTGACTGAGGCCAAGTTAGGACTGTACATGGAGATGAGGGCATCGCAAGTCCGGAAGGCGGACTTAGCGCGCCGTCTGGGTTGTCACATGCGCCAGATAGACCGTTTGCTCGACCTGCGCCACGCGTCGCGCTTGGATCAGATCGAAGCGGCCTTCGCTGCCCTGCACAAGAGGGTCGTAATTGAAATTCGTGACGCCGCGTAGCGCGAGTACCAGGGAGTTGGATTGTGATTGTAGCCGGGGTTGACTTCGGGACGCTGAGCGTCCGGGTATCGATTTTCGATAGCGTGAAAGGGCGGCTGGGCTCGGCTACGGGCGAGTATCCGCTGACGCGCAAGAAGGCCGATCCGGACCACGCCACGCAATCGCATCGGGACCATATGGATGCGCTGGTCGCGGCGATGCGGCGGGCGCTGGAGACGGCGGGCGTGGACGGGAGCCAACTCTCGGCCCTGGCGCTGGACACCACGGGATCGAGTGTCATTCCTGTCGGCGAAGGCCTACGGCCGCTGGACGATTACTATCTGTGGTGCGACCATCGCGCCAAGGGCGAAGCCGCCGAAATCACCGCGGCCGGCCGCCGCGAGAAACTGGAGGCGCTGGAATGGTGCGGCGGCGTGTACTCGTCCGAGTGGGGATTCTCGAAGCTGCTGCACTGGCTGCGCGCCAATCCGGACAAGCGGGCCGGGATGGTGACCGCGCTGGAACATTGCGACATGGTAGCCGCGGTGTTATGCGGCATCGCGGATGCGGGTCAAGCGCCGCGCAGCGTCTGCGCGATGGGACACAAATGGATGTGGAATCGCGAATTGGGCGGGCTGCCATCCGAGGAATTCCTGGTGAAAGTGGACCCGTTGTTGGCGGGTGTCCGCGCCAAGCTGGATGGGCGCTATGCCACTTCGGATCAAATCGCCGGGCAGCTTTCGGCGGAGTGGGCCGGAAAGCTGGGACTGCGCGCCGGCATCCCCATTCCGGTGGGCGCGTTCGATGCGCACTGGGACGCCATTGGCGCAGGCGTACGCGAGGGCGATGTGGTTAACGTGGTGGGCACATCCACCTGCATCATGGCGATCGCGAAGCAGGTGGATTTGATCCCCGGCTTGTGCGGCGTAGTGAAGGGATCGATCCATCCACAGTATTTCGGAATCGAGGCGGGATTATCGGCTACCGGCGATATTTTCGATGCCATTGCGCGGCGCGCGGGCGCCACCGTCGCGCAGCTTTCGCAGGGCTTGGAGCATTATCGCGGCGGCCAGACCGGGCTGCTGCGGCTCACTTGGGATAACGGCGATCGCACCGTGCTGGTGAATGCGGAACTGGGCGGCGTGACGCTGGGCTGGAACCTGACGCACACGGCGCAGGACGAGTTGTTCGCCGCCATCGAAGGGACCGCGTTCCACACGCGCGTGATTCTCGATCGCATGGCGGAACACGGCGTTGAGATCCGGCGCGTGATCAACGGCGGCGGCATCCCGCAGAAGAACGAAACGCTGAACCGCGTGTATGCCAACGTGCTGAATAAACCTGTGCTGGTGCCGGAAGGCGATGTCACCAGCCTGGGTTCGGCGATCATGGCGTTCATGGCAGCGGGTGCGTTCGAGAGCATCGAAGCGGCGCAGCATGCGCTGTGCCCCCGGTACCGCACCATTGAGCCGGACGGACGCGATCGCGCCGCCTACGACAAACTCTACGCGCTGTATCGGAAGCTGTATTTCGCTTTCGGCCAGCCGGCTTCCGACGCGGTCGGGATTGGCGATGTGTTGCCGGCGCTGCGCAAGTTGGCTGCGCAGGTGCGGCAAGGAGGATAGCCATGCAGAGGCGTGAATTTCTGAAGACGGCCGCGGCGGGGATGGCGTACGCTCCCGCGCTGCGGTCCGCCGCGAACGATGGCTTGATCGAGGTGTTGATCGACGAACCCATCGCCACGATTGCGCCGGAAATTTACGGACACTTCGTCGAGAATCTGGGCGGCGTGGTTTACGACGGCATCTGGGTGGGCGAGGATTCCGCCATCCCGAACACCGGCGGTTTGCGGAAGCAGCTTGTGGACGCGTTGCGGCGCATCTCGCCGCCCGTGATCCGCTGGCCTGGCGGCTGTTTTGCGGACAGCTACGATTGGCGCGACGGAACGGGACCGCGCGACAAGCGTCCCAAACGGACCAACTTTTGGGCGGGTGCGCAGGAGTGGCCCAAGACCGCGAATCGCACCGCGCCCCAGAGCTTCGATCCGAATCAGTTCGGCACCGTCGAGTTCGCGCGGTTTTGCAAAGAGACCGGCGCCCAGCCCTACTTCGCGGCGAATCTGCGCGGGTCGAGCGCGCAGGATTTCGACCGGTGGGTGGAATATTGCAACTCACCCGCGGGAACCACTACCCTGGCGGATCAACGCGCGACCGATGGCGAGCGCGAGCCGCTCAACGTGCGCTATTGGGGCGTCGGCAACGAGGCCTGGGGCTGCGGCGGCTCGTTCACGCCCGAAGACTACGCCACGGAGTTCCTTCGATATACGTCGTGGGTTCCGGGATACAACGTGCCGTTGTCGTTCGTAGGCTCCGGGCCGAACGCGAACGATCTGGAATGGACCCGGCGCTTCTTCGCGAAAGTGGGCCAGAAGGGCGAACTGGGCCGGCTGTGGGGCTGGTCCATGCATCATTACGCGTGGAACGCGAGCGGCGGGCGCACCACGGATTGGGCAAAAGGCAAAGGCGATGCATTGCGGTTCGACGCCGAACAATATTATGAGATACTGCGCGAGGCGAACTTGATGGATTCGTTCATCACCGGCCACTGGGGCGTAATGGGCGAGATGGACCGGCAGCACCATGTGAAGCTGGTTGTAGACGAGTGGGGCGGGTGGTACGCGCCCGGCACCGAACCTTTCGCCGAAGCGCTGCTGGGCCAGCAGAGCACCATGCGCGATGCGGTGTTGGCGGGGATCACCCTGGACACATTCAATCGGCACGCGGATAAGGTCGGCATGGCGGCCGTGGCGCAACTGGTGAACTGCCTGCAATCGCTGTTCTTCGCGCACGAGGATAAGTTCTGCGTGACGCCCACCTACCATGTGTTCGATCTGTACCAGGCGCATAAAGGAGCGCAGTCGTTGCGCACGCTGGTATCCGCGCCCGCGGTTTACAAGGGACTGCCGGGGCTTTCGTGCTCGGCTTCGCTGCGTGGGAAGCGGTTGACCCTGACCGTGACGAATCCGAGCCTCGATGGCACGCGGGAAGTGGAGATTGGCGTGCGCGGGGCGGCCATCGGTGGGGCTAACGTGGTCACGCTGTCGGCAGCGGATGCCCACGCGCACAATAGTTTCGAGAGTCCGCACGCCGTGGAGCCGCACCAGGAGCAGGCGCAAGCCGGCGGTGCGCGGTTTACGCGGCGGTTTGCGCCGGCATCGGTGACGAAGCTGGAAATCGCTTTGGCATAATGAAACAACATGCTGAAAGAACTTCGCGAGCAAGTGCTGGAGGCCAACCTGGAGCTGGTGCGCAGGGGGCTGGTGCTGTACACGTTCGGCAATGCCAGCGGAATTTCGCGCGCCGAGGGGCTGGTGGCGATCAAGCCCAGCGGCGTTCCATATGAAGGGATGCGGCCGGAGGATCTGGTGATCACGGACCTGGACGGGACGGTCGTGGAAGGCACGCTACGGCCTTCATCCGATCTGGCGACGCACCTGGTGCTGTATCGGGCGTTCGCGGGGATCGGCGGCGTGGTCCATACGCACTCGCGCTACGCCACTTCATGGGCGCAGGCGCGCCGGCCCATCCCGTGCCTGGGCACCACGCACGCGGATTACTTTCGCGGTCCGGTGCCAGTGACTCGGGCGATGTCTCCGCAGGAAATTGAGGCTGCCTACGAAGCCAACACGGGGGAGGTGATCGCGCGCCATTTCACCGGTGCCGATCCCATGGAGATGCCGGCGGTGCTGATCGCCGGGCACGGCCCGTTTTGCTGGGGATCTTCCGCGGCGGAAGCCGCGCACAACGCCGTGATTCTGGAGTATGTCGCGGAGATGGCGTATTACAGTGTCACACTCGCTAAGGCCGCTGAAGAGTTACATCCCGCCCATCTGGATAAGCACTTTCTGAGGAAGCACGGAGTCAGCGCCTATTACGGGCAGAGGTAGGACCTTGGAGGGCGGGCAATCCTGCACGCAGCCGGCTTTCCAGCCGGCCCCCGTCGCCTAGAAAGGCGGCTGCGGCCAAGATTGGCCGCCCTCCAACGCGATTTACGACCCGGTCGAGAAGCGGTACACGGTAGTCGTGTGATACACCGCGCCAGGTTTCAATTCCGTAGACGGAAAGCCCGGATGATTGGGTGAATCCGGGTAATGCTGCGTCTCCAAGCACAAGGCGGAGCGCCGTCCGTATACCCTACCGCCCTTGCCGTGAATCGTTCCGTCCAGGAAATTGCCAGTGTAAAACTGGATGGCCGGCTCGGTGGTGAGCACCTCCATCACGCGTCCGGACTTCGCCTCGGTCACACGCGCGGCCAGCGACAGCCCGTCTCCGGCGCGGTTCAAGATGAAGTTGTGGTCGTAGCCGCCGCCCAGCGCGATTTGTTCGTCGGTTGAGCCGATCCGCTCGCCGATAGCGTGCGGCTGGCGGAAGTCGAACGGAGTGCCTTCGACGCTGCGCAGTTCGCCCGTGGGAATGAGTCCCTTGTCCACGGGAGTGTAGCGGTCGGCGTTGACAGTCAATTGGTGGGCCAAGATGTCGCCTTCTCCCTGGCCAGCCAGGTTGAAATAAGAATGGTTGGTCAAGTTCAGCACGGTGTCTTTGTCAGTCGTCGCGGTGTAATCGATCTTCAGTTCATTGGCATCGGTCAGTGTGTAGACAACTGTTACGGATAGGTTGCCGGGATAACCTTCCTCGCCATCTTTGCTCAGGTAAGTCAGTTCCAAAGACTGCCCGTTGCCCGGCTTCGCCTTCCAAAGCACCTTGTCGAAGCCGCGCTTTCCACCGTGCAAGGAGTTGTCGCCGTCGTTTTTCGCGAGCTGATATTCGACTCCATCCAGCGTGAACCGGGCATGCGCAATGCGATTGCCATAGCGCCCGATAAGGGCGCCGAAGTAGGGCGGCGGCAGCAGGTAGCCTTTGAAATCGTCGAAGCCGAGCACGATGTCGCCCAGCGCGCCGGTGCGGTCGGGCGCCTTGAGCGCGACGACCACGCCGCCGTACGTCGAGATGTCGGCCTCCACTCCCTTGGCGTTTTTCAGCGTGTACAACTCGACCGTTTCGCCGGACGGAGTCTTGCCGAACTCACGGCCGTTTGACGAACAGTTCGTGGTCATCAAGACCATGATAACAACGGGCACGCAGAACGCGAGCGGAAGACGCAGGGTCACACCAGCCTCACCTTCAACATGGTATACGAATGCGGCGGAAAGCTGTAGGCCAGCCGGTTCCCCTGTGCGGACGCCGAGCGTTGGACGGCCCGCACCTTGGTGGAGTCGAAGTCGTTTTCCGCCTTGACATCGGGCCCATTGACTTCCCACGCCTCGACGGCGCCGGAGAAGTTCTTGTCCTGCGATTCGAAATCCGCGTCGATGGCCCGGTCCGCGTGGCGGTTTACCACATTCAGCACCAGCGTGCCATTGTCATAGGCCGCCGAGGTATCCAGGTAAGGCACGTCCCCGAAGCGTTTGCTCGTGTACTTCGGGCTCTCGACGAACAGTTCCAGCGACTTGCCCTTGCTGTTATTGGCGAAGATCTGCAGCGGATAGTAAATCGTTTGCAGGAACAGACCCTTGTCGCTGGCAAATATCGGCGCGATAACATTCACGAGTTGGGCCATGTTCGCAATCTTGATTATGTGCGAGTGATTCACAAATGAGTTGAGGAAAGTGGCTACCACCAGGGCGTCTTCCAGGTTGTAGCGCTCCTCCAGGATGCGGCGGCCTTGTTCCTTCCCCTCACCGCGCGCGCGATACCACACGTTCCATTCATCCCATGCGATGTAGATGCGGCGATTGGCCGGCTCGCCGGAGAGTGCGGCATTAATGATACCCTCGGCGGTCTTGATGCGGCTATCGAGTTCGACGGAACTGGCCATGAACTCGCCGAAGTCATTGCTCCGGTTGCCCACGTACATGTGCAGCGACAGGTAATCGACGTGATGCTTCAGATGCTCCAGAACAGTGCGGTTCCAGCCGGTCCAGTCGGCGTTCGGGTTGAAATTGGAGGATCCCGAGGCGATCAGCTTGATGCCGGGGTCGGTCCATTTCATCAGCTTGGCGGCCTCCAGCGCGAATTTGCCGTAATCGTCCGCCGAACGATGACCCATTTGCCAAGGGCCGTCCATTTCATTGCCCAGACCCCAGTAAGTGATCTTCCACGGCTGCGCGCGGCCGTTTTGCTTGCGCATGCGGGTCATCGCCGTGTCTTCGGATGAGTTGCAGTACTCCACCCACTGCTGGGCCTGCTGCCAGGAGCCGATCCCGAGGTTCGCGCAAAAGTACGGCTCGGTCCCGAGTTTCTCGGCATACTCCATGAATTCGTGCGTGCCGAAGCGATTGTCTTCGACGGTGCCCCAGGCCATTTCGAGGCGGCGAGGGCGCTGGTCGCGCGGGCCGATGCCGTCCATCCAGTTGTAATTCGAGGAAAAGTTGCCGCCCGGCCAGCGCAGGATCGTGACATTCAGCTTTTTGGCTGCGTCCAGCACGTCGCGGCGGAAGCCGTCGGAGTCGGAAAGAGGCGATCCTTCGTCGAAGACGCCGCCTTCAATGCAGCGGCCCAGGTGTTCGATGAAGTTGCCGTAGATCTTGGGGTCGATGTCGCCGATCACCCGTTCGGTATCGATTTTGATGCGGGCGCGGACGGGCGCAGTTTGCGCGCGGACGACCCATGGCGCGGCGGTGAGAACCTTACCAAAACTGCGGCGTGAAAGCGACGGGGCTATTTTCATGGATTGCACCAGAACGCAGTATGTCATACGGCGGGGGGATCATGCAAGCGCTTACAGCGAATGGTCACGGATGCCCGTGCTACTGTTCGTTCCGGGTGGCCCCGTCGCTTCCAACAAAGAATTCGCGCGATAGTAATACAACCACGGACAAGAAAACCAGCGAATCGCTCCTTCGCCCGCTCGTCCTTTCGCCCGCTCGCCGCACTTACGGACAGGCAGTGATGCACTGGTAGCCCTCGTAATCCGGCGTATTGGTGAAACAGTCGCTCAAGTTGCTGGCCACCGCGTCGAACAGGTTCAGCGGCGGCAATCCCCAGCAGCCGGAAGATGGTCTTCAGCTTCCGCGCGGAAAGCTGATGTTTACGTGCGACACGTAGTTGCGATTGAAATACGGACCGATCCCCATGAACACCGTTGCGATGCGCGTCGATGTGGTCCCGCCCGCCCTGCGCGTCGTGTTCGGTAACGAAGATGGCCACCTCCCGCCATCAAGGCGTGTGCGACAGAAACGCCACGATGCGCCCCAGCGCGTAGTCCTTGTCGGCCACAGTCGTTGTCGGCCACATGGGATGTCTCGTAAAGATAGCCGTCTGAGGCGGCCGATAGGGTTGCGCGATGCTTACTTCAAACGCGTCAGATCCTTCTTCCAATCGATTCCGACCGTAGTACTGCCGTACGAGCCGGTTATTTCGAAAGGAACGATTCGCGTAGGACCGCGTTTCTTGAACAGCGGGGTGATCGCTTTGACCACCAGCGATTTGAACCCCGAGGCGGTGTCCGAGAGATTGCCCCGGGTGTCGAGCGTGCCATGAAGATCGACTCGCTGGTTCAAGAGACTGTATGTGCCCTGCACGCCGGCGCCGGCATCCGGCACTTGGAAACTTCCGTTTGAAATGGTGGCGATCCCGTTGCGAACCTGAATGTTGCCATGCACCTGGGAGAGCACGGTTCGCGGATCTTCATCCTGCTCCTTCCTCCTTTCGCCCTGCGCACTTTCGCTAATCCGGTCGATGCTCCGCTGGGTGTTGGGACTCGTGAATCGGCTGCCGTTCATGCCGAAGACCAGGTCCATGCGAATTCGCTCCAGGAACTTCCGCGGGCCGGGCGGCCAAACGAACTTACCAGTCACCGTGACATTGCCGCTCATTCCAGGCTGGTCTTTCGTGAACAGGTACAGCAGATCGTCCACGCGCCCTTCCGGCACGGCCAAGTCGAAGCTCGCGGTCTTACCCTTTTCCCCCGCGTGCCCAGCGATCCAGCCGCGCACCTCGATCCGAGTGTGGCGGAAGCGCGCAACAGCGGGGTTCAGCAACACGTCGCCGTTGGCGCCATTTACCGTGGCTTGGAACGTGGTAGCGAGGGGAATAGCATGATTGCTGCCATCTACGCGGAATTCCGAAACGTCCACGCTACCGTGCGTCTCCATTCGCGAAAGCGGGCCGGAGAACTGGCCGCGCGAGTGGGCTACTCCGTAGATACTCCGGAAATGGCTCAGTTCGATGTTGTCGTACGTATATGTTCCGGAGACCGGAGTGGCCCCTACGTCATTGGGATTCCAGGGACCGAACTTGCCCTCGGCGCGAATGACCCCCGGCGGCTCCGTGTTGGTCAGGGTCGCCCGGTACGCCATCGGCGTTCCAGCGCCTACATCCGTAACTCCGAGGCGGTCGATCTTGAGGACATACGGCTTCTCCTGGCGATCCTCCCGCATGAATTCCAATACCGCGCCATCGCAGGTGATTTTCGAAATAGCGATCGACTTTCCACCCGGTCCGGCATTCAGGACCACGCGCTTGTCACCCTCGTCGTGCATTTCCGGTGGCACGATCATGTGCATACCCACCACGCGCACGGCCGAAAGCCGCTTCGGAGAACTGAATAATCCGATGAAGCTGCCCTGAATCGTCAGTTTTTCGACGGTAATAATGGGCGCCGCTTCAGGGTGCTTGTGACGGAGGAAGTGAATCCCCTCCGCGGTGCACCCGGGAGGAAAGTAAGAAACGGAGAATGTACGGATCCGCACCGGCCGTCCGGAAGCCTCTTCCAGGGCTTTGGTTATGGCGTCCTGGGTGAACGGCCAATGAAGGGCAAGCACCACAATGCCGGCCGCGATCCCGCCGAAGAATGCTGCGCCCGCGACCCACAACCATTTCGGGACGCTACGGCCAGGGGTGGCGCGGGGTTCTGCGATGAGCATGGGAATGTACGAGCAGTTCTACTGCCGCGCGAGCAGACCTGGATTCCTCTCGGGAGGAGATCCGAGAAGCCCCATCATTCATCTGAGGACATTAGCGGCAAAACGTTGATGTCCGGCACATACCTGGTAAAGTCCGCCGTGTTGTGCGTTAGCAGCCAGGGAATCTCAAAGCGCCGTATCGTCGCGACGATGTTGGCGTCTGGATTTGTTTGCCCTGTATAGTTCGCGACTTCAATAGTTCCAGCAGCAGAGCGGTGACGGCCGCATCCTCACCGGCAATTTCAAATTCCGCCTCGAATAGACGAACGGCTTGAGAGAGGGCGGCGACCGTCGGCGGTGGCACGATGGCGCCGGGGCGCGTAGTCGAAGCGAGGTATTCGCGGAGTACCTGGCGGCTTGTCCAGAACAGTGCTCCATCGTTCTCAAGCTGGTCCAGCCGGGTACGCGCCGCATCATAAAAAGGCGTTCCGGGAAAGCTTGCATAAACCAAGATGTTCGTGTCGAGGAATACGGCACTACCTGGCGTCAGGGCCATAGATGTCTTCGCGTCTGAAAGTCATCGCTGGATCGGCCAGCCGCCCCTCCAAGATTGGCAGCGAATCGATGAGGCGGCGTCTTCTTCCCGCCGGCCTCTCCGCGAGAGGCTTCAATACAACCGCGTCGCCCTCGCGGTCCGCTTTAAGGCGCGTGCGGGGCACCGCCCGCACGAGTTCCGCAGGAACCAAAATATCGCCAGCGTCATTGACCTCGACAATCATCGGAAACTCCTATAATCAATGGTAGTCGATTTCAAACGGAACTGGTCTTCGTCAGGCACCCCGAAGCGCCACCGATTAGAAATTTGCCGCCTCCCACGAATCGCGCGACCCAGGCGCCCTTTCTGGCTTCCGATGCGCGCGCTTGTCGGGGCCGCCGCGAGGCGGCCGTGGTCCTCAGGGGTGCATCATCGCCCCCAAGCGGAGAAGCATTTTAGACCACCGCTCGCTGTGTCCCGTTACGGCACCGTACACCCTACACCCAGTGCCCAACGACGGACACGGCAAGGCTACAGGCCGAATCCTCATCACCTCGCCTGCCGCGCTGGCACGCCGAGGCAAGGCCGCCGCGGTCCCGAAACCAACAACACCCCCAACACCGCCCTAGAGGGCGCGCCTCGCCGCGGCGAGACACCACAGTGCGCGCGGCCGCCCGAAGTGACCCCTTGATCGCCGATCACATCCTGCGGTTCCCTCCAGTCGACTGAAAGCAATAGTCTAAGGCCAGTCGTCCCTCAGCCGGTCGCCGCCGCCCATGCTACCGTTATGTCGGGTAGCGCACACAGCCACGCCCCGAAATTCCAGGCACATTGCACTCGCCGCAGGTGTTCTGCAATTGACCGGCGTTCTTTGAAAATTTCGCACCGTGCCGCCCGCAGGCGAGCGACAAATCCGTCTAGCTCGCTGATTTGTAGGATGTTAACAGCGGTTTGGCTTCGTTTGCCAAATTTGGCATAAGCCCGCGCCGATGCACAAAAGCGCACAACAATGCACAACGAAAATCGACCGGGACGACCGCGCAACCGCCAGCGCCAAGTGCCTACCCCCGGCCCCCGTAATCGCCCCCTCGCCGTGTCGCCGCGTCGCCGTGTCGCCGCGTCGCCCCTGCCCTACCGCACCACTTCCGCCGGGTCGTCCATCTTCACGCTCGGCCGCGGATCCAGCGGCTCGCGCGCTTCCGCCGGAACGAAAATCCGGGCATCCTCGCGCCTCACCTGATAGCCCTCGTAATCCGGCGTATTGGTGAAGCAGTCGCTCAAGTCGCTGGCTACCGCGTCGAACAGGTTCAGCGGCGGCAATCCCAGCAGCCGGAAGATGGTCTTCAGCATCCCCGGAAAGCTGGTGTTCACGTGCGACACGTAGTTGCGCTTGAAATACGGCCCGATCCCCATGAACACCGTGCGGTGCGCGTCAATGTGGTCGCGCCCGCCCTGCGCGTCGTCCTCGGTGACGAAGATGGCCATCTCCCGCCACCATGGCGTGTGCGACAGAAACTCTACGATGCGCCCCAGCGCGTAGTCGTTATCGGCCACATAGGATGCTTCATACGGATAGCCGTCATGCGGGCGCGCTTCGGTCATGTGATCGTTCGGCAGGTGGATGTAGATGAATCGCGGAAACGGCTCGCCGCCCTTCACATACTTCTCTTCAATCTCGTGGATGAACTGCGTGGCGCGAAACTGATCCGGGATGTTCATGTTGAACACCGGATACTCGCGCGACGTGTTGCGATACAGCGGCTCCGGCATGGGCACGTTGGTGACGAAGCGGCCGCCCGTGGGCTTGTCGCCTTGCCCTTCGTCAACGCCCGCCAGCTCGAACCCCTCGCCGTAATTGCGAAACGAGATGCCATTGCGCGCCAGGTGATGCCAGATCGTGCCGCCTTCGGGCTGCTCCTCGGGATGCACCGAAGAGTTGCCTTCCGCGAAGAGCAGCCGCCCCGGCGCGGTGGTGGGAAAACGGAAGTCGCGGCCGTCCGCGTAGGAGGCGCGGAATGAGGTTTCGGTCCACGCGTCGGGATACGCGCCCACCAGCCAGTGATGCCCGTCCACGCTGACTTCGGAATCGGCGTAGAAATTGTCGCTGAACGACCAGGTCAACGCCAGCGCATGGTGGTTCGGCGTCACGTTCACGCGCTGCACGCTCAGGCGGCTGCCCTTGCCCGCCGCGTGGCCCGTCTGGCCGAAGCGCGCAACGGCGGGCGCGCCCATTACCGTCGACCCGCTCGCCAGACGCTGGATATCGCCGAAGACCTCGTCGAAGGTGCGGTTCTCCTTCACGATCATCACTACGTACCTCACCGCGCTGGGCAGCGCGCCCGGCTGCTCGTTGTGCGGGTTCAGGCCGTTGTTGTCCATCACGGTCCGCGTTCCGGCCGCCACCTCGGCTGCGTCGGGCAGTGGAAACGACGCAATGCTGCCACGCCGGAATGTGCCTGGGATATTCACATTAAAGCTGCCCTCGCTGGCGGAGAATACGGATTGCCAGACATTCGGTCCGGTGCCCTGGCCGTTCACATTGGTTACATACACCGTATCGTGATCGATCAGCACGCGGCTGGGGAACCAAGCCGCCGGCAGATGTCCGAGGACTTTAGCTTCCTTTGTGTCGATCACACCCACCGCGTTGATGCCCGCCTCCGCCACCAGCAGCCAGCCGGTTGCCTCATGGTAAGCCAGGCCGATCGGCAGCACGCCGCGCAGTTTTTCCAGACCGGGAATACGAATGTCGATGTGGCCCGTGATTGTGTTGGTCTTTGCATCGATGACTGTAATGGAATCGTTATGCGCGTTGGAGACGAACACGCGATCCGCGGCGGCTACCACTCCTGAGGGGCTGCTGCCGCCGTCGATCCCCTCGCCGAACGCAAGGCCGGTACGGATGTACGTTTCGATCTTGGGGGCCGCCGGATCGGCCAGATCGACCACTGCCAGTGAATTGGCTTCGCGCACGTTGGGATCGCCCAAACCGGGCACATCCACAGCTCCTTTGCTTGTGTCGCGGCGCGCGCCATCTCGCGATTCCGCCGAAGGAAAACCGAAAGCCGGAAAGGGCAGCCCGGTCTCGCGGAGGTTATGCGGATCCACGCCCGGCACCGCGTGGTACTCGAACATGCCTACGTTTGTGACATACGCTTTGCGCTTATCCGGCGAGAGTGCCAGGGCAAAGGGCAGGCGCCCCAGCCGCACCGACGATACGACGCGCTGCTTGCGCGTATCTATGGCCACCAGGCGGAAATTGGCTTGATCCAGCACGTAGACCAAACCGCGATCGGCATCGAATGCCAGGTCGCCGGTGAAGCTATCCGCGAACCCGTCGCGATTCAACTCGTAGATTTTCTTCGCCGCGCCCGTGGCCAAGTCCACCAGCCGTACGCGGCCGGTGTTGCCTTCCGATGCGTAAACCGTGTGCTCAGTGGCGAACGCCAGTCCCATGAAGACGCTGTGCCACTGATCTTCCTTTTCGCCGCCGTCCCGCTCACCCTCCTTCGGATTCTTTTTCTTGGGCGCGATGAGTTGACGCACTTCCCACGTGCCGCCCTTCTGCTGCTCCAGTACTGTCAGCGAGAACCGGTCGGGACCGCTGTTAGCGGATACCAGGGTTTTCCCGCTGGGGCTAATGGCTAGCCCGAAGGGTCCGGGCCCCGTAAAGTACTCGTGGCCGAGCGGCGAGACGATTCGTCCGCCCGGCAGGATGCTGGCCGCCCCCGGGCGCCGCAGGGCCGGACGGATCCCGGCGGGTGCAGAATATTCGCCTGCGTACGCGGAGAATGGCAGGGTAAGCACCACAGATGACAGAAAATGAAGGAGAAAATAGCGCATACGCCCTACTTGCATCATATAGCGGCACGAAGCCCGTGGCAGAAATTACCACACTTGCGCAAGGTTTGCACCCTTAACCCGCCCTGCCTTTCTGAGCGAAACCGAACAAGACTAGAGTTTTCATAGTACGTTATGCCACCAGGTAACGATTGTGAGATCTGGCACGCCAAGTGCAATAAGGCGCGGAGAGAAACCGGATGCGAAGCGTTTTGGCACTTCTGATGCTTACTGTTAGCGTGGCAGCCGCCGCGCCGCAGTCGGCTAAGGTTCGGCCAGCGGCGAAGGCTTCTTTAACCGGCTGCATCGATGAACGCGACGGCCAATACGTCCTTACCAACGATACCAATCTCCAGCCCACCGCCCGCTTACAGCCGGCGGCTGGGTCGCCTGAAGATAATTTCGCCAGGCACATGGGGCACAAAGTGACCGTACGGGGAGCGCTTACGAAAGCGGATCCGCTTCCCGTGATGACCGTCGAGAGCGTCGAAACCGTTTCGCAAGAATGCGCTCCCGCACCGGAGGGGCAACAGCAATGACATCGAATCTAAAAGCGCTTGGAGGAACTAGTATGGCAAGTATGGCAACGATGACAAGTACCGCGAGAGTGATGGCGCCACAAAGAACGTTGGAAGATCCATTGGCCCATCTGCCGTGTTCCAGCATCCTGGAATACAAGAAGGGACAGAGCATTTACAGTCAGGACCAACCCTCCACCAGCATTTACCTGGTGATTGAGGGCAAGGTGAAGGTTTCCCGCATGGCCGACGACGGCCATCAGGTGATTCTGGATATTTATCAAACCGACGAGTTCTTCGGCGAATCGGCGCTGCTCAATTTGCCGCAGCGCACCGAACAGGCCACGGCCATGGAGAGCACCCGGCTGATGACCTGGAGCAACACGGAAATCGAAGACATCGTTTCGAAGCGGCCCCGGTTGGCCGTGGCGCTATTGCAGATTCTGGCTGGACGCACCATGGAGTTCGGACATCGGATTGAAAGCTTTTCGCTGGATAATATCGCGCGCCGGCTGGCCCGTTCCCTGATCCGCTTCAGTGAGCGGCTGGGTACGCCCGAGCAGGATGGTTCGATGCGTCTGGCGCCGTTCACGCATGAGTTGCTTTCGCAATATGTGGGCACCTCGCGTGAGATCGTCACGCACTACATGAACCAGTTCCGCCGCCAGGGCTACCTGCGCTATTCCCGCAAGGGCATTATCTTGTATCACGACGCTTTCAAGGAATGGCTGCGCCAGGAAAGCCGGTAGGACAGGCCTCCTGGCCTGTCCTCCTTCTACCCTGACTACGGCATTTGCAGAAACTGCCCCAGCCGTTCCTCCGCGTGGCCGATCGCGCGCGCCAGTGCGACTTTGCTCAGATTGTGCGCAAACACGCTGGTAATGTAGTCGAGATCGGCCGATACTACCGACTCCTGCGCCTGGGTTACTTCCACCGCGTCGGTAATGCCTGCCTCGAAGCGCTGCCGGGTCAGGGCTAGCGTCTCGCGCGCCACCTTTTGATTATTGCGCGCGACGTCCAACTGGTTGGCCGCGGTTCGAAGATCCAAGAACGCATCGCGTACATCGGCCTCAATCCGGCCGCGCACATCGTTCAGTTCCGCGCGGCGCTGCCCTAAAGCGGCATCCGCCTCTTGGGTTTCGCCTTCGGTGCGGCCGCCTTGCCAGATGGGGATGCGTAGCGTGCCCACCACCGTGAACGTGCCGTGCGATTGCGACGGATTAATCCCGATCGCGCCGTAGTCGGCTTCGAGCGCCAGCGATGGAACATGCTCCCAGTGGGCCGCGTTGCGGGTGCGTTCGGCGGCACGCACCTGGGCTTCGGCAGACTGCAGATCCGCCCGATTTTCGAATGCCTGCTTCAGCGCCTGTTCGACGGTCAGGTCGGGCGCCGGCGAATAAGGAATGTCGTCCGCGATTTCGTAGTTGTCGTTGACGGGAAGGCCCACCACCCGCGCCAGATTGATCTTCTGCTTGGCGACGTCGTTCTGCAGCGACATCAGCCGCTGCTGCTCGGTCTGCAACTGCACTTGGCTGCGGTTCACGTCGATCTGCGGATTCAGTCCCACGGCCCGGCGCTCCTGTGTCTGCTTGAAGAGCGCCTGCGCGGTATCGATCTGCGCCTGTGCCGATCGCACGCGCGCCTCGGCGGCCTGTACTTGCAGATAGGCGCCGCCGGCCGCCAGCACCACCAGGTCGCGTGCATCGCGGAACGCGGCCTCGTTGGCCTTCACCAATTCTTGCGCGGAACGGTAGTTGTTGAGGGCGGTTAAGTCGGCTACCGTCTGGGTCAGCGTAGCGCGCAGGTCGTAGTAGTTGAACGGACCCACGATGGTGGGAATCGAGATGCCCGGAAAGTTGAAGTTGAACCGCAGACCCAGCGCCGCCAGGTTCTCCTGTTCTACTGTCTCGCGCAGGTATCCGTTCAAATTCGGCATCAGGGAACTGCGCGCCACGCGGGCCTGTCCGCGCGCCTGGCGCAGGGCTTGCGTCATTCCCTCCGTACCCAGGTTGTATTCGAGCGCCCGCCCCACGGCCTCCCGTAGCGACAGTTTGCCGGAGAAAGGTTTGGCGCTCCCCGCCACGCTGCCGGCGTAAGGCCCCTGCACCTGTACCGACGTGTTCAGCGTGTTGATGCTCGAGGTGACGCCCGGCACCGGCGTCTGCACGGTGTTCACCGAGCCACCCTCCCCGCCGCGTCCCGAAAGCGGCAACTGCGTGGCCGGCGTGCCTTGCGGCGGGGGCGCTTGCGCCTGCAAGATCAATGGCAGGGTAGCTCCCAGCGCGAACCAGAGAAGTGCGCAATAACGTGTGGTCATCTTGTTTATCATCCAAGTTGTTTGCGGAAGCGCCAGATGCTCAGCGACACCAGCACCAGCGTGAATCCGATCAGCGCCAGAAAATTCGGCCAAAGCACGTCGATGCCGCTGCCTTTCATCAACGTGGCGCGGGTAATGATGCCGAAATGCCGGATGGGGTTCAGCCAGGTGACCGGCTGTAGCCAGGACGGCATGGCTTCGACAGGGGTCATGGACCCCGACAGCGTGGCCAGCGGCGGATTGATGAAGAACGCCGTCATCTGCGCTTGCTGCGCCGTCTTGGTAACGGTCGCCAGGAACGTGCCGATGCCGATCCCGCACAGGATGCACAGGCCCGCGCTGGAGATCAGCAGCAGCATGCTGCCGCGCACCGGCACTGCGAAAAACAGGCGCATAATGCCGACGGCGAACAGCGACATCACCATCAGCAGAGCGAAGAGCGGAGCGATCTTGGCCACCACGATATCCGTGGTGCTGGCCGGCGTCATCAGCAGTTGCTCCATGGTGCCGCGCTCGCGCTCCTTAATCATGGCCGTGGAGGCCACTAACGAGCCGTTCAGGATCAGCAGCACACCGAACGTCCCGGTGACAATGAACCAGGCATTCACCAGGCCGGGGTTGTATAAGAACGCGGTTAGGGTCTGCACCAGACCGCGCTGCCCTGGTGGAGCGCCGTTGGCGCCGTCGATCGTGCGCACCCTGGTACGGATGCCTTCGCCGGTCAACGTCTGGTTGTAAGCCAGGATGACACCCTCGGCGTAGCCTTGGGCGATAGTGGCCGTATTGGCGTTCGCCGCGTTCAACAGGATCTGCACATCCACCGGCGTGCCGCGCTGCAGTTCGCGCGCGAACTCGTATGGCACCACGATGCCGGCATCGAGCTTTCCGCGGCTGATGGCGTTTTCCATATCGTGCACGGAAGCATAGTCGCCGCCCAGCTTGAAGCTTTTGCTTTCGGTCAGTGTGGAGACCAATTCCCGGCTCTCCGGAGTGCGGCTCCAGTCGATGACGCCTAACCGCAAGTTAGAGACGGTGGAATCCAGAGCGAAGCCGAAGAGAAGAAGCTGTAGAGTGGGCGGAACGATCAGCGAGGTCGCCAGGCGTTTGTCCCGCCGGATTTGGGCGAATTCTTTGTGGACCAGGGCGCGTAACCGAGTCATACTTTCACCTTTGTAGGACAGGCCTCCTGGCCTGTCCGCGTCCAAACACGATTAGTCGACTTGGCCAGGAGACAGGCCAGGAGGCCTGTCATACTTTCACCTGCATGCGGCGCATCACCCTCCATGCCATCGTGTAGCACACGCCGCCCAGCAGCGCGATCATGACCACGGCAAACCATACGGCGGGCCATCCGCCGCCCTGCAACATGGCGTCGCGCACGATTTCGATGTAATACTTGCCCCACACGATATTGGAAACCCACCGCAGGCTGCCCGGAATGTTCTCCACCGGAAAGACCAGCCCCGAGAGCAGAAATACCAGCAGAAATCCGCCCAGCGCCACGGCTTGTATGGCGGCCGACTGGTTCGGAATGCCGGCCCCCACAAAGGTGCCGAAACTGGCTACGCAAAACGCGTAGAGCACGCTGCCTACAATCAGCGGCGTGGGATCTCCGGCGATGTGCAGGCCGAAGACCGTCAGCAGGCAGATCATTCCCAGGATCCATTCGCCGGCCGCAACTATCATGTAGGCGAGAATCTTGCCCAGCAGGAATTCGTGCGCCGAAATGCTCGAAACATAAACCTGCAGAATGGTTTTTTGCTCGCCCTCCTTGGCCATCGATAGCGCGGCCAGCAGGGCGGGGAACATGGAGATGCCCATCACAAAGATGCCGGGACTGTAGAACTTCGGGGAATCGCGGCCGGGGTTGTACCAGAGCCTTACTTGTGCTCCGACGAGAGTGCCGCCGGCCATGGCGCCGGAGTTCAGATTGAAGGCGTGGGTGACTTGATTGGTATACCCCTGCACGATGCGGGCGGTGTTGGCATCGGTGGCGTCCACCAGCAATTGGACCTGCACGTTTGCGCCGCGGGCCAGATCGTGGCCGAAGTTTCTCGGCACGATCAGGACGCCGCGTGCCCGATTCGCAGTGAGTGCGTCCTCCGGCTTGCGATCCGGCGGCCACGAAACGACGTGGAAGGAGATTGACGAGCGAAACGCGTCCGCAAACTGCCGCGACACCGACGAATCGTCCAGGTCCTGGATGACCAGCGGCAGGTTATGTACGGTCAGGGAAATGGCGGTCGAAAGCAGGAAGAGCAACATCAGCGGAAGCACGAGCGCCAAGGCCAGCGCCAGGCGGTCTCGCACCAACTGGGTCAGCTCCTTGCGGGTTTGGGAAAAGATGCGTCTCATTGTTCGATCCTCTGGTAGGACAGGCCTCCCGGCCTGTCACTTCTGCCCATCTTTCTGCAGACAGGCCAGGAGGCCCGTCCTACCTCAATCCTCAGCGGCGAACTTGCCCTCCTGACGAGCCTTTTCCACGACCGCGATGAAGACATCTTCGAGCGAGAAACTTTCCTCGTGCATGTCGCGTAGAGCCACGCCCGCGTCGCGCAGCCTGCCGGCAAGCTCCTTTTCCGCGGACGCCACATCGCCGTCCATAATCACATGCAGCCGGTCGCCGAACAGCGAGACGCGCCAGCGCTCCATCTGCTCTTTCAACCGGTCGGCGGCGCGCTGCGGCTGATCCACGCGCAATTCCAGCAGGTGCCCGCCCTGCCGCCCCTTGACGGCGCTGGGCGCGCCTTCGGCCACCAATTCTCCACCCGCCATGAAGCCCAGGCGGTTGCACTGCTCGGCCTCTTCCAGATAATGCGTGGTCACCAGAATCGCGGTGCCCATATCGGCCAGACGGTTGATCATCCGCCAGAATGCGCGCCGCGCCAAGGGGTCTACGCCGGAAGTGGGCTCGTCTAGAAATAGGACGCTAGGCTCGTGCATGGTGGCCGCGCCGAACGCCACGCGCTGCTTCCAGCCGCCCGGCAAGCTGCCGGTGAGCTGCTGCTCTTTCCCGGCCAAGCCGGAAAACTCCAGCACCCACTTTTTCTTATCCGCGATTTCGTTTTCCGGCACACCATACACGCCGGCGAAAAAGTCCAGGTTCTCGTCGATGCTCAAATCGTCATACAGCGAGAATTTTTGCGACATGTAGCCGACCCGCTCGCGCACTTCTTCGGATCGGATGGCGCCCTGTTTGCCCGCCAGTTGGGGCGTGCCGCTGGTGGGTTCAAGCAGCCCGCACAGCATTTTGATGGTAGTGGTCTTGCCCGCGCCGTTGGCGCCCAGCAGGCCGTACACTTCGCCGTAACACACGTTCAGATTGACGTTATGCACGGCCGTAAACGCGCCGAACCGTTTGGTCAGATTCTCCGCGCCGATGGCGATTTGCCCTTTCAGATCGCGATGCGGATGCTTGCCGAGGAACGGCGGCGCATGCAATTCCTGTCCCATGGCGCGCAGTTGCGCCACGAAAGTGTTCTCCAGAGTCGGGTCCGCGACCCGGATATTCGGGGCGGCGATTCCTGCCTTTGCCAGCACCTCCTCGACCGCCGCGCGGCCCGCCTCGGGATCTTTCACCAGCACATCCAGCCGGTCGCCGAATCGCTGGACATCGCCGATCACCGCGCCCTCTGCTTCCGTGAGCTGGTCTTCGGCTTCCGCCAGATTGGCGGTGTGAACCTCCAACCGCCGCATGCCCAGGCTCTCGCGCAACTCCGCCGGTGTACCGGTTTGATGGATCAGGCCGAGATGCATCAGCGCGACTCTGTTGCAACGCTCGGCTTCATCCAGGTAGGGCGTGGCGACTACAATGGTCAGCCCATCCGCGGCCAGGTGCGCCAGCGCGTCCCAGAATTCGCGCCGGGAAACCGGATCGACGCCCGTAGTGGGCTCATCGAGCAGCAGCACTCGCGGTTGCGCCACCAGCGCACAGACCAGCGAGAGCTTCTGCTTCATGCCGCCGCTCAATTGCCCCGCCAGCCGGCCCTTGAAGCGGTCCATGTCGAATAGCCGCAGATAGCGATTGCCCCGCTCGGCGATATCGGATGGCGGCACACGTCGCAGATCGCCTACATAGCGGATGTTCTCGGCTACGCTCAGATCGGGGTACAGGCTGAACGTTTGCGTCAAGTAGCCCACCGCGGAACGCGATTCGCGGGCGGGCTTGCCGAATACCTCCACCACACCGGAGGTGCCCTCCATGATCCCGGCGAGGATTTGAAACGTAGTTGTTTTGCCGGCGCCATCGGGACCAATGAGTCCGAAAATTTCCCCCTGGCAAATCTCCAGATGGATGCCCCTGACCGCCTCGATGGGACCGTAGTTCTTATGCAAATCGCGCGTGCGAATGACCACGCGGTCCGGCGTGTGGGTCTCCGCCGGCTCTGCCAGCGCCGTGGCGCCGGCGCCGCCAAGATGGCGATCGGCCGTCATTTGCGATGGCTTTCGGCGGGCCATGCATCACCCGCCACCAGGACCGCGCCATCCGCCGGCATGCCCGGCTTGGCGTAGCCGAAGCCCTCCTTCAAGCCCAGCTTCACGCCCACAACCTGCTTCACGCGGTCGTCGCGAAAGTACGTATTCTCGGGCGTGAAAGTGGCCTGCGGATCGATGCGCTGCACATAGGCCGCCAGCGGCTTATTGGGATTCGAATCCAGGTAGACACGCGCCTGCTGGCCTACCTTGACGCGTCCGATCTGGCCTTCGGGAATGTAGCCGCGCAGGTACACCTTGTGCAGATCGAGCAGCGTGACAATGGGTGTGCCGGCCGTCAGCACTTCGCCCGGTTCGGCGGTGCGAGTTACCACCGTTCCATCGAAAGGAGCGGTAACGGTGAGATCGCCGCGGTTAGCTTTGGCCTCCAGTAAAGCCGCGCGCGCATGTTGTTCGTCGGCGGCCGCACTGGCGATGTCGGCCTCCTGCTGGGCGATCTGCCGGCGCAAAGTGGCGGCTTGCAGAGTGTGTATATCCGGATTACTCAGCGTAGCTTGGGCCATGGCGAGAGCGCCGCGCGCGGCTTCCACCTTGCGCTTGGATGCGGCCACCAACGCCGCTTGCGTCTCCGCCGTGGTTTCCGCCTGCTTGCCCTGGCGTTCGGAAACCGCGCCCGATTGGGCCAGCCGCGTGTAAGCGTCCTTATCGAACAGAGCCAGCTTGTAGGCGGCTTCCTGCTGCGCCAGATCGGCTTCGGCCGCCGCCAGTTCGCCTTGCGCCTGGCTGACCCGCCCGTTGGAATCCACCTTGGATTGGTTTGTTTCCGCCGAATTCTGCTGCAACTGGTCTTCGAGCACCGAAATCTGTTTCCGGGAGAATTCGAGACGCGCCTCGGCCTGCGCGACGGTGGCCTGCGCTTCTGTCTCGCGATCGCGCAACTGCAGGTCGTCCAGGACGGCGATCACATCTCCCGCCTTGACCTCGTCTCCCTCGCGCACCTTGGCTTCGAGCAGACGGCCCGTGGCTTTGGACGACACCGCCGAGTCGTCTCCTTCAATCCGCCCACTCAGGTAGACGACGTTCGCGGAATCGCTCGGCTTGGCCAGCACCACGCGCCAGACCGTGATAGCGCCGACGGCCAGCAGCAGCACGATGGCGATAATCACGGTCCGGGCGCGGCCGGCCTGCGCATCGATGATGGTGGAATTTTTCATATTCACCTCGCAGTTTGTTTTTGTTTACGTTTTGCGGCCGTGTTGCGCCGGGCGAAGCTCTTCAGCGCGGCGAACGAGAAGGACGCGATGTGGCCCGCGATTTCGTCGAGAGTCTCTGGTGTGAAGCGCAGATCCGGCCACAGTCTCTTAAGAACTTCGCGGCCGTGCGCATAGCTGAAGATCTGCCCCATGATGCTTTGCGCACAGAACCGAGTCTGGCGATGGTCCGCCGGCCGTCCGATCACGCCAGCCACCAGCGCACAGATGGCGTCGTGCTTGGGGCGCATGATTTTGGCGACCACGCCATCGAAAGCCGGCGTGGGTTGTGCCAGCTCGTGGGACATCAACCGGACGGGCCACGCGGGCCGGTCTTCCCCATACATGCGCATCAACAGGCCGTGTATGAACCCGCGCAGCTTGGCTTCGGGCGTGCGGCCCGGCAGGCCCGGATCGAATTTCGCGGCGGCTCCGGCGGCGCACGCGCCATAGCGCAAGACTTCGTTGTATAACCCCAGCTTATCGCCGAAGTGATAGTTCACCGCCGCGAGATTGACTCCGGCGCGCGCGCAGATGTCGCGCACTTTGGCCGCCTGGAAACCAGTCTCGGAGAAGACGTGGCCGGCGGACTCGAGGATGCGGGTTTCGGTGGGATCGCGGGGCATGGGGTGGTTAAAACAAGATTTTAAAACATTGGTTTGAATTATGTCAAGTAAGCAGGGGATAGGCCTCCTGCCCTGGCGTTAGCAGGTTGCGGAAAAAGGCAATTTAGCCGCAGATTAACGCGGATAAACGCAGATAAGGCAAAGTCAAACCCTTTGTTTTCCATCGGCGTTCATCTGTGTTTATCGGCAGTTCCTATTTCTTATGTGTTTTTCCGCGGCGTGCTAGCTAGGGCGGGCGGGACTTAACCGATCCGCGTGGAGTCGGGCATCGAGCGCTGCAGCGTTGCTTGTTCGCCCGCCGGTCGCGCAGCCAGGCATCCGGATTATCGAAACAAACCCCCGACCTCAGCCGAGCAGGTTTTGACCTACCTGCGCGGGTACTGGGTGCGCAATCTGGCGAATGCTTCCATGATCTCCGGCTGTCCCTTGATCTCTGCCAGTGCGTCAAGATGCTTCTCCACGTGCGTCCAATCCAGCGCTCCGCGTTGCCGCACCACTACGGTTTCTACATCGAGCACATCTCGCGGCCGAAATGCGAAGAGCTTCAGGACGATGAGATCCTCTGCCGAACAAGTTCGCAGCCCGCACCCACGTGCGAACTCGAACAGGCTGGAGCGTTCCACCATTTCCTCCTCGAACGGCAACGCGCCGAGTGCGATGTCGATGGGCGTGCCGCTCGGAGCGGTGAGCAGCAGGACGCGGTTTCGCCGCGCAAATCCCGCTGAGTCGGTCACACGGCCTCGATAACCCGCTTCCAGGAACGGAGCGACAAAATCGTCTTCCCGTCCGAATCCCCTCAGCAAGGTCACGTCCACATCGCGAGTAAAGCGGGGCTCCCCCCAGCGCAGCAGCGCGATATCCCCAATAATACAGAACTTCCATTGCCGTTCGGTGAGTAAAGCTTGAAGATCAAAGGCCGCCTCCAATATAGGCGTCATCGCCTGGGGGCCGCTGCCAGCATCTTGGCAAACCATGCCTGCTGCTCGACCAAACCCGACATCGCGGGCTGAGGCGGAATATCGATGGGATCGTCGCCGGCGCCGAAGAGTTGCCGAACCGCCTCCTGCGTGTCGGCGGTTTCAATCTCACGCCGCCGCACCTCATCGAGTTGCGGCCCCGCCCGCCGCCACGTGTCCACCCACCGGCGCACGAGTTCCCGTTGCGGACTTGCGTGGGGAAGCGGCATATCCACCCCCATCGTAACAAAATGCGCTGGCGGACTATACTACGGCGCAATCCGCGAGTTGACTCTTTTGCATCCTGTCGCGGGAGCCGATCAGTTGATGGGTTACACGATGGCGCACGAATTGGGGCACCTGCTGATCGGCGCCGGTCACCGGCCCAACGGCCTGATGCGGGCGGCATTGAGCAAGAAGGAATTGGATGCGCTCAACCATCGCCACCTGAAATTCAACGAGGCGGAGCAGGCGGCGATTCTGCGCAAGCTGCGGTCCCTGTAGGACAGGCCGGGAGGCCTATCCCACGATTTCGCCGAATATTGGCTTCAAGGCGGGGTAAAGCGCCCGATATACCCGGTGCGCCTTCGCATAGAACGCCGTTTCCACCGGCCGCGGCGCGATGGATTCCACCTCCCGAATAGCCGCGCGGCAGACTTCCGGAACCGAAGCGTACTCGCCGGTGCCCGTGAGCGCGAGCAGCGCCGCGCCGTAGGCCGAGCCTTCCTGCGTGGCGAGCGTCACTACCTTCTTATTGAAAATATCCGCCAGCACTTGGCGCCAGAATGGACTGCGCGCGCCGCCTCCGGAAGCGCGCACGGACGCGACCGGCACGCCAAGTTCTTCGACGATATCCAGGCAATCCCGCTGGCTATAGGAGACGCCTTCGATGACGGCGCGGACCAGGTCGGCGCGCTGGTGCCTGGCAGTAAGGCCGATCCATCCGCCGCGCGCGGTGGCGTCCAAATGGGGAGTGCGCTCACCCATTAGATAAGGCAGCCAGAAGAGCCCCTGCGCGCCCGCGGGAGCGGTGGCGGCTTCGGCGGTCAGCGCATCGTAATCCGCGCCGGGCGCCAATTGGTTGCGGAACCATTGCAGGCTCAGCCCCGCGCCTTGGGTCACGCCCATCACGTGCCACTTATCGCGCACCGCATGGCAGAAGGTATGGACGCGGCCGGCCAGATCGTAAGCCACGTGTTCCATATGGGCAAAGACCACGCCGGAAGTGCCCAGCGTACACGAGACGATTCCGGCTTCGACAATGCCGTTGCCCACTGCGCTCGAAGCCTGGTCGCCGCCGCCAGCCACTACGGGCGTGCCCTCCGCGAGGCCCGTAGCCGCGGCTGCCGCGCGCGTGACCCGCCCGGTGACGTCGCTCGATTCGTAACAGGCGGGCAGGATGGCGCGGTCCAGGCCCAATGCGTCCATCATGTCGCAAGACCAGCGGCGCGCCACCACGTCGAACAGCGAAGTGCCGGAAGCGTCGGAAACGTCGCTGGCATACTCGCCGGTGAGTTGGAAGCGCAAGTAGTCCTTGGGCAGCAACAGGTGCCGGATGCGCTCGAATGCGCGCGGTTCGTTATCGCGCACCCAAAGCAGCTTGGGCAGTGTGAAGCCCGTCAGGACGGGATTGGCGGTGTATTTCAGGACTTTATCGCGGCCTACGGATTCGTTGATGGCGTCCACCTGCGCTTGGCTGCGTTGATCGCACCAAATCAGCGCGGGACGGATCACGGCGTCGGCTTCGTCCAGAATCACCAGGCCGTGCATCTGGCCGGAAAGACCGATGCCGCGCACTTCCGCACCGGAAACACCGGCTTCGGCTAACGCGCCGCGAATGGCAACGCGGGAGGCGTCCCACCAGTTCTCGGGACGCTGCTCGGCCCATAGCGGGCGCTCCATCCGGATATCTTCATGCACCGCCGTGAACCCACCGGCGACGCGGCCCTGCGCGTCTACTACGAGGGCGCGCGTGCCGCCCGTGCCCACATCGATTCCCATCCACATGATTCAATCCTTAACGTGCCGTGGGCGTCTCGACCCACGGCAGGCAAGCGGCGCCGAACAGTCCGGCCTCGTTGCCCAGCGTGGCCTTCTCGATGCGCGTGGCCGTGGTGCGGAATGTGAACGACCTCCGCCGCACTTCCTCCAACATGGGCGGCGCAAACAGATCCCAGGCCGCCAACGGTCCACCGCTCAGCAAATACAATGGAAAGTTGAAAGTATTCACCAGGGTGGCCAGCGCCACGCCTAACGCCCGTCCCATGGCCACGAAGATGCGGCTGGCCTTCTCGTTCCCGCCCAGCGCCATATCGTAAACCTCGCGGGCGCTGAGTCCCTCACCCAGCTTCAGCATGCTCGCCATGGCGGCGATCGCGGTAGCCGAAGCGTGTTTCTCCAGGCAGCCTTGGTTGCCGCAGCCGCACGGATTGCCGTCCGGAACGACTGTGATATGGCCCAATTCGCCCGCCATTCCCAAATATCCTTGCAGCACCCTGCCGCCAGAGATGATGCCACCGCCGACGCCGGTGCCGAGCGTCAGCAGCACAAGGTCGTCGACGTCGCGTCCGGCGCCCATCCACTTCTCGCCCAACGCGGCAGCGTTGGCATCGTTCTCCAGAATGACGTGCGCGCCCAAGCGGCGCTCAATTTCGGAGCGCAGTGGAAAATCGTCCAGACACGCGAGATTATTCGAGTTGCGCACGATGCCCTCCTTCAACAGGATGAAGCCGGGTACGCCGATGCCGATGCCCGCCAAGCCGTCCGCACCGCACGCGTCACGCAAGTCCGCGATGGCGCTCACCATGCAACCGACCATGGCTTCGCGCCCCGCCGCGGGGTTGGTGGCGGTGGCACGCCGGTCGAGGACATGGCCGGCGCGGTCGATAGCCGCCGCCCGCAAGTTTGTGCCGCCTAGGTCTAGGCCAATGGAGTACTCCGCCATGAAGGCGCATGGTAACAGACCGTCGCCACCGCTGGTGGGCAGCCGGGCGCTTGGCTGTTGGGTCTCGATCGCGCCCCGCCCCACAAACCATAACTGTTGTTAATGAACCCGATTGTAATTTTCTTGGGGCATTATGCATCTAGATATGCTAGAGGTAGTACAGAGTTCGTTACGTTGCGTCGATAAGTACAGAGGGTGGTTCCCAAATATGATGGGTGACCGAGTGTACGTCAACATTCCAGGCAACAAGATGCACGAGCTTCCCCCGCTGCTGGTGCGGCGGGCTTCCGGCGCTCCGCAGACGGATCTCGCCTCGGCCATACTGGAGGCCGAAGAGATGCTGCCCGAGGTGGATATCGAAGAGACCCTCCTGGAGCGGCGCAAGATGGATCTGGCGCTCACTCTGACCGAGCAGTATCGGGGTCTGATTGCGCTCTGGCACTGGGGCGAATCCATTGTAGAGTGGATCCGCCAGTGTGAAATCACGTTTCAGGCGGAGTCGGCGCTACGCAATCTGCTGCACCCGGATGTATGGCCGCATGCGAACCGCAGCAGTTTTGTGATTCTGCTGGCGGACAAGCAGGTGCACGCTCCCGGTGTGGTTTTGGAGACCGCCGTGGGCTTGCGATTGACGTTTCGGCAGCCTCCGCCCATAGATTGCTGCACTGGCGAATTTCTGTTCTGCCTGAACTCCCCCATTGCCGGTTCGGCCTACAAGGCTTGGTCCCACATGGGTGCAGGCATGCCCGCGCTGCTGCCTCCCGATCGCTTTCACTTCGACGTGTTCGATTCGGATCTTCAATAGTTCTGCTACCGTGAGGGTTGCCCGGCGGCTATTCCCACTACCTGATCGATTGCCTATCGATCATCGTCATCGATCTGCTGTTGGCCGGCGATAATGCCCTAGTCATTGCCCTGGCCGTGCGCGCTTTGCCCAAACGGCAAAGGCGTGTCGCAATGCTCGCTGGGGCGTGGCTGGCGGTACTGATTCGCGTGGCCGTCACGTTCCTGGCTGCCAAACTGCTCGAAGTGGAATACGTTCAATTTGCCGGTGGCGCATTCGTGGTTTGGATCGCGGTGAGAGTGTTGCGCGACGCCAAGGCGCAGGAGCGTGCGGCCGTCTCTCCGGGCGAACTTTGGCGCGCCATTGGTTCGATTGTGGCGGCGGATCTGACCATGTCCACGGATAATATCCTGGCGGTGGCGGGAGCCTCAAAGGGAAACGTCTGGCTGATCGTATTTGGCCTGGCGTTGAGCATTCCACTTGTGGTTTCTTCGAGCGCGTTTCTGGCGGTCGTCATGGACAAATATCCGGTGACCATGTATGTGGGAGTGGCCATTCTGGGCCGTGTGGGTGGAGAGATGATGCTAGGCGACCCCTTGGTGCGCCGACTATTGCATCCCTCCGACGCACTGCGCTACGGCGTGGAACTCGCTTTGATGGCTGCGATCATTGTGACCGGCCGCCTGCTGAGCCGGCGTTGACAATGATTTACAAGCTTCGTTTCCGCTGCGGCGTCGAATGGATTGGAGGATGAAAAAGATGCTTAAGAAAATCGGACTTCCCGTAATCGCGTTGCTGGGCACGCTGGCAGTGGCTCCGCACCAGGCAAACGCCGCCGTAAGAGTTGGTGTGGCCATAGGGGCGCCGGCTTACGCATATCCCGCGTATCCGGTATGTCCCCCGGTGGCTGTCGCCATAGCTCCCGCTCCAGTGGTGGTGGCACGGCCATTTGTGGGACCCGCCATCCGCTGGGATCGCCGGCACGATCTTCGCTTCCGCCGCTAGGCGAGACCATCGCACTTACGACCCGCACCGCACGGCCGCCTTCGGGCGGCCTTTTTTTTTGCCCAGCCCAAGTTTTCCGCGATCCGTCGCATGTAATGCGCAACACAAGTCTAACTGCAAATGATCTGTTAGAAAGCCGTCAGTCAAACAAAAGAATGTTACTTTAAGACCTATGCCCGCCCCGGCCGATGCGAACTATTTCCGGAAACCGATCGCCCCAGACCGGTTCTTGAGTCCGGACTATGTTTTAAGGGATCTGATGCAGCGCGAAGCCATGCAGCCGGCGATCGACAACGCACAGTAGCCCGAAGAGGAAGGATGGGCGATCTCGGGCAAGCACAAATTGAAGGTCTAAGCGCATTTCCGGCGATGGCCTCGGACCGCGCCCGTGGCGAGATGGGAGAGCGCATCCGCGCATTTGACTGGTCCACTACCTCCCTCGGCCCGATGGCTTTTTGGCCGCAAAGCCTCCGTACGGTTGTCAATATCCTGCTTTCGTCGCGTTACGCCATGTGGATGGCATGGGGCCCGGATTTGACCATGCTTTACAACGACGCCTATCGGCCGACTTTGGGAATCAAGCACCCCGCCGCGCTGGGGATGCAGGCTAGCGACGTCTGGGCGGAGATCTGGCCGGATATCTCGCCGCGCATTGAAACCGTACTGGCAACGGGCGTGGCCACCTATGACGAGGGATTGCTCTTATTCCTGGAACGAAGTGGCTTTCCCGAGGAGACGTATCATACCTTCTCGTACAGCCCTTTGGCTGACGACAGCGATCGAATCAGCGGGATGCTGTGCGTGGTGACCGAAGAGACGGACCGGTTGATCGCGGAGCGGCGCGTTGCAACTCTGCGGGATGTGGCTTCGGTATTGGGAGTGACATATACCGAGGACCAGGTTTTGCAGGCGCTGGGGGGACAGCTCAACCTGAACAAGAAGGATTTGCCATTCACGCTCACGTACCTTTTTGACGACAACGGCGTGGCACGGCTGGCAAGCTCCAGCGGTATTTCGAGCGGCCATCCGCTGGCGCCGCAGCGTATCGAGCGCGGGCGAGATTTTCCATGGCCGGCACATCAAGCGTTTACCGATCCCGCGCCACGCCTGATCGAGGACTTATCCGAACAACGGCAGGCCGCTCCGCTGCCGGCGGGCGACTGGAACAGGCCGGCGGGACAGGCGGCTATCGTCCCCATCAGACAGCAGGGGCAAGAGCAACCGGCGGGCTTCTTTATTGTCGGCATGAATCCATATCGACGCTTCGATTCAGCATACAGCGGTTTTGTGGATTTGCTCGCCGGCCAGATTGCCGCCGGACTGGCTAATGCACGAGCCTACGACGCCGAACGGCGGCGCGCGGAAGGGCTGGCCGAGATCGACCGCGCAAAAACAACGTTCTTTTCGAATGTGAGTCACGAACTGCGTACGCCGCTTACGTTGATGTTGAGCCCCGTCGAGGAGTTGTTGTCGGACGTGAGGGGTCAAAGTCCCGCGCAACGTGACTTGCTCGATCTTATCCATCGCAACGGCCTCCGTCTTCAAAAGCTGGTGAATACCCTGCTCGATTTTTCACGAATCGAGGCTGGACGAATGCAGGCGGTTTACGAGCCGACCGATCTGAGCCGGCTTACGGAGGAGCTTGCCTCGAATTTCCGCTCGGCAATGGAGCGGGCCGGACTGGATTTCAAGATCGATTGTCCGCCGCTTCCGCAGCCCGTATATGTCGATCGCGAAATGTGGGAGAAGATCGTCCTGAATCTTCTTTCGAACGCTTTGAAGTTCACGTTGGAAGGCGGCGTCACCGTCGCGCTTGCGGCCCGGGGAGGCTGCGCCGAGCTAACCGTCGCGGACACCGGCACGGGAATTCCCGAGTCCGAGCTGCCACACATCTTTGAGCGCTTTCATCGCATCGCCGGGGCCAAGGGCCGCACGATCGAAGGAACAGGCATCGGACTGGCGCTGGTTCAGGAACTGGTGAAGCTTCATGACGGCGCGATCGTGGCCCGGAGCGAGGTATCCAAGGGTAGCGCCTTTACCGTTACGATTCCATTCGGGACGGCGCATTTACCGACGGGCAACATCGGGCCGGCGGACGGCACGGCTTCGCCTGTTTCGCGATCGGACGCCTTCGTTAAAGAAGCGCTGCGATGGCTGTCACCCGGTGCGCCGAATGACGGCTGGGATGGCGGCTCGCCTAGGGTTCCCCACACTGAACATAGCAGCGGAACGGAAGCGCGCGGAGAGCGAGTTCTCTTGGCGGACGACAACGCCGACATGCGGGAGTACATCGCCCGATTGCTCGGAGAACGCTACCGCGTGGAAACGGTCTCGAACGGCGAAGAAGCGCTGCAGGCCGCTCTAGCGGAGCCGCCCGATATCGTTCTGAGCGATATCATGATGCCGGGCCTGGATGGGTTCGGGCTCTTGCGGGAGCTACGCGCCAGCTCCGAAACGAGGACCATTCCGGTCGTTTTTCTTTCCGCGCGCGCCGGCGAGGAAAGCCGGGTGGAGGGGTTGGGAGCCGGCGCCGACGACTACTTGACCAAACCGTTCACGGCGCGGGAACTGCTTGCGCGGGTGGCCGCCCACCTCGCCATGCGGAGGCGGACCATGGACGCCGAAAAAGCGCTCAGGGAAAGCCAGGCGACACTGCAAAGCTTCTACGATAGCTCGCCCTTCCTGATGGGAGTTGTGGAATTGGAGGGTGAGCAAATCATGCCAATCTACTGCAATACCGCCACCGCGCGATTCTATGGCGCCGATGTAGACAGTATGCTAAGCCTTTCCAAAGAAGAACTTGGAATCCCGCCTGCGATTGACGCGATCTGGCTTGCCCACTACCGGCGGAGTCAGTCGGAGGGCCGTTCGATTCACTTCGAATACGAACACCCCAGAAGCTCCGGTTCGTGCTGGCTGAACGCCTGTGTGAATTTCCTCGGTCTTGGCGCCGGCGGCCGCCCCCGCTTCAGCTTCATCGCGGAAGACGTCACGGATAGAAGGGCGAATGATGAGCGGCTGCGGAGGTCGAACGAAGATCTTCGCCAAGCGAATGCCGACCTGGAACAATTTGCCTACTCGGCGAGCCACGACCTGCAAGAACCACTCCGGCAGATCGCCATCTATAGCCAGATGCTGGAGAAGAAGTATGCCAGCAAGCTGGACGGGAAGGCATCCGAATACCTGGGCTATTGCATCGAGGGGGCCCAGCGGATGGCAATGCTCATCAGGGATCTCTTGGCGTACTCCCAGGTTACAAAGAAATCCGATGCATCTCTGGAACCGGTGAGTATCGTTGACGTGCTCGAGACCGTCAAGAAAAACCTCTCTGCGACCATTGAGGAGAATCAGGCGGAAATCTCGTCGTCGGGCCTTCCGGTAGTGCGCGGTAACCCGGTTCCGCTGGTGCATCTTTTTCAGAATCTCCTGTCGAACGCGCTGAAATACCGGAGCGCCGAAAAGCCGCGCGTAACGATCGCGGCCACCCAGGACAGCGGATACTGGCGCTTCTCCGTCGCCGATAACGGGATCGGGATACCTAAGGAGTTTCAAACGCAGATTTTCGGCATTTTCAAGCGGCTTCACGACCGGAACGAATACCCGGGAACGGGCATTGGCCTGGCCATATGTCAGAAGATCGTGGAGCGCAGTGGCGGCCGTATCTGGGTCGAATCCGAGCCGGGCCAAGGCTCTACATTTTTCTTTACTCTGTCGAGTACAACATGAAAATCGAAAGACCGCAGATTCTCTTGGTCGAAGACAGCCGGGCCGATGCAAATCTGGTCGAGGAGGCGCTGGCCGAAGCCCAGCTTGAATGTGGGCTTTCCATCGTCCGCGACGGATTGCAGGCCATCAAGTTCATCGACCGCCTGGACGCCGAACCCGGACATCTACAGCCGGACATTGTCTTGCTTGACTTGAACCTGCCGAAAGTCAGCGGCGAGGAGGTTCTGAAGCGCGTGCGCCGGAGCCCCAAGTGCGGCGCCACGAAAGTGCTCATTGTCAGCTCCTCCGATGCACCGGCCGATCGGGAGATGGCTATGGGGTTAGGCGCCAGCGGCTATTTTCGCAAGCCAGCAAGCCTGGAGCAGTTCATGGAGCTGGGCCCCAGAATCCGGGCGCTGCTGGAGTAGGAGGGCCGGCTTCAGCCCATCTTGGACGGGCCGGAAGACTTGTCCTGCGCATTGTCCCACATATGCCGCATCTTTCCGCTGAACTTCCGCGGTTTATCGGCGTAGATGCGCTCGCCGAGCTTGAGCGCATCGTCGCGCAGTTCGTGGTGATACTCGCCGATCAGCCGCACGAGCCGGCCGATATCGGCTTCGTCTCCATAAAAACCGGGATCGGCCATCACTGTCTCCTGCAGGACGACCAGATTATGATCCTCCCCCAGCCAGGTCTCAAGATCCTTCAGCCTGCGTTCGTACGCCGGCATCGCGCCGTCCCAAAACGCTTCCAGCAGCCGGACGTGATACCAGTGGTCTTTGACGCGTTTGCGCCATTCGTGATAGCTCTCCGGCGAACTATGCTTGCGCGCCCGAGCCAATGCCCTTTGGCCGCGCCGGAAGGTGGCTTCGAGGCCTGGCGCGATACCCGCAAAACCGTCCGTCGAAAGCGGCCAGGTCCCCACCCTCTCCATCGACTGACGCAGCGTGGCGGCCAAGCCCTCCAGCACCTCGCCGATGTTGGCGTGTTTTTCCGTCTGTGTCTTGCGCGCCTTCAGACGCCGGCGCACGATCGACAGCACCTGCCCGTCCATCTCGCCGTGGTGCTTCCGGCGTAGCGCATCGAAGGTTTCGATGACCGCGCCGGCATCCCGAAAGTGGGAGAGTTGCTGTCCGATGCCGCGAAAATGGGAGTTTTCCAAGCCATAGATCTCGCGCAACTCCGGCCGGACCAAACGCAGCACGCCGCGGATCTTTTTCACATTCTTCCGCGCTTCGTGGATGGCTTCGTCGCGATCGGTTTCTCCCTTACCGCTCAATTGGCGGGCCGCGGCCTCGATTTCCTCGCGGACGATGCGCCGAATGCCTTGTGGGACACGCTCGCCCAATTTCAAACGGTATGCCACGGCCGGTTACGATCCTGTCACAGCGTAGCAGGCGGGATACACGTTCCCGTCATCGGGTTTCCGTGATTTGCAGAACCTCGTTAGGGCGCAGCCCCTCGGTAATCGACTGCTTGTGTCCCGAAGGCCAATCGACTTCGACGCGATCAACCTTCTGTGCGTCTCCCAGGCCAAAGTACAGCGGCAGCGAACTCTGCGACAGGTAACCGGACTTGCCATCGTTGTATTTCGTCAGAGTCCGCCCGCCGGAGGTGACGCGCACGAACGCACCCAGGCCGTCGCGGTTTGAGGTGGTGCCGATCAGTTTCACCTTGAGCCAGTGAATCCGCCGCTTCGCGGAGAGATTGCTGACCAGAACTTGCGGCGCGGAATTGAAATCGTTGGTCACAATATCGAGATCGCCGTCGTTGTCGAGGTCGAAAACCGCGGCCGACCGGGTGCCCAACGGCGCCATGATCGTGATTTTTCCCGTGTGACCCTTACACGGGTCCACATAATATTTCTTGGCGTCGGCGGGTAGAGTCGAGCAATCCAAATCAAACCAGGGCGTATGGGTACGCCCCCCTCTCCGTGGCTCGATGCCGAGCAGGAACTCCGCGTCGAGAAACTTCTGTCCCCGATTGTTCAACAGCAGGGAATTGATACCGTAGCGGAACGGAAAGTTCATGCTCGAGGCGATGAAGATGTCGTCCCAGCCGTCGGCGTTAAAGTCGCCGATGCTGGGTCCCCAGGGCCAATAGTTCTCCACGCCCATGCGGTCCGAAACCTCCTCGAACTTCCCGCCGCCGAGGTTGTGATAAAGCGCATTACCGAACACAAAACTGCTGGCCGGGCCCATGAGCATATCCTCGCCGAGCGGTTTCGGCGCTTTCTTCTTCTCGTCCGCGGGAGCCGCGTCCGCCCACATGTCCGAGTGCATATCCGTGATGAAAAGGTCCATGCGGCCGTCATTGTCATAATCGAAAAACTTGATCCCCATAGCGCCCCACGGCGTCTTCGGGAAATAGCGGCTGGTTTGCTCTGTGAACTTGCCCTCGTGATTCTCAAAAAAATGATTGGCTCCCTGCATGTTGAGGAAATAAACTTGCGGCCAGCCATCCCCATTGAGGTCGGCGAAGGTCGCGTCTCCCGACCATCCAACCGGCTTCAGACCAACTTCTGCCGTTACGTCCTTAAAACGGTTGTGCCCCAGGTTGCGATACAGGACCGGGAATTCGTAGCGATCGAAAAAGTGATGCCCGTTAAACGCATCGGGAAGGGCCGCGTATTCGCCCTGCGCGCCTTTCCGGTCCGATGTATATCTGCCGACGTTGCACACCAATAGATCCAGCAGCCCATCGCGGTCGTAGTCGAAGAAAACGGCCCCTGAGGAATGTGCCGCGCCGTCGATGCCGGATTCGCGCGTAATATCGTGGAAGTGCCCGTGGCCGTCGTTTTCGAATAGCAGGTTACCCCCACGTACGGTGGTAACGAACAGATCGGGATCTCCGTCGTTGTCGATATCCGCAAAAGCAGCCGAGACGCTGATCCGGCCGGGTACGCCTACCCCCGCTTCCGCGGTGATGTTCTTGAACTTGCCGCCGCCCAGGTTCTTCCAGAGCTCGTTTCCGCCGGTTTGGCTTGCAAAGTAGATGTCGTACAGCCCATCGCCGTCGACATCCGCCACGGCGATCCCATTTCCGTGGTCGTAGTGGGCCGCTTGATACTCTCTGGCCGCGTCCTCCACGATGTGATTCACGAAGGTGATGCCGCTCTGGCCCAGCTTGTCTTCGAATTGAAATTGATAGAACACCTTGAACTGATCGACGGTTTTCAACTGCTGTTGTTTTCGCGCGGCCAGCAGCGCCGAGGTGTTCTCGGGAGGGTACTGAACCTCCGGCGTGGCGGGCGCGGCGGCGCCCCCGGTATATACCGCCAGGAAAATGGCGGCGGCCACGGCGGCGGTCGCAAAGTATCGAAATGCGGGCCGAGAGCCTGCCCCACCCATGCGGTCACGGTATTTTGCGAGGTTCATCGGAGGCCCCTTGTTTTTTGAGAAGTTCGTACGCGGTCGTCTCGCGATCCGCTTCTTGCGTTTTTCCGGTATTGCGATACAGCGTGGACAATTCCAGGTGGGCGGCGGCGGCGACACCGGTGGTTTTATCGACACCCAGCAGCTTGATCCATGACGCTTCCGCGCTTGCGGTATCGTGGGCGGCGAAATCGGCTCTACCCAGAGCCAGCAGGATTTGCGGCGTCTCCGGCCTGAGGCGATCGGCTTGGGCAAGCTGCTCGACGGCGCCCCGCGCCTCCCCTTGTTGCAGGAGCAGCAAGCCGAGACTATAAAAAGCGTCGGCGCTGAATGGCCGAAGCTGCGTTTCCATATGAAATTGCGCAACCGCGTCGGGCCACTTCCGCTCCGCGGCAAAGACATCTCCCAGCGCCAGGTGCACATTAGCCGTGGACGGCTTCAGCCACAGCGATTCGATGTATTCCCGTTCGGCGTCGGCGAGGCGGCCGCTATCCAGGTAGCGTTCCGCCAAGACCTGATGCGCCCGCGCCGAAACCGCGTCCAATTGCAAGATGCGATCGAATGCCTGTTTGGAGGCCTGCGCCGCCGCCCGGCTGAAGGCAAGAAGCAGGTCCGCATCGTTGGGTTGCTTCGCCAGCGCGTTTTGCAAGCTCACCACATCGCGCGCAAGGCCCTCGCGCGGCTGGCTCCCGTTGTCCGCGTTGCCGCTTTTGTGCGCCAGGCCGGGGTTGACTTTAGCCAGCTCATCGAGACTCCTCTTCGCGGCGAGACCTGTCGCCCGGCCAAAGTAGTAAAGCAAATTCAGATCGTTTGGCTGCTTGTCCAAAGCGGCGTGCAGCGCCGCAATCGCGGCGCCCAGCCTGCCCGTCTCCAGATAGGCGAGCCCCAGCAACTGCGGCGTCCTCACTTTCTCAAGGTGCGGCAACGCTCCTTCCGGGTTTCCTTGCATCAACAGCAAAACGCCCAGGGTTTGATGCGTGTCGTTCAGGCTGGGATTGAGCCGCAGCGCAAGCTCCAGTTCCGGGATGGCCGCGGCATATTCGCCGTTTTGAAAGTAAGCGTCTCCCAGACGGGCATGGCCGACCGGGGAATTCGGCTGCAGTTCAACTACTTTGCGGTATTCCTGAATCGCCACACTCAGCCGGCCCTGCTGCGCCGCCGCCGCCCCGGCCTGCGCGTGCTGGATGACTTCCGGCGTCGGGCTTTGCAGAAAAAGACAACAGGCAAAGAACGCGGGAGTCATGGATGCCTCAAAATCCGAATTGGGCCGTTCTGCGGGCCGCACTCCGCAAGCCAAGGATTTTACCATCTCGGGGCGAGGCGGAGCAATGCCTTAACCGGAACCCAAGCTATCCGCCGCGGTTTCAGATATACTAGGGCTTCAGAGGGACGGTATGAGAAAATACGGTAAGTTTGCCGTTTTGATCGCGGTTGTAATCGCCGCTCTGGTCTGGCTGGCCAGCACTGGGGTCGGCGAAACCAAAACCTACTACAAAACTATTAGCGAAGTCGGCCAAATGGGCGACCGCGCTTTCACCGAGCGCCTCCGCGTTGCCGGCGACGTTGCCAGTGGCTCCATCCAGCATGCCCATGGACAGGTCAACTTCACCCTCATCCAGGATAAACGCGAACTCAAGGTGGCCTACACCGGCTCCGATCCCCTGCCGGACACTTTCCGCGATGGCGCGCAGGCTCTGGCCGACGGCCGCATGGGGCGCGATGGCGTCTTCCACGCCAGCAAGATTCAGGCGAAGTGCGCTTCCAAATACGAAGCCAAGCCGGGCAATTTGCGTGCCGCCCCGGCGCTCCCCGTTAATAAGACGATTTAGAAAGGCCGACGCATGGAAAACGTTGCATCGCTGGCCGTACTCCTGGCGTTTTGCGCCGCTATCTACGCTTTGTTCGCGTCCGTAATCGGCCGCATCCGACGGAAGCCCTTCTTAATAGTTAGCGGCGAGCGCGCGGTCTACTCGGTATGGGCGCTCATATCCATCGCTTCCGGTATCCTGGTCTATAGCCTGGTCACGGGCGATTTCCGTTTCTCCTATGTCGCCCAGCATAGCAACCGCAGCATGCCGCTACTTTATAAGTTTGCGGCGTGGTGGGGTGGACAAGAAGGCTCCCTGCTCTTCTGGAGTTGGCTGCTCTCCACTTACTCCGCGGTGGTGGTTTTCACCAACCGCCGCAAGCATCGCGACATGATGCCGTACGTGGTCGGCGTGCTCATGTTCGTGCAGACCTTCTTCCTGATCCTGAATAACTTCGTAGTCAATGCCTTCAAGATGTTAGCGCAGGAAGGCTCGATCGTCGCGGTCCCGGACGGCAACGGTTTGAATCCCCTCTTGCAGTACCCGGCTATGGCCATCCACCCGCCGATGCTTTACCTCGGCTATGTGGGTTTCACAGTGCCTTTCGCCTTCGCCATCGCATCGCTGATCACGCGGCAACCCGGCGATAGCTGGATTCATACTACGCGCCGCTGGACTCTGGTCACCTGGCTCTTCCAGAGCACGGGCGTCATGCTCGGAATGGCTTGGGCTTACCACGTGCTTGGATGGGGCGGTTACTGGGGTTGGGACCCCGTCGAAAACGCTTCCGTACTGCCTTGGCTCAGCGGCACCGCTTTCCTCCACTCCGTCATGATGCAGGAGAAGAAAGGCATGATGAAGGTATGGAACATCGTGCTGATCTCCACGACGTTCCTCCTTTGTATTCTCGGCACTTCCCTCACGCGCACCGGCCTGGTGCAGTCCGTGCATGCCTTCGCGCAAGGCCCCCTGGGCAAGTACTTTACGTCGTTCCTGGCTATCTGCATTGCGGGCATCGCTTACCTGATTCTCGACCGTCTCCAGTATCTTAAGAGTGAGGCCGAGTTGGAAAGCGTGATTTCCCGCGAATCCAGCTTCCTGTTTAATAACCTGATCCTGCTGGCAAGCTGCTTCGCGGTGCTCTGGGGCACGTTGTTCCCCGTGATCTCGGAAGCAGTGTCGGGTGAGAAGATCAGTCTCGATCAGGTCTGGTTCAACAAGCTGATGATCCCGATCGGGCTGTTCCTCCTGATCCTTACAGGAGTCGGTCCCTTATTTGCATGGCGCCGGACCTCAACGGAAAGCCTGCGCCGTAACTTTCAGTGGCCCGGCATTGCCTCCCTGGTTCTCGCCGGCGCGCTGCTGGCCGCCGGCGTGCGCAGTTTTTACGCGCTGATTTCCTTCGGTTTCTGCCTCTTCGTGGCGCTCACCGTGCTGATGGAGTTCTACAAAGGCGGCCGCGCCATCGCCGCCAAGAACAGTATGAATCTGCTGCGCGCGACCATCGAGTTGACGCATCGCAATACGCGACGCTACGGCGGATATCTGGTGCACATGGGGATCGTGCTCATTTTCATCGGATTTACCGGCGCGGCCTTTAATAAGGCCGATGTCAAGGAAATGAACGTAGGCGATACTCTGGCCCTGGGACACTACGATCTGAAGGTGATCGATCTGAAGGAAGGTGAAAACGCCAACTATAGTTGGCATCGCGCCACCGTGCTGGTTTCGCGCGCCGGCGATGTGCTCGGCACTCTCGAACCCGAAAAACGCTTCTATAAGGCCAGCCGCCAGGGTACTTCCGAAGTAGGCGTGCGTCCGCGCCTGAACGAAGATCTGTACCTCAACTTCGGCGGCATGTCCGACGATGGCGTCCGCGCCGTGATCCAGGCTTACGTTTTCCCGCTGGTCTCGTGGATCTGGATCGGCGGCCTGGTGCTGATCGGCGGCACGCTGGTGTGCTTGGTTCCCAGCAAGATCAAGATGCAATACGCCCGCACCGAAGTGGTGGGCATTACCAGGAGATATGCGGAAGTTCCGAAATAAGGGTGTGGGGCAGGCTCGCAGCCTGCGCGGGGCTTTCAGCCCCGCCCTGCTTTGCGTCCTTATCTTCGCCTTCGCCCCCCTCGGCTTAGCCGATACCGCCGCGGAAAAACCCAGCGTGGATGTCCGCCGCGTCGGCGCGCACATCGGTTGCCAATGCGGCTGCAAGGACACCGTCGCCACCTGTGCCATGCTGGAATGCAGTTTTTCGAAGCCGGCCAAGGAGAAGATCGCGCGGCTGCAAGCGGCGGGATTGACCGACAAAACGATCGTCGATCAGTTCGTCGCCGAGTTCGGACCCGCGGTCTATCGGGGCGACCCCAGCGCCTATGGCTGGCTCATTCCGTATTTATTGATCGCGCCGGGCCTGGCGTTGATCTGGTGGTTCATCCGCCGCTATCGCAAACCCCGGCCCGCCGCAGAAATAGGGCCGCCTCCCGACGATTCCGAACTGGCCAGGTACCGCGAGGAGATCGAGAAAGATTTGGCGCACCTGGAATAAATGATTATTGCCATAGCAGCGCTGATCGCCATCGGGGCGATCGTCTTCATCCTGATGGTGCGGGCTAAGGATCTGCCCGAGCCTGCGCCGGTTTCCCCGTTTCAGCATTTGGATGAGCGTAAAGCCGCTATCTACGAAAATCTGCGCGACCTCCAGTTCGAGTACCGTGTCGGCAAACTCTCCGATCAGGACTACCAGCAGACCAAGAAGGATCTGCAGCGCGAACTGGCCAAGGTGATGGCGGAAGTGGACCGCCTTAAACTGCAACTGAGTCCCAATGGATCGGTCGCGCATCAGGCGCCGCCCGAACCAAAGCCCGCCACCGATCTGCTAATCTGCCCGCACTGCGGGGCGAGGTTCGCCCAGCCGCTGAAATTCTGCGGTGAATGTGGCAAGCCCATGAAAGTGGCACAGTCATGAAAACCATCTGTGTTTATCTGTGTTTATCCGTGGTTCCATTGCTTGCCGCTGTCGACGGCACGGTTGTCAACAAGACCACGGGTCAGCCGCAGCCCGGCGCCACGGTTACGCTGTACAAGTTAGGCCAAGCCGGCATGGAGTCTGTCGAAAGCGTCAAGTCCGGAGCGCAAGGCAAGTTCCACATCGAACAAACGCCGGAAGGCCCGCACCTTATCCAGACTGCCTACGACGGCGTCACTTACAACCACATGCTGCCGCCCGGCTCCGCTAGCAGTGGACTGTCGCTCGACGTGTATAATTCGTCAAAGCAGCCCGGCGGCGCCCGCATCTCGCGCCATTTTATGATCTTCCAGCCCAGCGGCGCGCAAATGTCCGTCAGCGAAGGGTTCATATTCACCAATAGCGGCGTCACTACTTACAATGACCCCGATGGCGGTACGCTCAAGTTCTATCTTCCCGCCGCCGCCAAAGGCATCGTTCAAGTCAAGGCCACAGCGCCGCAAGGCATGCCCATCGACCGCGCCGCCGACAAGACCAATCAGACGGGTATTTACAAGGTCGATTTTCCGATCAAGCCCGGCGAAACGACCATTCAGGTATCTTACTTGGTCCCCTATAGCTCGGGAGCCGTATTTGAGGGCAAGACCGTCGGTAAGACCGAAGAGCCTACGCTTTTGGTTGTCCCGAACGGCGTCACGCTGAAGGGTGAAGGAGTCGAGAGCAAAGGCCAGGAGCCGCGCTCGCAAGCGTCGATCTACAGCGTTGCGGCCCCCACTTACAAGGTGGAGATAGCCGGGTCCATGCCTGCCGCTTCCGCTACCGACAGTGATTCAGCCGACAACGGCCCCGCTCTGGAAGAGGTCTCCCCAAGAGTCCTCCGGCAAAACATGAAGTGGATTCTGGCACTGGCCTTCGGCATCCTAGCCCTGGGTTTCATCGTGCTGTACCGCGCCCAGCCGGCCGCCGCGTCTCCTGGCCTCCCCGCGAAAGGAAAGAATGAGCGCGGTCGCCGCTGAGGGTGTCTGGAAGTTCTACGGCGACTATCCCGCCTTGCGCGACGTGATGCTACACGCCGAACCCGGCGCCTGTCTGGCATTGATCGGCCGCAATGGTGCTGGCAAGACCACTCTGCTGCGCATCATCGGCGGCTTCTCCAGGGCCGGCCGCGGGCATGTACGCATCTTCGGCAACGATCCGCGCGAAACTGAAACGCGCCGCCGCGTCGGCTGGATCGGCCACGGCATCTGTGTCTATGACGAGCTGTCCGCTCTTGAAAACCTGAGCCTATTTGGACGGCTCTACAACCTGCCCGATCCCCACAAGTCGGCTATGGAATGGCTGGAGCGGACCGGCCTCGAACGCGTCAAAGACGGCCTGGTGCGCGAATTCTCCCGCGGCATGCGCCAGCGCCTCGCAGTGGCCCGCGCTTTCCTGCATGAACCTTCCGTGCTGTTGCTCGACGAGCCGTTCACGGCGCTCGACGACCGCGCCATCGCCGTGCTCCAGCGCCTCCTGCGCGAAGCTTTGGCCGAAGGCCGCACCGTGGTCATGTCCACCCATCAGTTGCGCGAAGCCCTGGAACTGGCTACCCACGTCGCGCTTTTGAACCGCGGCAGGATCGCCTTCAATGGCGAGCGCACGCCGCAAATGTTGGCCGAACCCGGCTGGGTCTACGCGCATTTCGACGAGGCCTGATGGACTTCTTCCGGCAGACGCTGGTAATCGCCCGAAAGGACCTGCGCGCTGAGCTGCGCACCAAGGAAGCCATCAATGCCGCGCTGGCGTTCTCCATCGTGATACTGGTATTGTTCAGCTTCGCCTTCGATCCCGGAGAGCAGGAGACCATCGAAATGTCCGGCGGCCTGTTGTGGATCGTGTTCGCCTTCGCCGGCACGCTGGTCCTGAACCGCAGCTTCGCGCGCGAGGTTCCCAACGATTGCCTGGATGCCCTGGTCGCCGCGCCGATCTCCGGGGGTGCGCTGTTCCTGGGCAAGGCCCTGGCAAACTTCGCGCTGGTCATCGCCGTAGAACTGGTTTCCTTGCCGGTCTTCGGTATCTTCTATAATGTGCACTGGACCGGGCAGATCTGGTCGTTGCTATTTGTTTTGACGCTGGGTACGTGGGGGCTTACGGTCATCGGGACCATTTTCAGCGCGCTCACCGTGAATATCCGCTTGCGCGAATTGATGGCGCCGCTGCTGGTTTATCCCATGCTGATTCCGGCCCTGATGAGCGCCATGAAATTGACGATGGATTTGATTGCCGGCAAGCCGCTCGGGGGCGAAAACGAAGTCTGGCTGCGCTTGCTGGTGGCCTTCGATGTGATTTTTACAGCGCTGTCTCTAGTCTTGCTGGAGACGGTGCTGGTAGGATAGGCCTCTGGCCTGTCCGGGAGTTTTGCTATGCGCGAAAAAATAATCTACGGTCTGGGCACGATTGCGGCGATTCTGTTGGCCCGCGATCTCTATTCCATCTTCATGCAGCTTCCCGACGAAGCTTCGCAAGGGATGATCTACCGCATCATCTTCTTCCACGTGCCCGCGGCCATCACCGCGATGCTGTGCGCGGCCGTTACCTGCATCACCAGCGTGACGTACCTGCTGACCAGAAACCTCAAGTTCGACGCCATCTCTGTCGCCGTCACCGAAGTCGGCCTGGCCTTTCTCGCCGCCAATTTGGTCACAGGGTCGATCTGGGGGCGCATCATCTGGGGTATCTGGTGGACCTGGGACGCGCGCCTCACCTCCGCCCTGGTCTGTTGGCTGCTATACGCCGGATACCTGATGCTGCGCCGCGCCATCGAAGATCCCACGGCGCGCGCGCGCATCTCGGCCGTCTTCAACATCTTCGCTTTCGTCGACGTACCGATCGTGATCTTCTCCATCAAGTGGTGGCGCACGCAGCATCCGCAACCTGTCTTCTGGGGAGGCGGCAGCATCGATCCGGCCATGTACCTGACCGCTGTGCTCAATCTCGTCGCCCTCGTTCTGCTGGCCGTCGTGCTGTCGCTGATCCGCCTCCGCCAGGAGGAAGTGCAGCGCGAAATCGATTCCATACGCCGCTACGCTCACGCTGTTTAAAGGAGACCCAATGGATACACGCAATTTCACTTTCATGTTTTACGGGTTCCTGGCCGCCTGGCTGATCCTGGTGGTCTACGTGCTCTCGCTGGTCTCGCGCGAACGTAAGATCACGGAGCAACTCAAGGGCCTGAAAGGCCTGCTCGACGACAGGGACCGCAAGTAACCCCTCGTCTCGCTATCCCCCCGTGCAGC